>JALUAM010000007.1 GCA_027051095.1 Acidilobaceae archaeon | reverse complement strand
GCTCCCAGGCTCGTCGGCGTTGATTCAAGGCTGCAAGCCTACGTGGATAAGCTGCTCGTAGAGCTAGACGGTACCCCCAACAAGTCTAGGCTTGGGGGCAACTCTACTACCGCCGTAAGCATATCCGTTGCAAGGGCCGCAGCGAGCGAGGCCGGCCTAGAATTATACGAATACCTTGGGGGGCCTGCCGCTAGGAGGCTCCCCATCCCCCTTCTAAACCTCATCAACGGCGGCGTCCACGCAGGCAACCAGCTAGACCTTCAGGAGTTCCTGGTGGCTCCCATAGGGGCCCCCACCCTCGAGGAGGCGCTGCGCTGGTCAGTAGAGGTCTACCAGGCCCTGAAGAGTATGCTGAAGGAGAAATACGGGCTTTCAGCTATTAACGTGGGCGATGAAGGCGGCTTCGCGCCGCCGATGTCCAGCTCCCGCGAGGCCCTTGAAGCCCTCTCTAGAGCTGTGGAGGCCGCAGGCTACACGCCGGGGAGGGACATAGCATTCGGCCTCGACGCCGCGGCTAGTCAGCTATACAGGGACGGCTTCTACCATGTAGAGGGTAGGAGACTGGCCAGGGAGCAGATGCTGGAATACTATTCTCGTCTAGTCGACGACTACCCCATAGTCTACCTGGAGGACCCATTCCACGAGGACGATATTGAGGGATTCAGGATCGCTGTGGAATCCTTTGGGTCTAAGCTGATAGTGGTGGGCGACGACTTCCTGGTCACTAACCGTGGCCTTGTAGAGGAGAGGGGAGCGTTCGTGGGCGGCCTCCTAGTTAAGGTTAACCAGGCTGGCACTGTAACAGAGGCCCTGGAAGCTGTGGACGCGGCCAAAGCTATGGGGCTAGCCGTGATAGTGAGCCATAGGAGCGGGGACACTGAGGACCCCTTCATAGCGGACTTCTCCGTGGCTACGGGGGCCCTCATGATTAAGGCTGGAGCCCCTGCGAGGGGCGAGAGGACGTCTAAGTATAACAGGCTGCTCGAGATAGAGTCTAGGCTTGGACCTGCTGCCGAGTACTCCGGCAGACTGCTCAGGCTAAAGCTGAAGTCCACCTGAAGGCGTTTCAGAAGAGGTGCCGCGCTATGGGGGGGCTAAGGGCTGCTAGAGACGTGTTCGCTGCTAGCATAGTCGCCGCAGTGATAATAGAATATTTGCTAGTCAAGGTATACGTCGATGGGCTGTACGCCGCTTTCACGCCGCCCACGTCGCTCCTATTCCTCCCCCTGATAGCGCTCGCCTACCTGGTCTATAGGAGGCTGCTGGCCTTCGCCAGGAACGCTGAGAGGGTTGCAAGGGCTTTGCTGCCGCCGGGCATAGCAGGAGCCTTCATAGCATTCGTTCTAACGCTCAGCGATGCCACCAGGCCTCTAGCGCCGCCCCTCATAGCAATCGTGTACCTAGCCGAGCTAGCCGTAGGTGTCAAACTGTATAGGGATATAGAGGCTATGTCGAAAGCCGGCGCATCCCTCTTCGTAGCAGGCATGGCACTCTTCATAATCACCCTGCCCACCGCGATACTCGATCACAGAGCTGCCCTGGCACCCATTGTATTCAACGCTGTTAAGACCGCCGGCCTAGCATTGCTATTATACTCGACTATGAGAGGCGAGATCACCGGAAACGCCCTAGAGGTTAGAGCCGGGCCTATGCCCACGGCCCGTTAAGCAGCGGTCAGCGGGTAGTCCCTGGTCCTCATAGGCCCAGCCGGGGGCCTGGGCCTCAGTGCCTGCATGGATCTTCATCCCGACCTAAGGCTTGGACGCCCCGCGCATTAACTACAGGTACTCCTCGGGAGGTACATAGAAGGGTATCTTAGCTTTGTGATAGTCCCTGATGACCGCCCTGGCAGCCTCCTCTATGAGGGGCTCCTTAGACAGCTTGTAAAACCATCCCCTCTTCACGGCTAGGGCTTCCAGTATCTTTAAAGGCTCCTTCTCCTCTATGCCGTAGGCCTGAACGAACGCCCTCGGATTATACTTGAGTATCCTCTCTATGAGGCTTATCGCGGGTGTCACGGGGTCCTTAAGCTCTTCAGGAGACTTACCCCTAATCACGGCCTCCGGCCACCCCCCCTCGACCGGTATGACGCCCGGCGTGTCTATCATGTAGAAGCCCTCCTCTATCTTGAGTATCTGCAGCGACTTAGTGTAGCCAGGGCTCCCGGGTATCGGGCTCGTCGAAGCCCCCTTTCTACCCCTCAACGCGTTTATTATGCTCGACTTCCCGGTCTTAGGGAACCCCACCACGGCTACAGTGAACGGCTTGAACTCCGCGGAGGCCTTTATCCAGCCCCTTAGCATCCTCGTACCTAGCCTATGCCTTGCCGACACGTACATCACATCGTAGCCCATGCCCTCGAATATCCTCTTCCACTTCTCCGCCACGTTCCGCGGCACAAGGTCAGCCTTGTTGAGCACTAGCAGCAGCTTCTTATCTAGTAGCTCCACCATTCTCTCAAGTCTCCTACTCCTAGTGCTCATGGGGTCCCTGATATCGAGTACTTCTACAACTATGTCCGCGTTTTTCACGGTCCTCGCTAGGAGCCTCCAGCTGGCCAGCTGCAAGGCCTCGCACTCCCGTTAATTGACGGGCGTGAAGAGGGAGTAAAAACGCGAGGCTCCCCTGCCCTACAAAACTATGTGGCCCCGCTCTACCCTTGACCGACTAGCACGTTGTAGTACTGGTCCCTCAGCGCCCTCTTGTTGATCTTACCTACGCTGGTCTTAGGCAGGTCGTCGACTACTATGACCTTATCGGGCAGCCACCACTTAGGTATCTCCCCCTTCTCCACGTAATTCTCCATCAAGAACCTCCTTATCTCGTCGGTCGTAATCTTATCCTTCCAGCCCGGCTTCGGCACTATGATCGCCACAGGCCTCTCGCCCCACTTCTCGTGCCTAGCACCTATTACTGCCACCTGAGCTACGCCGGGATGCGTGCTTATCGCGTCCTCCAGCCTCACGCTGCTAATCCACTCGCCCCCACTCTTTATCACGTCCTTGAACCTATCCACGATCTGCACGTGTCCGTCTGGGAACCATACCGCCACGTCTCCCGTGTGGAACCAGCCTCCCCTCCACGCCTCCTCAGTCTTCTCCGGGTCAAGATAGTACTCCGGGGTGACCCAGGGAGCCCTAACCACTATCTCGCCCATAGTCTTACCGTCCTTTGGCACAGGTTCCATAGTCTCGGGGTTAACCACCCTCAGCTCCACCAGCGGTATGGGCCAGCCCGTAGATATCAGGAGGTCCTCAGCCCTATCCCTGTACTTGGGGGGCACGGTGGCGAGCGTCAGTATCGGGGCGGTCTCGGTCATCCCGTAGCCCAGCATTACTTTAATCCCCTTCCTACGGGCCGCCTCCGCTAGGCCCCTTGAGAGTGCTTGACCGCCCGCCACGAAGAGTAAGCCCGATAGGTCCACCCCGGCCTCCTCCGCGGCCGTCAGTAGCATGTAGAGTATAGTTGGCACGCCGGCGGTTACAGTCACACCCTCTCTCTTTATAAGCTCCAGGGCCGCCTTGGGCTCGAACCTGCCGGGGAACACCTGCTTGGTGCCTAGCAGTGTCGCTATGTACGGCAGGCCCCAGCTGTAGACGTGGAACATAGGGACTATGTGTAGTATGACGTCTTCGCTTGTAATCTTGTAAGGGCCTAGGGTGGCTAGCTGGAGGGCCCCGCTGAGGGCGTGGACCACTATCATCTTGTGGCTATGATACGCCCCTTTCGGCAGGCCCGTCGTACCGCTGGTATAGCCCATAGCGGCTGGCCTATCCTCGTCTAGCTCAGGCCAGTCGTAGCCGCCCTGGTTCTCCCTTATAAGGTCCTCATAGTGGTGTACCTTCGCCTCACCTATCTTGCCCGGCACGCTCTCGGCGTCAACGACTATGACGTGCTTGATGCTGGATACCTTTGGCACTATCGCCTCAGCCAGCCTCATGAAGTCGTTATGAACTATGACGACCTTATCCTCGGCGTGGTTCATTATGTATGCTATCTCGCTCGGAGCAAGCCTGACATTGACAGGGTGCAGCACAGCGCCCATCATGGGGACTGCATAGTATGCCTCATAGTGCCAGTGGGTGTTCCAGTCCAGCGTCGCCACCCTGTCTAATCCCTTCACGCCCAGCGATTCGAGCGCTCTGGCTAGGGCCTGCATCCTGGAGGCCGCGTCCTTGAAGGTGTACCTGTCGACTCCCCTCGAGGTCCTATAGACGATCTCCATGTCGGGGAAGAGGCTGAGCGCCCTGTCGTAGATCATTTTGATTGTTATATCGTAGCCGGGCCTTTTAGGAAGCTTCTCCGGGAGCACGCCCGGGCCCCCCGGCCACAGGTTAAAAGCTCAAAGACGGATTAATAAGAGGGCGTAGATTCCCCACATTGAAAGGCCGGCGTAGGCCTTAACCGCCTCCTCCATGTAAGCAACTGCCCAGGCCTCCTCCTCTGATTAACCTCTCCCCGCCGAAGTCTCTATGTGAGGGTGCACCGCTTGAGCAGAGCCCAGGGCTTAGCGGAGAGGGCGTGGAGGTACATAAGCTCTGCGAAGAGGGCGCTGGAGAGCTTGAAGAAAGCTGGAGCCTCCCTCGAGGGCTTAGACGTGTCGTCCCTCATAGACGCTGCGGAGAGGTACATCAGAGACGCAGAGTTCTACTACTCCAGGGGGGATTATGAGACCGCTCTAGCCTCGGCCAGTTACGCCGAAGGCCTGATAGACTCCCTCAAGTACCTGGGAGTCGCCGAGCCGTGGTGGCCCCGGAGCGAGGAGATCGGCAGAAAGGTGCTCGTGGGCGGCACCTTCGAGCTGCTACATCCAGGTCACATAGAGCTGCTGAGATTTGCTTCTAGGCTCGGAAAGCTCTATGTCGTCGTGGCCCGGGACTCCACTGTCGAGAGGGTTAAGGGTAGGAGGCCCGTCCTAGACGAGGAGTCTAGGCTAGCCCTGGTATCCTCTGTAAGGTACGTCTATGAGGCCTTCTTGGGCAGCGAGAGGGATATAATGGATAGCGTCGAGAGGGTGAAGCCCGACATAATAGTGCTTGGGCCGGACCAGGCCTTCAGCGAGGAGGAGATAGCCTCGAGGGCCGAGGAGAGACTCGGATACAGGCCGGAGGTCCTCAGGATGCCGGGGGGTAAGAGGAGCTTCTCAGGAGGGTTAAGGAGCGTGAGCGACATAGTCAGAAGGCTCTGCGAGGAGAGATGCCGGGGGTAGCGCCTAGGACCTAGCGCCTAGTTATAAACTGCACTCGTCACATGCTTACCGTGGGCCCGGGCATTGCAGGGTGCTCAAAGGCGCAGCGGCTTTATAAGAGTTGAGGACCTGCTCCAGAGGGATGTATTCGACGTCGACGAGGACCCCCATATAATAGTGCCTAGCGACCCCGAGGCGCAGAAAGACCTGCCCAGGAAGGCGTTAGTCCTCCTCTGCCCGGCCCAGTGCTACGTGGAGACAGGGGATAGGATAGTGTTCAGCTATGAGGGGTGCCTCGAGTGTGGCCTATGCAGGGTTCTGGGCTGGGGCAGGATTAAGTGGGGCTATCCGCCGAGCGGCAGGGGCATCCAGTACAGGTTTACCTAGCCGGCGACCCTAGCCCACTCCTCGTCGGATAGGACCTCCCTCTGCTCCCTTTCAACCCTCGCCACCAGGGCGTCGCCCAGCCTGGATAGAAAGCTCTCAGCCTCCTCGATGATAGGGTTAGCCTCGACCCGGGGGTCGCTGGGGAGCCCGGCCCTGCCGAGGCTAGCCTTGGCGAGCAGCCACAGCCTAAACAGGCCCTTCCCCGCGGCCTCCTCGATCTCTCCTGGCTCTAGGCTACCTCTCCGCGACCACCACAGCTCCCTCACGAACCCTATGGCCAGAGCTCTTCCTATCTTGACGCCCCACTCCTCGACGAGCCTCTTAGACTCGGACCTCGCCTGGGATAGCAGCCTCCCTACGTCTGCGCCTGTGAGCGGCTCGTGGAGGGCCGCGGCGGCTAGGTCCTCGGAGAGCACGGGTTCTAGGCTGTAGTTCAGCGCTACTAGGCTTGAGGCCGCGCTACTATGCAACACCGCCTCCATAAAGGCTGAGAGCTGGTCCTCGGGGGGCTCCAGCCTATCCCCCTTTACAGCCGCCTCGACTACCCTCACGTCGAGGGGATCTGAGCCAGCAGGCCTGTCATCCACTAGCAGCCATGGCACGCTCCACACGATTCTGCCGCCGTATTCTGGCGACCTCGCAGGCCTCAGATCTACCTTGCCCAGGAGCCCTTTATCCTTGAGCTGCCTGAAGAGGCTATAGCTGGAGGCGCACGACCTATGGACCAGGATTACTACCCTCCCCAAACCCGGCGCACCGGAATACCTTCTAGAGCCTCAAAGCCTTAATCCTCCTCTCCACGCTCCAAACCAGGCTATCGACTAGAGCCCTCGGCCCCGGCACGCCAAGGCTAGGCTCGACGAGGCCCCTCCTTATGCTCTCCACCACGGCCTCAGGGCTCGACGCGTCTTCAACTCTCGAGGGCGCCACTCCTATCATAGAGGCCACGTGGGCGTCGCTCCCCGAGGTCCTAGCCAGGCCCAGCCTCCTAGACAGGAGCAAGACCGGTATGTTGAGTATCGGCGGGGTATAAGCGTTCCACGCCTCAACAGCGTCGAAAAGCCCGGCGTTCTCCCTCAGCCTCTTCCAGCCTATACCATGGTGAAGCTTGTTGAGGGGGTGGGCAGCTATAGTAACACAGCCCCTCTCCAGGCTCCACTCCCTCAGCTCGAAGGGGTCCCGGGGAGCTTCACCCCCAGGATCTGAGGGGCATAGCACCACCACGTCGCCCCAGCTAGTCCTCACCTCGCTGCCGAAGACGACAATGACGTCGCCCAGCACGCGTGCAGCTCTAGCCGCAGCCCTTGACCCCTCAAACGTGTTATGATCTGTTACGGCTAGCGCCGCGAGCCCCCTAGCCCTTGCAGCCCTCACAGCCTCCTCGGGCGTGGGCTTCCCGTCGCTGACAACCGTGTGGCAGTGGGTCTCAACTAGGTCCATCGCGGCCCCCATTTTAAGAGGCCTCTCGCAGACTTAAACGTGGATGGTGGGCCCGTGGGGAAACGACGGGATCCGAGCCCCGCCGCGGGCTGGGAGGAGACGGCTAGACTCCGAGGCCCCGCCCTCGCGGCGGTCGCGTCAGCCCTAGCCGCTGCAACCGTCTACTACGCCGGGGTAGACGCCTGGAGGCTCGTGACGCTAATGGGAGAGACCCCCTTCTACCTAGTCTCGCTGCCCATAGCATTCCACGTGCTAGGGCCTAAGAGAGGAGCAGGGCTCCTAGCGTCTCTGATGCTGGCTGTGGCTGTCACCGACGCCTTGAAGGAGCTTCTAGACATGCCCCGACCGCCTAGGGAGCTATGGCTCGTAGAGGCGGAGGGCCCCGGGTTCCCCAGCGGCCACGCCTCATCCTCTACGGCCTTCTGGGCCTACCTGGCTCTCGCTCTGCCTAGCTATTACACGCTCATAGCCGCTATAGCTGTGCCGGGCCTGGTAGCCGCTTCAAGGGTTGCGCTCAACGTCCACTATCCGTTAGACGTGGCAGGCGGCATAGCAGTGGGACTTGCAGCCGCGCTGGCCGCTTACGCGCTCTCCGAGCGGGTGAAGCCTCTCCAACTCGTAGCACTATCGCTAGCCGTGGCGGCCCCGCTAGAAGCCGCCTCGGCTCTCAGGGTCGAGGTGGCCTCTACCCTACTCGGCGGCCTAGCAGGGCTAGCCGCCTACGAGAGGCTGCTAGGCGACAAGCCGCTGGGCGTCAAGGCGGGGCTCCTGGGCTCGGCCATCGCAGTCGCGGCTGGGCTCCCAGCCGTGGCCTACGAGGACCTAGCAGTGAGGGCGATCTCCACGCTGGCAGCTGCGGTCGCTGCCATAACAGTGCCGGCGCTCGTACAGGTTTACGCTAAACCCCGCGGAGGCCGTGGAATACTGGTACCAGCCTCTCATAGAGTTTAACGTAAACACCCATAAGCCTCCTATAGGTCTTAGCCGCCTCCGGGTCAGGCTCGGCCACGTACCAGACCTTAACCCTCTTAGCCACAGTCTCCAGCCGTAAACCTGTGAGTGCTGACACCGCGAGAGCCGCTGCCCCCCTCAGCGAGGCGTCCCAAGGCTCCTCGACAACCTCTACAGGCGTGCCTAGCGCGCTAGCTAGTATGCCAGCCCAAAGCCGCGATCTGAACCCCCCGCCAACGCCCCTTACAAGCCTAGGCCTCCCTGCGATCCTCGTCAACGCTCCCATCGACCATGCAATGTTAAACGCTACAGACTCCATGACGGATCTCACTAGGTGCCACTTTGTGTGTCCGAGCGTTAACCCTATGAAGGCTGCCCTGGCGTCGGGATCGTCTATAGGGCTTCTTTCCCCGAAGAACCAGGGCGCGGCTATGACACCATCCGAGCCCGGGGGCACCCTCGACGCCATCCTCTCGGCCTCTTCGTAGCCAGCGCCCACCACCCCGAGGACCCAGTCTAGGGCGGCGCCCGCAGTTTCCTGCTCAGCTATGACCAAGTACTTGCCCTCGACGGCCGACGCGAGGCTACCTATATAATGTCTAATGTCTAGCAGTCTCTTGCTTGAGTGAACCGCGACCCAGCTACTAGTCCCCATGTACACGTGGTACTCCCTTTCGCCTAGGGCGCCGGAGCCTATAGCAGCAGCTGCTACGTCGCCGGAGCCCGCCACAACGGGGATCCCCGGCTTGAGGCCTAGGTCCTCGGCGGCGCCGGGGGAGAGCCCTCCTACGATGTCCACGGGCTTCACTATCTCAGGCAACTTATCCAGGGGGACCCTGTACCTACTGGCTAGCCGCCGGCTCCATCTCACGCGCCCGCCTCGCGAGTCGACGAGCCACGTTAGATGAGCGTCGTCCGGCGTCACTACGCTTCTACGGGCTAGCCTGAAGAGAATCCACGTCTTGAGCGTACCGATAGCGCTAGCCTTCTCGACTAGGCCCGGCTCCTCCCTCATGAACCACGCGATCTTCGATAGAGGGTCTTTACCCGACCTCCCGGGAGCGCCTCCTGCTATGAACAGCATCTCCGCCAGCCTAAACACGTTGTAACCCTTAACCTTAATCGGACCGCTGAACAACTCCTCGGGAAGGCCGGCAGCCCTCTCGTCCATCCATACTAGTATTCTGCTGAGCTCGCCCTTCTCGCTCAAAAGTACTAGGCCTGCAAGGTATGTCGACGTGACTACAGCGTCTACACGGGAGTCCGTCGACTCAACGGCCTTGCTGGCCGCGGAGGCTATAGCATCCCACAGCTCGTCAGGGTCCTGCTCAGCCCATCCATGCCTAGGCATCTTCAGAGGGGTCCTAGCTTCCCCCCTCGCCAAAACCTTCAAAGTCGAGCAGTCTACTACCCCCGCCTTGATGGAGGTAGTTCCAACGTCGATGGATAGCACCCTTCTACACTCGCCGCGGGGGCCCGAGCCCACCCTAAGGCCCCAGCTTGTAGAGAAGAACCGCAGCGCTTAATCTCGGCCTGAATAGCCCTGGATTAGTCCTCCCAAAAGCCTTGATACTAGTTCCACGCATTCCTCGAAGCTTGAGCAGTCCCTGTGGCTTCTGACGTACTTCACAGGGCCCACATGAAAGTATATGTCGTCTAGGTGTATATCTCTGTCGTCGAAATATATCATGTGCTGCGGCGGTATGCGGATGCGAGCCCTCTCGAGGAACCTGGCCAACGCCCTACCTTTCCAAGGGTGAGGCTCTATTACATGCCAGTGGAACAGCGCGTCGACGCCGAACGCTTTTAAAGCGCTGATAGCCTTCTCGGGCTCGTTCCAGCTAAGGCTCACTACAAGCGCGCCCCTAGACCTAGCCCAGCGGGCCAGCTCCGCCATATAGTTATAGAGCCTAACCCTGACTCCCCTAGAGTCCTCTATGACCCCTTCCTCTACTCGCCTGAACGGCGGCTCTAGACTAGAGATGTCCAGATGGTCCCAGAGCGTGCCGTCAAGGTCTAGGAGGAGCAGCCATAGGGACCTGCGCAAAACCCGTCACCCGCCCGAGGAGGGGGGTCTCAGCTCTCTCTCGCACAGAGTGTTTAACGCTTTTAGCCCTCTCCTTCCTCGATCTTCGGCTTGAAGTGCACTATGTCCTCTACGGGGTTGCCCTTTCTCTCCTCTCTGGGCTTTAGGACGGGCTCGACCTCCATGCCGATATAGATTTTATCCGGGTCTACGTCAACATAGTGTATTATACCGCCCACAGCGTCGTCGGGCACGATCAGCGCTACGACTATAGGCTTCTCAAGCCTCTCCCCCTCCATGGTCTCCCTTATTACCGTGAAGGCTGCAACCCTCCACGGGCCCCTAACCTCTGCTAGCCCCCCCTCGCTGAAGTCTGGGCAGAAGGTTGTCGGTGGATAGTATATCGTGTCGCCGCATTTGGTGCCTACGAACTTGCCCTCCTCTTTCAGCTTCCTCGCAGCCTCCAGGCCGTGAAGGCCTGGCGTGTATACATATTTTTCGACTTCCATCTTACCCGGGAACTTGTAGATCCTCCTAGCCTCCTTCCACCACATGCTCCACGCCATGACTTATCACCCCTCCACGGGCTCGAAGCATTCTATATCTGTTATGCTGCCCACCCTCCTCTCCGGCGGCTTCCAGCGCGGCCTAACCCTCATCCCTATAACCCTTCCCGACATGACGTCTTCTGGCTTCACGCCGCACAGCTTATGGAATATGCCTGGGAACTCGTACTCGTCTTTCTTGCCCGTGTAGCCCGGAGCGTATAACCTTATAACAGCTATTATCTCCGGCTCCTCGAGCCTCTCCCTGAACGTGGATATGTAGCTTACCACTGCCGTGTTAACCTCGCCTTCCCCACTCACCTCGACCCATTCGGCCGTGGGGGCGAAGCAGTACTCGCAGTAGCTCCTGGGCGGCACGTAGACCCTGCCGCAGCGCGGACACCTCTTACCCAGTATCCTCCCCTGCTTGAGCCCCTCCAGGAACCTGCTCACGGCCTGGCCCGCAGAGAATGAGTACTTAGCGTCGGGCCTATGCTCCACTATGCCCGGCAGCTGGTACATCTCCTTCTCCTTTAGGTAGGTGCCGGGCAGCCTAGGCTCGCCCATCCCCGCGCACCCCCCTACACGCCCAGGACTACCACTGTAGCCGCCTGCATAAGGTCTCCCCAAGCCTGGGCCACGCCCTTGTGGACCGGCTTCTTCACCTGCCTGGCTCCAGCCTCGTACCTAAGCTGCCAGAATATCTCTGCGACCTTCATCAGGCCCGCGGCGGCTATCGGGTTGCCCACGCCGAGGAGGCCTCCGCTGGGGCTCGTAGGCAGCTCCCCGTCCCTGTCGAACCAGCCCTCCTCCAGCAGCTTAGGCGCCTCGCAGCGCCTAGCCAGCATCAACCCCTCTATGTGGTGTAGCTCCTTATAGTCGAAGGGATCGTAGGGCTCCGCCACGTCTATCTCCTTCCACGGCCTCTCAATACCGGCCATTTTATACGCCATCCTAGCCGCGTAGTTCACATACCTCGGATAGGCCAGCTCCCTGTTGTACCAGTGCGTGTTATCCAGCGTCCACCCGACTCCCTCAACCCAAACCGGCGAGTCTGTGACCCTCCTAGCCTCGTTCTCGTTAACCATTACCAGCGCCGCCGCCCCATCACTCACGGGGCTTATGTCGAGCCTTTGGACGGGCCACACGAGCACCTCACTCTTCAGCACGTCCTCGACGGTTATCTTCGCGGCGGCCTGGGCGGCGGGGTGATCGAGCGCATTCCTCTTATTCTTCACCGACACCTTTGCTATAGTCTCCTTGGGCACATTGCACTTATACATGTAGCGCCTCATCTCCAACGCGAATATCCATATCAGGTTCGGGCCGAGAGGTCTCTCAAGGATTGGATCCCAGATGTAGGCGAAGACGCCCTGAGGATGGGGGTGAGCAGGGCTCATCTTCTCCTCGGCTACTGCCAGTACGCTCCTACAGAGGCCGCTAGCCACGTGCCACCAGGCAGCTATCGGCACGAAAACCCCCGTGCCGCCCCCCACGAACACTCTTACCGTCGGCCTCCCTATGCCGCCCGCCCCGTCTGCTAGGTACTCACCCTTCATGTGGACACCGTCGAAGGCGTCGGGAGCGCTGCCCACAACCACACAGTCTATGTCTCTCAGGGTGAGGCCTGCCTGCTCCAGCGCCATCCTGGCCGCCTCCCATGCCAGCTCCCTCGGAGTCTCTAGCATCCTCCTTCTGAACAGGGTTAAGCCGGCCCCTACGATGGCGACCTTGGACTTAACATGTATGTTGGGCCTCGCAACCACGGCCACCACCCCCCTACAATGAGAGTATGACTGCCATGCTTGTCCTAGTTGGTATCCCCCTCCACGAGAGGACTAGGGCCCTCTCAGCGCCCGCCTCGACCTCCTCGCCGCCCCCGAGGAGCCTTAGATAGGCTTCTAACAGCCTGGCGCCTCCGGTCGCCTCGAAAGCGACTCCCATTGCTAGGCTTCCCCCGCTCGGATTCACGGGGTAGTAGCCGTCTCTATCGAAGTCCCCGTTCTCCAGCATCCTAGCCGCCTCCAGGGCGTCGCCAGTGAGCGCCTCCTCCGCTGCCATGAGCTCTGCGAAGCTATACCTATCCTCTACCTCCGCGAAGCTAGTATCCCTCATTATACTCGAGATGCCAGCCATGCTCGCGGCCATCGTGGCAGCCATCCTCATGCTCGGCATGCTGCCCAGGTCGTGCCAAGCCATGGACCCTGTTCCCGCCTCAGTAGACCACCCCACGCCGTCTATCCAGACAGGCGTGTCGGTGAGCCTCCTAGCCGCCTCCTCCGAGGCCACAACAGCGACTACAGCGGCGTCGCTGAAAGGCGCTATCTCGTATCTAGTCAGGGGGTCTACGACGGGCTCGGAGTCCAGGACGTCGCTTAGCGTTATCCTGGCGGAATGGCTTGCCCTAGGGTTGTAGAGGCCGTTAGACTTGTTCTTAACAGCTACCATGGCAAGGTGTTCCCTGTCAACCCCGCTCCTAGCCATGAATGCAGACGCCATAAGCCCTGCGAGGAAGTGAGGGTTAGGCGCCTTTAGAGGCCTCAGGTAGAGCGGGTCGAATGCCATTTCAAAGACGCCCCTCATAGACTCAACGTCGCTAGGCTTCGCGTGGGACTCTACAACGACTACGTCGAAGTAGCCGGTCTTGACCATCATGTAGGCCTGGGCGAGGCCCTGGAGGAATTCCCCGGCCACCGTGAGGGTGGGCCTCAAGACGCCACCTATGGGCTCAGGCGCGAACTCGTCGGTGATAGCTATGCCCTCCCAGAAGTCCTCCTGGCACGATATAAAGGCGTCCACGTCCCTTCTGGGGTCTATTCCCGCCTGCTCGTAGGCCCTCATAGCCGCCTCGAACATCATCTCCCTGAAGCTGAGCTCCTCGACAGAGGGGCGAAAGCCGCTCCACCCCATAGAGACAAGGGCGACTCTCAACTAGAGAAGACACCCCTCAAGGAGCGGGTATCGTGGAAGGGCAAAAAGGGGTGAAGCGGCGAGGCGTACTTACCTCCTCCACGCCCTGGACATAGCTTCGGCAAGCTCCCTCATCTTGGACTCGGGGTCAGCGGCCTTCATCACGGCGCTCGCCACTAGCACGCCCGCGGAGCCCAATTCAACGGCCCTCGCAGCGTCCTCGCCGCCCGTGATGCCAGCCCCCGCGAGCACAGGCACCTCTCTGACCCTCCTCACAGCCTCGAGGGCGCCCGTGATCACCTCGGGCTTAGCCTTAGACACTGGTATGCCTGTCCCTATCAGCTCGGGGGGCTCAACGGCTATGAAATCGACCCTCATGAAAGCGAGCCCCGCAGCCTCGCCGGGGGTGTCAGCGCAGGCTAGGACCTCCAGCCCGGCTTTTTTAGCGGACTCGACAACCCTCTCTACATCCCTATAAATCATCTTGTGCTCGCTATGATTAACCATGACGCCCCTCACGCCCTCCAATGCCAGGGCTTCTGCAGGGGTGAACCCGGTGTAAGCCCCGAAGCCCACCGGGTCCGCGTGCTGGGCATAGACATCCTCGTAGATCGCTGCTAGAGACGCTGCATTCAAGAGAGGCGCCACTAGGATAACCCTAACCCCCGTGGACGACGAGACCCTACCAGCAGCCCTAGCCAGATCTCTAGCCCTCTCGCCGAACGCCGAGTCATAAGCCTTCATGTTAACTGCAAGCACCGGCCTCTCAAGCCTCCCCACAGCCCAGCCACCAGTGGAGCCACAAGAAGCTACACCGGCATTTAACCACGGCGGAGAAAGGCCCCCGCCCCCTCGGACCCTCGGTGGGCCTATGTCACCCCGCCGGAGCGGTCTTCAGTGCGTAACCTCTCCACGGGGGGCGGGGGCCTCAAAGGAAGGATAAAATAAAGAGCACCCTCCTTGAGGCGTAATGATCGCTTTAAACCCACCTCTTCTTCCTTCTATACCATTTGACGTTGCGATAGCTAGTCCTGCCCCTGCCCATTCCCAGATAGAACTCCTTTATGTCCTTGTCCTCCCTTAAAACGTCTGCGGGCCCCTCCATGACTATCTTCCCATTCTCCATCACGTAACCGTAATCCGATATTTCAAGCGCCTTCCTAGCGTTCTGCTCTGCTAGCAGTATCGTTATGCCTTCCTCGTCGTGGAGCTGCCTTATTGTTGAGTACAGCAGGGAGACTATTTTTGGTGCCAGACCCAGGCTCGGCTCGTCGAGGAGCAGAAGGCGGGGCTTATGGAGGAGAGCTAACGCTATAGCAAGCATCTGCTGCTCTCCACCGCTTAGGTTGCCTGCCCTCTCCTCCAGTCTTTCCTTAAGCCTCGGGAAGTAGTCCAGCACTGCTTTGACCTCGTCGGGGCCGGAGCCCGTAACGTAAGCCACAGCGTCAAGGTTCTCCTTTACTGTGAGCTCCCTGAATATCCTGCGCCCCTCCATAACATATATGATCCCCATCTTGGCTATCTCGTCAGGGTCCCTGTTGGTTATATCATCGCCCCTATAATTTATGCTGCCCCGCGTCACCCGGCCCCTCTCATATTTTATAACCCCCGATATCGCCTTGAGCAGCGTAGACTTGCCCGCGCCGTTGGGCCCCAGAATACAGGTTATTGTTCCCTCCTCAACCTTCAAGCTAAGGTTTTTAATGACTAGTATGTAGGGGTGGTACATAATCTCCGCGTTTGCCACGGAGAGCAGCGGCGGCAAGACCTACACCCTTCTCAGCCCCGCTCGATGGTGACCCTGGCGCAGTCTATACCCTTGGGCGCGCTATACTTCCCCTCCAGTACCAGGCTACCGTCTTCGGCCAGCATAACTATGTACACATCTTTATAGGGCACGTGGAAGCCTGGCTGGAATTTCACAGGCGCAGCCGTTATACCTCCGAAGTCGAAGGTCTGGGATTCTAGTATCTCCTTTAACGCTTCGCCTCCCCTGCTGAGAAGGTCCTCGGAGGTAACACTCTCTATCGCCTTAACGAGTAGCCACACGTTTACGAAGCCCTGCACGAACCTCAGTGTAACTTCCTCTCTAGGTATCCCGGCAAGCTCTGCCGCCTCGTATATCACGTTGAAGCCTTCGATACCCGAAGCGAAGACGGGGTATATGAACGGGCTTATGCCGGCCACCATCCCATAGGCCTCCTCCCCCACTAGATCAGGGCTCCTCTCGTCGAAGCCCCACACGTTCACTAGCATCACCACGTCCGCCCCGACCTTGGCAAGCGCCCTGGCCAGCAAGCTGCAGCTGCTTATAGTATTGCCGCACCACACGAAGTCTGCGCCAGCAGCCTTTATCTCCCTGGCGACTCTCTCAGCGTCGGCCTCCGAGGCCCTCAACGGCAGGTCGAAGTCGCCCACTACTTCAAGGCCTAGAATCTTGGAGGCCTCCTTTATAGCTGGTATCGGGCTCCTGCTATAGGCGACCTTACTGTCATAGGCCAGCGCTATCTTGCCGCCACCATACTCCTCCCGGAGCCAAGCCAGCCCTGCGCAGGCCTGAGTGCTGTAGTCGGGGGCCGGGAAGAAGTTGTAGGGCTTGACTACCAGCTTAGCAGAATAGCTCGCTGAGATATAGACTATCTTGTCCCTGGCAACCTGGTCTGATAGCTTTTCGGTATCGGCAGTGCCCCACCCTATCACAGCTATAACATTATATCTATCCCTGAACTCTCTGTAGAACTCTTCAGCCTGTGTGGGGTTGTAGGCGTAGTCCCTCTTGATATAGTTTATTTCAACCCTTACCCCGTCCTTAGTGTAGATCCCCTTCTCGTTGAAGTACTTGAAGGCCGCTTCAGCGCCACGCGCATAGCCGATGCCTACGTCGCTTGTGGGCCCTGTTTCGTCGACTAGAAGGCCCACATTAATCGTTATAACTTCCTCTTCGCCCGCAGTCTCCTCGCTACCCCTACCCATGAAGAATAGGGCGGCCGCCGCCACAATTATGACCACTATCGCCGCGAGTCCTATATAGAGAGCGTTCGACCGCGCCATCTCAATTCCCTCCATGGCTCCACTAGCTTACCCATCAAAACGTTTAAGAATTTCTTGGTGAGGGGTTCTAGACGCCTAGTAGCTGTAAGGCCAGAGCCTGAAGTACTCCTTGACCCTCCTCAATACAGCTATTAGGCCCTCGGGCTCTAGTATAATGGTTGCGGTGATTACCGCGCCCAGCACTATGTACTTGAAAGCCGATGCGTAGGCAGTCATTCCCAGCGCCGAGAGTAGCGGTGTAAGCTGGCTCTCTAACAGTGTCCACCCCGTCCTCAGGGTGAGGACCCCTAGGAGGCTCCCCCATACAACCCTGCCGGGGCCTCCTACTAGTACCATGCCTAGCAGCTCGATCGACACTATCAGCGTGAAGGCCTCCCAGCCTATGCCCACGCTATAGATAGCGTAGAGGCCCCCAGCTACTCCGGCGTAGAAGCCTCCTATGGCAAATGCTAGGGCCTTAGTCAGGGGCACGTCTACGCCCACTATAGAGGCTGCCACGTCGTTGTCCCTCACAGCCTTCATAGCCCTCCCATAGGTACTCCTCGCTATGTTGGCAGC
The DNA here is from genome assembly GCA_027051095.1 of Acidilobaceae archaeon. GTDB lineage: Archaea > Thermoproteota > Thermoprotei_A > Sulfolobales > Acidilobaceae > Aeropyrum. The sequence continues at coordinate 70,663 of JALUAM010000007.1, read as the reverse complement.
AATCACTGCCATGAGGACTGCTACGAGAGCGGTAAAGTAGTATAGGTTCACGGGGTTGTTTAAATCTACTCCTGCTAGGACCTTGGCCTCAGGGGGGACCGGCGTATACTGATCTGGGTCTATCCTGGAAAACGCATACTCCAGCAGCAGCTGGGCCGCGAGGCTAGCCATAGCCAGATAGTACTCTTTCAGCTTGAAGCTCGGAAGGCTTAGCAGCACGCTTATAGCCATAGCAGTGATGCCTGCAAGGGGTACTGCCAGGACAGCGTTTAGCCCCAGCTTCAGCGCTGCATGGGCTACTGTGTAAGCGCCCACACCCATCAGCGCCGCGTGGGCTAGCGATATCTGGCCCGCCAGGCCCACCGTGATGTTCAAGCCCATGACGGCTACCCAGAATATCAAGGCGGTCGTCGCCAGGCTGAGGTAGTACCTGTCTAGGACGGCAGGCGCCGCTAGGAGAGCTATGATAGCCGCTATCAACGCAGCCTTATGGATAGGATACCTTATGAATGCCATATCGGCCTCGTAAGTCTCCTTAAACACTCCCGCCGGCATTAGTCTCACACCCTCTCTATCCTCTCAGAGCCGAAGAGCCCGTAGGGCCTGACGAAGAGGACTATGAGGAGGACCAAGAATGCTATATCCCTGCCTATCCCGGGCAGGTAAGGATCTAGGATCTTGCTTCCAATCTGCTCTGCGAGGCCCAAGGCTATGCCGCCCACTATGACGCCGCCCAGGCTGTCTAAGCCGGCTATCAGGCTCGCGGCCAGGGCCCTTATCGCGAAGTACTCTAGCTCGGGTGATACCTGCGTCTTAATGGCTAGCAATATGCTACCCAGGCCTCCCACAAGGCCCGCGAGAGCCCATCCAGCCAGCATTAGCCTCTTCACGGGGAGGCCGTAAGCCGCGGCTCCTTCAGCGTCCTCAGCAACAGCCCTCATAGCCGCTCCAAACCTAGTCTTCCTGTGAAGGATCACTACGCTCGCGAATACGGGCAGCGCCCCCGCAAGAGAGATAACATCATTAGTAGCTATATCCAGAGGCCCCACTTCGTAATAGTCTATGTCTATGGGTATCGTTGCTACCCGGCTTCCACCCACGATCAACACTACCCCCTTAAGAGCGTAGAACACGCCTAGAGTCGCCCCTATGAGAGCCACGGGAGGCCTCCCTAGCAGGGGCCTTGCGACTGTCCTCTCGAGCGCCATGCTAACTGCGATGGATACCAGCACGGCTGCTATAATAGCCGCTATGAAGCTGCCTACAGCCACTGCGACAATAAGCGAGACGTAGGCCGCTAAGAGGACTACCTGAGGCACCGCGAAGTTAATAGACTTGTTAACCCTGTAAACTATGTTGTATCCCATGGCCACAAGCGAGTAAAGAACCCCCAAGAGTATGCCCTGGAAGACTAGGTTAGACCATTCCTCCAAGCTCACAGCTTACACCCTACTCCACGTCGACTATCTTAACCCTCCTAGTCACCTCTACTAGCCTGCCGTCTTCCAGCCTCATAGTGACGGTTAGGTCGTATTCCTCTTCGCCCCGGTATATTGCTTCTATTAGTCCCGCGTACCGCTTCTCTATGACCGCTCTCCTGAGCTTCCTAGTCCTTGTCATCTCGCCGTCGTCAGGGTGGAACTCTTTGAAGAGGCTCACAAACCTTTTTATCCTCTCCTTCTCGGGCAACATCGAATTCACCCTCTTCACCTCCCTCTTCAAGAGCTGCAGGACCTCAGGCTTCTGGGACAGGTCCGAGTAGCTCGTGAACGTTATCCTCCTTCTCTCGGCCCACCTAGACACTATTTCGAAGTCTATGTTTATCAGCGCTGAGAGGAATGGCCTGCCGGAGCCTATTATAGCGGCCTCGCCTATGTAGGGGCTGAACTTTAACTTGTTCTGGATGACCTGAGGCGCCACGACGGTTCCATCGGCCAGCTTTATTATCTCCTTCGCCCTATCCAGCACTTTAAGGTGGCCATCCTCGGTGAGAACGCCTACATCGCCTGTGCGTAGCCAGCCGTCTACTATGGTCTTCTGTGTCGCCTCCTCGTTCTTGTAGTAGCCTTTCATGACCGCGGGGCTCCTTATCAATATTTCCCCGTCCTCGGCTATCTTCACCTCGGTGAGAGGCAGGGGCTTACCTACAGTGTCGGGCCTGACATCTTCATCCGGGTGCACAACGGCTATACCGGCAACCTCTGTCTGCCCATAAATCTGCTTCAAGTTAACGCCTATAGCATGGTAGAATAGCACGTAGTCCTCGCCTATCATCGCCCCACCCGTGTAAGCCCTAACGACCCTCTTGAGACCCGTCTTGTCCAGGACCGCCCTAAGCGCCAGCCAGTAGGCTAGGTATACCAGCAATTTCCACGGTAGCGGCGGCTCCCTCCTACCCTTCACGAGCCTCCTCTTAGCTGCCTCTATGCCTATGCGGTATGCAATCTTAAAGGCCAGCCTCTTAAGGGGATCCGCATCCTCTACTCTCGCCATAATATCCTTCGCTATCCTTTCCCAGACTCTCGGGGGAGAGAATAGGAAGTGCGGAGCTATCTCTCTGAAATCCCTCCACATAGTCCATGGAGTCTCCGGGAAGTTGACCCTAAAGCCTGCTAGCAGGTGCAGCGATATGCTCATCATTTGCTCCCCTATCCAAGCTGTGGGCAGGAACGACACGTACTCCCAGGTCTCCTCTACAGGGTCTACTTTGTTGAGCTGATAGGCCATTGCCAGCATGCTCTTGAACGTCAGCATAGCTAGCTTGGGAGGCCCCGTGGTGCCGCTGGTGGTGAAGAGGCCGCAGACCATATCAGGCTCAAGCGCGTCCATGAACTTTTTGACTTTGGATTCGCCTCCATCCCTGTACAACTTCTTGCCCATGACTAGCAGGTCTCCGAAGGTTACTATCTTGGATCCAAGCTTATCCCTGTACTGGTGAAGGCCCTTCGCCTCATCAACTATTATCTTCTCTACCTCAACGCCCGACTCGAGGACCCTGTCTAGCTGCTCCTGGCCCTCCACAAGAACGAATGAAGCGTCACTCCTATCCAGCACGTAGCCTACCTCGTCACTCAGGCTATCCCTATATATACCCACTGTCTTAGCTCCCAGCATTTGGGCGCCGAGCTCGTAGACCAGCCAGGCAGGCCTGTTGAACGTTATGAAAGCGGCCGTGTCGCCCGCTTCGAGTCCTAGCTCGTTTAATGCGAGAGAAGCGTACACTACTCTCTCGTAGTAGTCTAGCCATGTATAGCGCCTCCACACACCATAGCGCTTCCACCTGAACGCCACGCCGTGAGGCGACCTTGAAGCTCTCCACGAAAGCAGCCAGGGGAACGTTGACTCATACTCGACCTCGCCCCAAGGCTTCTCCCTAGCAACCACCCTCACGTTCAAGAATGTATCACCCCCCTATGTATGCCGTTATCACGGCTTCGTCCTTGACCGCCTCATGCGGCGGCCCGTCGAAGATCACCTTGCCTCTATCCATCACGACTACGCGGTCGCAGATATCCGTCACAACCTCTAAGTCGTGCTCGACTAATACCATGGTAGTCCCGCGTGTCTCCCTGATCTCTATAATAGCCCTCACTATATCGTCCTTCTCCTCACGCGACAGGCCAGCCATGGGCTCGTCCATCAATATGACCTCGGGGTCCTGAACCATCGCGGCTGCCAGGTCTACTTTCTTCTGCACACCGGGCGGAAGGGCCCCTACAGGCATATGCCTATACTCGTGGAGGTCCAGCAAGTCTATGACGTACTCCGCCTTCTCCCTAGCCTCCACCTCCCATCTCTTAGCCCTGAAGGCCCAGAGGGCAGCCTCTACTATGGAGCCTCTATGCCAGGGGTGAAGCCTCAGCATTATAGTCTCCAGGACCGTCATACTGTGAAACATCTCCCCGTGCTGGAACGTCCTAGCTATGCCCAGCCTAGCCCTCTCGTGAGGCTTCAAGTTACTAATATCTATGCCCTTAAAGAAGACGCGCCCCTTCTCAGGCTTGTAAACGCCGCTTATCACGTTTAGGAGCGATGTCTTGCCGGCTCCGTTAGGGCCTATCAGGCCCAGCAGCTCGCCCTTCCTGACTACGATTGACACCCTGTCTAGAGCCCTAACACCGCCGAAGCTCAGCGTCACATCTACGGTCCATAGAATCCTCTCGCCCGCACCATACTTCTTCATATACAGACTAGACGTGTCCCAAACACCGTCTACCTTAGCTTCTCCGATTACTGACGATGAGTTTTGCACATGAGGCACCCAATCCGTCTTCAAGAGGCTATGATAGTTATTGATGGGCTTACCGTGGGAGTATTGAACGCTATCTGACCCCCCCGGCCAGATAGTGTATAATATGGCTAATGGCGCCTCCGCTTATCCTTATCAAATATAGATGGGGGTTTGTTGGTGCCTCCTATTTGAAGCCCTGGAGTAGATACTGGGGGCCCGCGTCCAGCCTGGACGTCGACAAGCTGGCGGGCGAGTTCCAGCCCGTCCCCCTCGAAGTCGCAAGTAGGACCGGTGAGGGCTGCGCTCTCCTCCAGGCCGAGACAGGCTACTGTTACACGTGGAGTAGGCTATCAAATGCGATAAGGTCTGTGGCAGGGTGGCTTCAGGGTATAGGCGTCGGCAAGGGCTCCCAAGTCGCAGTCTCGTCCGAAAACCTAATAGAAGCTCTAGCCTTCACTCTAGGCGCTATGGCCGCGGGCGCTAGGGTAGTCCTCATAGATCCCTTAACTGTGGGCGAGGACCTACGCTTCCAGTTGGAAGGAAGGCCCATCAAGGTGCTAGCCGGGAGCAGGCCTTTCCTTCATAGAGCGTTTAGCTATGTAGCCGAGTCAGGCGTTAACAATATAGTTGAGCTGGCGCCGGGCGACCCAATCTTTAAGGCTGAGGGAGGCGTAGAGGTTCACCCTCTCAGAGAGGTCTTGTCAGCCGCGCCTGCGGCCCCCGAGGACCTAGGCCCGCTGGATGACGCATTCGCAATATACTATGCCGGGATAGCTGGTAGGACCATGCAGGTCGTGCACAGCCATATAGGGTTATGGCTTGCGTCGAAAGTCTACTCCGCAGTCTTAGGCATAAAGGATAGCGACAGTAGCCTGCTAGCCACGCCGTTCACACATGTGCTAGGCCTCCAAGCCTCGCTCGTAGCCCCACTGCTAGAAGGCGCTCCTGTAGTTGCACTGGCCAGGTGGAGCGCCAGAATAGCGGGAAGGCTGGTATCAGAGGGGCTGGTGTCGTATATCGCTGGCGTGCCCCTCATGTTCCAGCAACTGCTGGAAGAGGGGGTTACCGGCCTTAAGCATGCCGTGTCGGCCGGAGCACCCTTAGACCCGTCCCTCCAGAGGAGGTTCAACAGCGAGACCGGGACCCCCCTACTCCAGGGGTATGGCATGAGCGAGAGCCTCTTCCTAACACTTCAAACGAGGCTTCTGGCCAACGTGGAAGGCACTATAGGGGTGCCGTTACCCGGCGTCGAAATACGCCTCAGGGACCCTTCTAGCAGCAAGGACCTACCTCTGGGCTCCACAGGCGAGCTACTAGTAAAGGCTCCCTGGGTTATGAAGGGCTACGAATACCCGGAGGAGAATAGCAAGGCGTTCAGTGACGGCTGGTTAGTCACGGGCGATATAGTAGAGGTCAGGGAGGACGGTGTCATGTTCTTCAGAGGCGTCAAGAAGAGGATCATCAAGTACAAAGGGTATGCTATACTGCTAGGCGACCTAGAGTATATATTAGAATCCCACCCAGACGTAGTTAAGGCTAGGGTTTACGGTGAGCCCGCGGGCGATGTGGGTCAGGTCCCTGTTGCTGAGGTGTGGCTGCGAAGGGACTCCAATGTCAAGGAGGATGATCTGCTCGAATACGTCAACTCTAGGGTTGCCTTCTACAAGAAGCTTAGGAGGGTCAAGATAGCCGGGTACTTATAGCTAGGCGACTGGCTCCCATAGCAGGCCAAGCTTTGTGGCGTACTCTCTCGCCCGCCTAATCTCCTCCTCTGTGGGCCTCCTCGTAAGCTCCCTCCACTTCCACGGGCTCCTCAGAACCAGGTTGTCGGGGTGGTACTGGTCCATAACGTTGACTAGGATCCTATCCTTGGGCATCTCCCTAGCTATCCACTCCAGCACTGGGAGCGTGCAGCAGTCTACATGGCCCGGCATGACTAGGTGCCTTATTATCATGTCGCCGTGCTCCGCCGCTATCTTTATGTTCCTGGTTGTGACCTCCCAGTACCTGGGCACGGCTGCAAGCCTCATAGCGCACTTGTCGTTGCCGAACTTGAGGTCCGGGAGCCATATGTCTATCAGGTCGACTAGGACCTCCAGGGCCTCTAAGCTCATGTACATGTTGCTGTTCCAGAGCTGGGGCCTGTCGTGTCTGGCGTACTTCATGCTCTCAACGATTGCGTGGAGGCTGGGAACGGGATCGCCGCCTACGTGGTTTATGTTCCTGGCTCCCAGCCTCGCTAGCTTATCCTGAATCTCCCCCAGCTCCTGTGGAGTCACTTTCAGAGCGTCCCTCGCCTTCCACTGGCTCACATCCCAGTTCTGGCAGAAGACGCATGTCAAGTTGCAGCCCCCGTAGAATATCGTGCCGCTGGGCACCAGCGGCGCCTCCTCGCCCAGGTGTAGGAAGGCGCTGTGCACATAGGTCTCCCATGCGAGCCTGCAGGCGCCCCTCTTGCCCTTAGCCCTCTCGACGCCGCACCTCCTCTCGCATAGGTAGCAGGGACTTGCCATCCTATTCATTATCTCGATCTTCACGTCCAGGAAGCTTGGCTCCACATCCGATACTCTAAGGTCCTCGCCGCCGCCCTCCCTCAGCTCCCTCCAGAGCCTCCTAAACTCGCCCGCGAGCCTCTCATGGACCCTCCAGAGGTCCTCTGTAGAAGCCTCCCCTATCTCGGTCACACTGGAGAACGGGGCCTCCATGGACCGCACTATCTTGTACTTCGGCGGCGCCTCACCCCTCATAACCCTCACGTACCAGGAGAGCCTCTCCTCTACCTCGGGGTACTCCCTCCACACTGTTATGGCGTCAGGCCTCACAATGTACCACTCTACCGCGGACCACACAACCAACCCTCAACCCCCGTATAATTATAAAAAGCCGCAGGCTAGGGGAAGGGCTTTACCCCTTGAGGCCCCCGCTATAGGCCTCCAGCAGCAGCTTCTGGGTGAACACGAAGAAGATGATCGTGGGAAGCAGGTAGAACGTGCCGGCCGCCGCCACTATTGTCAGCTGGTAGTACTCCGCCGCGCCCACAATCTCCTCTATGAACGTGGGCAGGCTGTCTATGCCCAGGGGGGCCAGGAACACGTAGAAGTATATGAACTCCTCCCAGCCCGCCAGGAACGTGAATATTAGGACAGCCGCTATCCCGGGCTTTACCATCGGCACCAGTATCTTCCTCCACACAGTGACCCTCGAGGCGCCGTCGACCAGAGCGCTCCACTCGATCTCCCAGGGTATCTTGTCGAAGAAGCCCTTGAAGAGCCACGTTGCCATTGGCACCTCCAGCGCGGCTCTCGCAAGTATCACGTATGTGAGTGCGTAGAACTCGTTGCCCAGGAGGCCCAAGGCTTTGCCTACGCTGAGGAACACCATGTAGACGCCTATGATCAGAGCTACCCCCGGGAACGCATGCAACAGTATGAGGCTCGCCGTGAAGACCCTCCTCCCCCTGAAGTTCATCCTAGAAATACTGTAGGCCGCCAGGAGGCTGACCAGGGTCGCGGTGAATGCTACGCCGAGGGCGACCACAAGCGTAACCACTACCATCTCTACCACGTTCCTCTCCAGCCCCTCAGGCGCGTAGGTCAGCCTGCCCTGGAGGAACGTGATCCAGTTTGAGAGGGTGGGGCTGAGATCCCTCAGCAGAGGGTCTGTGACCATGTTCTCGCTGAAGCTACTGATTATGAGGAGGCCATAGGTTAGCAGTATGGGCGTACTCGCTGTCAGAAGGGCCAGGGCTATAACTATCTTCAGCCTCCTAGACACCGTGGCGGCTAGGACCTCACCCGCGGGACCCGCCATTAGATCTCACCCCTCGGGATAGTCATCATCCTCTGGAAGCCTAGCAGCCTCAAGGCTATGAGACCCAGCACTATACCTATCACCACCAGCACTGTAGCTGCAGCCGCCGCTAGCCCCTGCCTCTTGATGTCGCCGAACGCCGTAGTGAAGACTAGCAGGCTCCACGTCTGACCCCATATCCTGTCAATCGTGCCCCACTCGTAGAGTAGGAATATGTGGGCGTATGTTGTCAGCAGGCTTAGCATCTGCCAGACCGTGACGAACATTATGTGCCATCTGAGCTGGGGGAGTATTATGCTCCTTATCAGGGTCAGGTTGCCCGCCCCGTCGACCCGAGCAGCGGCTATATACTCCCATGGTATGCTCCTTATCGCGCTGTAGAAGATAATCATGCCAAAGCTAACCCCGACGAGGCCGTTGACAAATATGAGTATGGCCCAGGTCCCGAGGGGCAAGTTATAGGAGCCCCATGCAATCGGCTCCTCTATTATGCCCAGGGACATAAAAATCCTGTTAAGCGTCCCTATATTACTACTGTGGAAAAAGTAGTACCATAGCAGGCTGTATACGGCTACAGGCGTCATCCTAGGCAGCAGCCATAGCAGCCTGAAGGAGAGGGAGACCCTCTCCTCGAGGAAGTAGGTTAATATGGCTAGCGTGAGGCCCCCGACCACGTTTATGAACAGTGTTACCGTAACGAACACTATTGTCGTTATAACCGCGCTCTCAAACTTTGGGTCATACCTGGAGAGATGGACGAGGGCCTCGTAGTTCTTAAGGCCCACTATGTCGTTCGCATACCTCTCGACGTTCCAGTTCCTCATGTCGGTGAAGCTTATGTAAATCGTAAGTATAAGGGGGAAGACGAAGAAGAAGACAACGAGGGCTGTAGCGGGGCCCAGGAAAAACGCGAGGGTTAAAATACGGGTTTTACTCAAGATTCACCCCCTCACGGGAAGCTCCATCCCTGAGGTATCTCGCCTCTCACCTCAATCATGGCTGCCAGCTCCGGGTCGGCCCTTATCTTCTGGAGCACGTACTCTGTGGCCTCCTCCGGCGTCATCTGGCCCTTCAGCACGAAGTCCACAGCCTCCTTGAATATATCTGCTAGCGGCTGGTAGGCCGGGTGCAGAGGCGTTATATTAGTGTACTCTAGCATGTAGGCTGTGTTCTTCAGGAACTCTATGTTGATCGGGTGCGCAGTCTTCTTGGCTATCTCCACGAAGGCGTTTGCAACCTCCTTAGACACGAACATGTCCAGGTTGCCGGTCGCCAGCTTGTTCAGGAACTCTGGGTCCTCCATCAGCTCGGCTGCCTTCTGCCTAATCGGTATGTGGGCGCTGACTATGCTGTGGATCGCTACCAGGTCGGGGTCGTTGGCCTTCACTATAAGCAGGAACGCTATCCTGTGGTAGGCCTCCTTCAGCTCCTCGTAGTTCGGGTTGAACTTGCCCGCGTTAGCGCTTATCATCCAGACGAAGGGCTGGCTGAGGGTCACGGGCTTCAGGCCGGGCTCGCCAGCCGGGAACAGGCTGTAGGCGAACTTCTCCTTCACCTCCTCAGGAGTCAGGCTTCTAAGCTCGCCCGTCTGCGGGTCCGTGAAGTACTTCTTAGTCTGCCACTCGGTCCAGTGCCACACGCCGCCGATCCAGAAGGCGGTATTGCCGTTCACAACTGTGGGGTGTATCTGCTTGCCCCAGTCCCACTCCATCATGTTCTCGGGGGTCAGGCCGGCCCTAGCCAGGGCGTACTCGACCGCCAGCCACTTGTAGAGGGCGTCTACGTCTAGGTAGAGCTTCTCGGGGTCGGGGCCCGTGAAGCTGCCGCCGAAGGCGTAGTAGAACTGGACCAGGTCTGGATGGGCGGTGCCCTTCCTGTGTAGGACGCCCCACTCAGCGCAGCCCTTCTCCTTCACGTCCTCAGCGATCTGGAAGATCTCACGCCACGTTATCTCGCCGGCGTCGATCCTCCTAGCCACGTCGTCCGGGTCGTAGCCGGCGCACTCCAGCACAGCCCTTATTATGTACAGGGGCCTCGCCTCGGTGTCCTGCGGCAGAGCGTAGATCCTGCCCTTGTAGGTCACGCTGGCCCACAGGCTCTCGAAGTAGTCTGCTAGCTCGGTGTTCTTATAAGCGTTCACATACTCTGTTATGTCGAGCAGGTAGCCCTCCTCAGCGAAGGTCGCGATCCACCTGAAGCTGACAGCGATTATGTCGGCTTCCTGCCTCAGCGGGAAGCTCTGCTGGAACCTCTCAGCGGGCTCGTCAGCCCTCGCAGAGAAGTCTACTATCTCAACGTTGATTCTCAGGTCCATCCCGTTCTCCTCTAGTATCTTGTTGAGCCTTGCAGCCGCCTCTACGACGCCGTAAACCCTCATTATACTGTTCGGGTCACCAGCGCCGTGGACCTTATACGTGACCTCCTTCACGCCAAAGGCTTCCAGATATTTAGCAATGTTTACTATATCCTCTTCGACATTACCGGTCAGAGGCTTCAGCTCCGGCTTAGCAGGCGCTTCCTCCCTAGGCGTGGGTGTAGCCTCCTCCCTAGGCGTCTCTGCCGGCGGCGTCTCAGGAGCCTCCTCGGGGGCGGGCTGCTCGCCGCCCCTAGTAGCTAATATTATAGCACCTATAACTATGATTATTGCAACGATGCCGACAGCGATTAGGAGCAGCTGTCTATTCTGAGCCATTCAGGGACACCCCCTGAACGCTCGAATACAATAATGCATACACCAGGGGTTTTAAAAAGATGCTGGAATGTTCTACGATATAACGCGGCCCACTATACAAATCTTCTTAACCCTTCAACATTGTCTATGTAATACAAGCTATTCGTTGGCTATTCGTTGAAGGCGCGTTAGACTCTGCTATAGCGGCGGGGGCCCTCCCTGCCAACTTTATCCCGTAGAGTACACTACAGTTAGCGGGGGCCTATGAGGAGGGCGTTGACTGGCGATGGGGGGATGAGCTAGAGTAGGCCTCCGAGGCCCCCATCTCGTAACGTTTTTAACAGGCCCCGTAAGTCGTGACAGTACCGTCTCGCATCACAGGGATAATATTGGTTTACAATGTAAAGTAGCTTTCAAATGGTGAGCAAGGTGGCTGGTGAGGGTAAGAAGCGGCTGAGGATAGTAGCCCTGAGGAACGGCCCCATACTAGTTGAAATCGGTGGGAAAACAGTGGCTGCCCTGTGCCGATGCGGGGGCTCGTCTAACAAGCCCTATTGCGACGGCACGCACGCCCGCATAGGGTTCAGGGCCGAAGAAAAAGTCGTAGTCGACGCGGAACTATAATCTGCAACCCGTCTATGCCTGTTTTTAACTATCCCCGGTGGTATTAGCCTCGCTGGTGGCGGCTTTGAGGCTAAGCGAGAAACTTAGGGAGGAGCACTGGGGGCTCTGGAAGAGGCTTCTCGAGCACCCCTTCGTAGTTGAACTATACGAGGGTAGGCTGCCCCTGGAGAAGTTTAGGTTCTACGCTGTCCAGGACTACAACTACCTTGTGGGGCTTGTCAGGAGCCTCAGCATAGCTGCCTCAAAGCTAGCCCCCTTCGAGGCGTCAAGGCTGGCGCTGGAGCACGCCCACTTCCTGGCTACCACCGAGATGAGGAACTACGAGTCCCTCCTAAAGGAGCTGGGTCTCAGCATGGACGACGTGCTAAAGGCAGAGCCCGCGCCCACCAACAGGGCCTACGTTGACTTCATGCTAGCTACGTGCTCTACAGGCACCATAGTTGAGTGCCTGGTAGCCCTGCTGCCCTGCTACTGGAGCTACAGGGACATAGCACTCCATAACAGGGGCAGGCTAGAGTCTAACACTGTAGATCTTTACAGGCGGTGGGCCTCAGTCTACCTAAGCGACGATTATGGCAAGGCTGTAGACGAATATAGAGCGCTCATAGACAGGCTCTACGAGGCCTACGGGGGAGACTATAAAACGCTCTCGTATATATTTAAGACAGCCACACGCTACGAGTACATGTTCTGGGAGATGGCCTATAGGATGGAGAGATGGCCCATATAATTCTTCTAACTACGTTTTAAACCCGAGCTTCCCTTCTCCGACCATGGGGATGTGGAGGGCTCGATTAGCTGACCCGACTGGGGGTGAAGACGGTTTCTGGTGCCGACCCTCCCCTCACGCCAGCTCTACTAGGAACCTCCCATTCTCGAAGATCAGGTCCCCGTCAGCGTACACCCTGGACCCGCGCCGGAGGTCCTTCACTATATCCACGTGGATCGATGACTGGTTCCTGCCCCCCGTGGCTGGGTACGCTGCGCCTAGGGCAGTATGCATAGTGCCGCCTATCTTCTCGTCGAATAGGACTATCTTCGTGTGCCTCTGTATATCGTAGTTCAGGCCGAAGGCGAGCTCCCCGAGCCTCCTAGCGCCTTCATCCACCTTGATCAGCTTCTCCAGGAACTCCCCTCCCACCTCGGCTAACGCCTGGACTACCTCTCCACGCCTGAACGTCAGCTTAACGCCCCTCAGCTCGACACCCCTCCACGTCAGGGGGAACTCGTAGTAGATGACCCCTTCTACGCCGTCCTCGTGCGGCGCCGTGAACACCTCGCCCCCGGGCATGTTACGCTTGCCGTCGTCGTTGATCCACGTTCTTCCGTCAACCCTGAAAGTTATGTCTGTTTCCCTGCCCACGACTCTAAGCTCCGAGGCCTTGGAGAGCAGTCTCTTCACCCTTTCTTGGCCCTCTGCCTGCCTTCTCCAAGCCTCTACGGGATCGTCCTCGTACAGCTTTAGGGCCTTGAATACGAATCTCTCCATCTCCACCGGGCTCATGCCGGCTTCAAGGGCCATAGCGGGGGTTGGATACGCCGTGACCACCCACTTGAGGCTGCCCTCTGCATCCCTCCTCATAAAGACCTCTGTTAGCTTCCTAGTAGCGGCCGCCCTAGCTGCTACCCTCTCTGGGTCAACTCCTGCGAGGTGCTTGGGGTGCCTCGGAGCTATTATGCTGACCAGGGCGTCTACGTTCTCCCTCACGAACAGCTCTATCCGGGGAAGGTACTCTAGTAGCTCGCGGGGCGCCGCCTTGTAGAGGGCCTCATCAACCTCCTCGAAGCCAACCCTCACGTAGGGGTAGGCGCCTCTCAGCACGGACTCCACCGCTATGGCCTTTGCCAAGTCGAGAGACTCTACCGTAGCCTGGATTACTACTTCCTCCCTGGGCTTCAGCTCTAGGCAATAGTCGACTATGAGCCTGGCCATCTTCGGCATATAGGCCTGGAACCCGGTGAACCAGCCCCCGGGTGACAACGCTCAGTCCCTCGGTGAGTATCTCCTCACGGGTATGGGCCTATCAATGCATATAAGCCCCTTCTCGATCTTCTCTATAAGCCCCCTAGTCGAGGGGGTTAGCTCCAGCCTCTTAGCCTCCTCTAGGGTGAAAAACCGGGCCTCGAGGGCGTCGCCGCCGGGCCTTAGAATCCCGCCTTTGACCCTTACCAGCACCGTTATGAGCACAAAGTGATACCTAACCCCCCTCCCGTCAATGGTTATCGCGTCGTCAACGTTAACCACCCCAAGGGCTTCACCCTCGAGGCCCGTCTCCTCGAGCAGCTCCCTCTCGGCCGCCTCCAACAAGCCCTCTCCCAGCTCTACGTGGCCGCCGGGCACGCTCCAGAGCCCCTTCCCCGGAGGATACGCTCTTCTGACAAGCAGTATCCGCCCCGAGTCAAGGACCAGGGCGCCCACGCCCACAACGGGCGCTTTAGGGTAGGTCCTAGCCATGGCCCTCCCGCACCCTGCAGCCCCACGATTTGAGGCCAGGTATGACGCCCTTCTTGAAGCCGGGCCCCGCGTTCAGCGGCTTAGTCGCGTCGAGCCCCATCTTAGCTGTGAGCCCATCCTCGGAGCTAGGGTCTAGTGTCGACCCCCTAGCGTTCCTAACTATGACTAAGTCCTTGTCAGCTTGGAAGCGTGTGGCTATGGCCCACTCCACCTCCCACGGGTTGTCGGGGTCTACGTCAGAGTCGACAACTATCACGTGCTTCAGGCTTGGGTGGGCTGCGAAGGCCGCCATTATAGCGGTCTTACCGTCACCCTCATGCTGCTTCTCTATAGATATTACCGCGTGTAGCCAGCCACCGCTGGCTGGAGTCAACCTGACCTTCCTCACCTTCGGAACTGCTCTGGAGACCGCCTCCCATATAGCGGCCTCCCTCGGAAACCCCATTAGGATGGCGTGTTCCAGCCCACCCCCCAGAATTACGTGGCCGATGCCGTCGGGGTCTATGTAAACGCCTTCGACTCTTATGAGAGGCTGCTTCCTGACCCTGTCGTAGGTCAGCAAAGCGTCGACGTAGGGGCCCTCGTCCACAGTCGAGCCCGTGATCCACGCTTCTATGACAGCTCCTGCGCCGAGTGGCACGGGGTTGCCGTGAACCGGGCTTTCATACGCCTCTAGGCCCCCGAGGAGCCTCGACGCGACCTCAAGCTCAAAGACCCCCAGCCTGGGGCTGGAGGCTGCAGCCAGCAGGACGGCTGGATGGACTCCTAGAACTATGGTTACGGGTAAGTCCTCGCCCCTCCGCCTAGCTTCAGTGTAGAGAGCCCATAGGTGCCTTGGGACTATCCTGGCGGTGGCCTCCTTCTCACCCAGGACTAGCGTCCTATGTATGCTAGCATTGCATATACCCCCGTAGCACGCTATGTAGATCGACGCGGAGAGGTACAGGCCCGCCTCGCCCTCGTAGAACTTGACCGCTGGCAGGCTCAGCAGACCCCTCCGAGCCTCTCTGAGCTTAGGAGCGCCAACGATGCTCAACCGGCGGGGCGAGGACATGGCCTCCAGCAGCCTCTTATAAGCGTCTTCGTCGCCCTCCACACTGAGGGCCCTATACAGCTTCTCCCTGGTGTCTACCACGTTGCCCGCGGATTCAAGATCGGAGCCCTCGACGCTGAACACTAGAGCCGGCCCGCAACCCTGCCTTTCAGCGAGGAGCCTTGAGACCTCGTATTCGCGCGAGAGGACGCCTTCCACCCTCTCGTAGCCAGCGCGCTCTAGGTAGTCTGCTAGGCTCGCCGAGGCCAAGACGACAGCCCCTTATAGGCTATTGTGAGGGCCGCTAAAACGTGTTCGTCGTTTATCGCCTCCACAAGGCCTAGAGGGGGGTGGAAGGGCGACGAGGTCGAACCCTCCTCCGGCACACCGTACACTGAAATCCTGTCTAAGCCGAGCATCTCTATTACCTCGAGGCCCCCCGGGCCGAGCCCCACGTATATCTTCACGTTGGAGGGCGCTAGGTCCTCTATCAGCGATTCCACGGTTACAGGCAGATCGACGCACTCGCCGCTCCAATACCATATGAACAGGCCGTCTGCCACCGCGGCAGCTGCACAGGACCTGCCAGGGTCGATTCCTATCGCGACATTTGAGAAGCTGTCTTGAGGATAAGCTAGTGACTTGAAGAGCGCCCTTCTAGGCCTCTCGTCGCTAACTAGCCCCGCCGAGGTCATCGAGGCGAGCCTTATGGCAGCGGCCCTCTCGGGGCCTCTGGGAGGCGCTACTACCACGTCGCCCTTAACCCCGTCTAGGTCATCGAGGCGAGCGGGCACTATGATCTTTACGCCCTGAAGACCCAGTATATCCCGTGCTTCCCTGAGCAGCCTCAGGGCGGCAGGCCTCCCGTCAAGCCATATTACTACCTTGCGGGCGCCTAGGGCCCCGGCTAAGGCTAACCCTCACCCCTCACCCCAATATAGCCTCGGCCGGCTATCAAAGTTATAGGTGTCCAGCTTGGAGCTTGAGATAGTAGAGGAATACGTGCTCCTCGGCGAGAAGAGGTATAGGGTTAGGGTTAAGGGCACAAACTTCTACGTCAACGTGTCTGCCCAGTCACGCGAGGAGGCCCTCCAAAAGGCTAAGGACATACTTGAGAAGATTAGGGTTGACAGAGTCTTAAAGAGCCTTAAGTGAGGGCCTAGTGCTTTTCTTTAAGGCTCAAGCTGCTACATCTTATTAATGCGTGGGGGCCGGGAGTAGGTGCCGTTAAGTCATGCTTAAGATAATAGTTAGGGGTAGGAAAGACGCTAAGGCTGTTAAGGCGGCGCTGGAAAGATTCATGCCTGGCTGGGGAATAGAGGTAGCAGCAGCAGGCGGTGGCAGCAGGGGTGACGCGCTCTTAGAGGAGCTAGCAGGCGCCATGGAGCCGTTCAGCGTCGTCCTGCTGGGCAGGGAGGATGAAGGCATAGCCTCCGACTTGCAGGCACTGGCCCCCCCTCTCAGCGCGGTCATAGTAACAAGGGCCTCCAAGGTGAGGAATAACACTATTGAAATGATTTATTCTTATATTAATAAAGCTAGGGCTAGGATAAGGCTGGCGACGTTCTGGGACGGAGAGGCATACATATTCTCTGGGGGGCTTGGGGGCTCCGAGCTTGAGGGTATACCCTATACGCCGCAGGGTGACAGCTTCTTCCTTTACGGCAGGGGCGCTAGAACCCTTAGCCTGTTCATGATGAGAAGTGTCGGCAGCGTGCCCCTTCTATTCAAAGCCGAGAAGGGCAAACACATAGTCTTTAGTGGCGACTCCGTCGTGGGAGAGTTCTACGCTGAGGATAAGGGCGAGGTGCCTAAGGCCGTCCCGCGGAGGGGGGCTCAGGCTAAGCGGGTGAGCCTGGAACGGCTCGTCGAGAAAAACACGCCTGTGATGGAAGCGCTGGAGTCCAAGTCTATAGAGATCTTGAGAAGGCTGGCCCCAGACCCCGACACAGTGATAGTACCGTGGAGCGGCGGCAAAGACTCGACCGCAGCGCTGATAATAGCGCTAAAGGCCTACGGTAGAGACAGGGTTAAGGCTGTCTATGTCGACACGGGGATAGACTTCCTCGAGAACGCCGAGTACGTGGAGAAGGTTGCCTCCAAGCTTGGAGTCGACCTCATCTATAAGAGGGCTAACGTCGACGAGGGGCTCCTACTCGAGGGGATGCCTATGCCCGACCCGGAATATAGGTGGTGTACTGGGAGGAAGCTGGATGCCCTGAGGGAGGGCTTTAGGGAGGCGGCTAAGGGCAAGACCATAGTTGTCACAGGCGATAGGGACGGGGAGTCAGAGAAGAGGGGGAAGAGGCCTGTCCTGAGGTACGACGAGAAGCTAGGCTATCCTGTGGTCTCCCCTATAAAGCTGTGGAGCGGCAGCCACGTTCAGACCTATATACTCTGGAACGGGCTGCCGCTGAACCCCCTCTACGAGGCTGGCTTCTACAGGATAGGCTGCTACGTATGCTTTGCATTGAGGAGTTGGGAGATAAACGTGATGAAGATGGCCGGCGTCTTCAAGAGGATTTTGAGGGAGAGGCCGGAGCATAAGGTTCTCATAGACAGGTTCCTGGAGTTAAAGAAGAAGGGTCACGGGGGCGAGTTTGGGGCCTGCATCTGCGGGGTATAACCCCGCCCCTTATATACTCCCGACCCCCTCGCCCTATATCCGCGGGGGGTTGTATTGGATTTAGAGGGCAGGCTCGAGCTTATAACGAGGAATACCGTGGAGGTTGTCACCTTAGACGAGCTGAAGTCCAAGCTAGAGACCGGCGAGAAGCTTAAAGGCTACATAGGCTATGAGCCGAGCGGTATCGTCCACGTGGGCTGGTTCGTGTGGATGTTCAAGGTTAAGGACATGGTTGAAGCAGGGATCGACTTTAAAGTTCTAGCGGCAACATGGCACGCATACATCAACGACAAGCTAGGGGGAGACCTTAACCTCATTAGGGGCGCCGCTAGGGTTGTAGAGAGGGTCCTCGAAGCTCTAGGAGTGCCCCCTGGAAGCGTGAAGTACGTCTACGCCGAGGACCTTGTCAGCGACGTGGATTATTGGTCTCTTCTCATAAGGGCCTCTAAGATGGCTACGCTGGCTAGGGTGAAGAGGGCCCTGACCATAATGGGGAGGAGAGCGGAGGAGGCGGAAACCGACTTCTCCAAGCTGATCTATCCGCTCATGCAGGTGACAGATATCTTCTACATGGACCTGGATATAGCTCTGGGAGGCCTTGACCAGCGTAAAGCTCACATGCTTGCAAGGGACATAGCAGAGAAGCTGGGGGTAAAGAAGCCCATAGCTGTTCACACGCCGATAGTGACAGGGCTTAGAGGCCACTCCAGGATGGAGGGCGTGGAGGCCGATGAAGCCGCTATGGAGGCTAAGATGAGCAAGTCTAAGCCCGAGTCCGCGATATTCGTCACAGACTCGGACGACGAGATAAGAGAGAAAATCAGGAAGGCCTACTGCCCGCCCAGGCAGACCGAGGGGAATCCAGTGATCGAGATAGCCAGGTACATTCTCTTCGCTAGGCCCGGATTCAAGCTACACGTTGATAGGCCGCAGAAGTACGGGGGACCCGTGACCTATGAGAGCTATAGCGAGCTTGAGAAGGACTACCTTGAAGGCAGACTCCACCCCCTAGACCTTAAGAATGCCGTGGCCGACGCGTTGATAGAGCTAGTTAGGCCTGTCAGGGATGCACTGCTAGGCGACAAGGAGCTAGCCTCCCTGGTGAGGGAGATCGAGTCCCGCGTTACCAGGTAGGGTCCCAGGCTGCACACCAGATCGTTTTAACCTCTCCCTCTTCCCTCACATTAAAGTCGGGAGTATCTAGTCGCAGGGGCTTCCGGAGAAGGAGCTAAGCAGAGGTGTTAGAGGGTGAAGTACCTCATCAAGGCTAAGCTAGAGGTTGACGGCAGGGTAGATAGACACGACGTGATAGGCGCGATCTTCGGCCAGACTGAGGGGCTTCTAGGCACGGGCTTCTCGCTGGAGGAGCTTCAGGAGAAAGACAAGATAGGCAGGATACACGTTGAAATCAAGTACCAGGGGACGAAGACTGTAGGCCAGATACTTGTCCCTAGCAACCTCGACAGGGTGCACACCAGCATAATAGCAGCTATGCTCGAGACCGTAGACAAGATAGGGCCCTACCAGGCCAGAATAGTAGTCGAGGAGATCAAAGATCTTAGGGCCGACAAGATAAAGAGGATAATAGCCAGAGCTAGAGAGCTTCTAGAGCACATGCGCGAGAGGGAGCCCGACATAAAGGAGATCGTGAGGGAGGTCATCCAGCAGGAGCAGGCTAAGCAGGCTAAGATAATCGAGTACGGCCCAGAGAAGCTGCCTGCAGGGCCTGGAGTGGACCAGGCCGACACTGTGATAGTAGTTGAGGGCAGAGGCGACGTTCAGAACCTGCTCAGGTACGGTTACACCAACGTTATAGCCCTGGAAGGCGCTAGGGGTAAGGTCCCCGAGACTATTAAAAAGCTCGCGGAGAGGAAGAAGATAGTCCTCTTCGTCGACGGCGATAGAGGCGGCGAGCTTATACTAAAGAACGTGCTCCCCCAGATGAAGGTAGATTACGTGGCGAGGGCGCCCGAGGGCAAGGAAGTAGAGGAGCTCACGGGTAAGGAGATAGCAAGGGCTCTCAACCAGATGGTGCCGGCATCCACCGTCGCAAAGGAGCTAGGCCTCGTGGAGGAGAAGGAGGAGAAGACTACCCAGGAAGCCGTGGAAGAAAAGGAGAAGACCGCTCAAGCCCCGGCCCCTCAGCCGGTAGAGGCTAAGGAAGAGAAGACTGCGGAGGAGGCTAAGAAAGAGGAGAAGACCGAGACCGTCGCTATGGCTATCCCCAAGGAAGTCTTGGAGAATATAAGGAAGCTACCAGGCACTCTAGAAGCCGTCCTGTACGACAAGGAGTGGAAAGAGGTCGATAGGGTCAAGGTGAGGGAGCTCTTCGAGAGGCTTCAGCAGGCTGAGAAAGGCACCATCCACGCTGTAGTATTCGACGGCATCATAACTCAGAGGCTACTCAACCTAGCCGAGGACAAGGGTGTAGCGCTGCTAGTAGGGTCTAGGATGGGCAGCAAGATAACCTATAAGCCGGGTAGCGTCAAGTTCCTGACTTTCAACGACCTCCTCTAGGCTTCGACCCGCCGAGGAAGTCGAGCAGGCTAGACTGGCCTCCTCCTTTGAGCTTTTTCTCCGTGACCCCGAAGTAGCCTAGTATCCTCAAGGCCGCAGGCACCACCTGCTTATCTATATAATATTCAACGTCCACCTCGCTCTTCCTCGCAAGGAAGTATGGCTTAGCCCTGGCATGCAATGGGCCCGAACCTCTCACGATCACGTATCCTATCTTCATGCCAGGCTCAACCCTTATCCCCTGCCTCATCATTATGAGTGCTGCAGTCACGTGAGGCTGCCTTGCCTCATACCTGCTGGGAGGCCTTGTCAGCGTTTTCCAAATCGTTAGCTCTTTAACGTCGAAGTCCCCCCTCCTGAGCCTTGATATCACGCTTCTCACGTGCTTCACTGCTTCTTCGACGCTGCCCGTCTTCAACACTATCTCGGCGACTCTAGCCTGGGTTTCCTTAGCTAGCTCGCTCCAATCACCCCTAACTGCCTCAAACCCAACCAGGTCTATCTTGCCGTCTTGGGTGAGTCCAGCGTACCTCTTCTTAGCCTCGGTGAAGAACACTCTCTTATACACTTTTTCAAGCTTAATTTCAAACCCCAGCTCCTCCTCAATAGTCCTGATTAGCTCTTCCACTTTCGAAGGCTCGTACTCAACAAACAAGCTATCAGTGTCGCCGTAGTAGACCTCTAGGCCTAGCCTCCTAGCGGTCTCTATAGCCTTCCTTATGATAGACCTGCCCCACGCTGTAACAGCCTCGGCGCACTCCCTACAATACCATCTCGCGGTGGGCCACCCCATGTACCCGTAGCTCGCGTTTGCCAGGAGCTTGATAGCCTTCTGCCTCTCGTCGAGAAGCCTATACTCGGGGCTTTCCGGGTCTACCTCCTTCATCTTCTTCCTTATCTCTCTCCTCCAGGACAGGAACCTCTCAAGGATCTTCTTGAAGAAGCCTGGCGGATTCTTTCTAAACTTGTGGCCGACCTCCGGCGCCTCGTAGACTTCGTCAGGGCTATATGGCTCTCCGGGCCTAACCAGCGTGTCAGGGCCCACATTGTACTTGACCATTATGCTGGGGTACATACTTGCGAAGTCAAGCACGGCTACGTTCTCGTGGAGGCCCGGCTTAGGCTTCAGCACTATGGCGCCCGTGTAGCTCTCCTCTCCCCTCTCCTCCCTGTTAGGCACAAGCTCACCCAGCTTAACAGCCTCCCTCATAAGCCTCCACTCGAGCCTAAAGCCCACGCTGGCCGCCATCACCTGGTCGAGAGGGAGCCCTGAAACCTGGCTCAGCTGTGCTCCGAAGGGCAGGAACTTCCATGCCAGCCCCATGGTAGATACTATGTCGTCCCTAAGGTAGCGCCTGAGGACCTCCCTCTTCTCGGGATCGTCCCAGTACTCTCCTATCTGCCACCACTCCAATATAACCCTCTTCTCCTTGGGCATGACGCCTAGATAATCAGCGATCTCCTCTAGACTCTTAACCTTGACCTCCCTAATCTCCTCAGCGAAGTCGAAGAGGTCCACATTGAGCCTGCCAGAGACGCTTACATGACCGTATAGGCCCTGGCTAGGCTCCACCCCGGGCCTTCTTGCAACCGACAGTTTGATACCGTGTAGCCTGGCACGCGACATGAGGTAAGGCCAGTCGAACCTATTCTGGTTGTAGCCCACTATTATATCGGGGTCTCGCCTCCTAACCTCCTCCACGAACCTCTGGATAAGCTTTCTATCGTTCTTGCCCTCTGCCTCCATTATGAGCGGTTCCTCCTCGTCGGGATAGCTCCAGAGCCCGATCATTATTATAGGGTCTCTTCTAGGGTCCGGGCTTCTAAGTGTATTGTACACCTCTATGTCGAAAGCCATAACTCTCAAGCCTTTTAAGGGGTCAACGTTCACGTATGAAGGCTCCTCCTCAGGCCTCTCCAACAGCTTATAAGCGCTATCAACTTGATACCCCTGAGGCACCCTCTCCTCTTCCACTCTAGCCGTATACCATCTTAGAGGGTAAAGGTTGAAGTCTAACATGAACCTGAGGGCAAATGGTATATCTGCTTCAAGCACGTCCTTAACTCCATGCAGTCTAGACGC
Source organism: Acidilobaceae archaeon (assembly GCA_027051095.1). Classification (GTDB taxonomy): domain Archaea; phylum Thermoproteota; class Thermoprotei_A; order Sulfolobales; family Acidilobaceae; genus Aeropyrum. Next base: position 48,613 of record JALUAM010000007.1, on the reverse strand, counting down.
TTCCTCCCTATACTCCCTCACGTGGGCTGGCACAAGGGTTGTAACTTTCAGCGCCTTGACAGGCCTGCCTATAAACTTTCTGTCGACAACTTCAACTCTCAAAATAGGGCTCTTAGGCGATGAAAGCCTCTTCACCATGGGTATAAGGTCTTCTAGGTTCTCTTCGCTCTCGGGTAAGATATAGAAGTACGGTCTAAAGTCGTCGTAGAAAAGCACGGCGCGCTTATCATCCTCTGTCCTAGCCCAGAGAATTATCCGCGGCTTGCCCCCCCGCACCTCGTAGCTAACATCCAGGATTTGAAAAGTGACTTTGTCAACCACAGCTGATAGACCCCAAGGTTTATAATGTGGCGTCTAGTGGGTGAAAACGGTTTAGCCGTTTCCCTCTTGAATCTCTTTTATCCTTTCCTTTACGGCCTTGAGCGCCTCCTCTGGGTCCGCCTGTAGAGTCGCGGGGTTGAAGGGGAATCTGCTGAGTAGTAACTTAATTTCGCCGTCTTCGGTCTGAGCGAAGAGCTGTGGCAGCGACGCCATGCCTAGATCGTCGGTCTCACCATGCTCTATAGCGAACACGTAGTCCTCGTTCTTCACCTCAAGCGGGACTCCTAGCTCCTTCGCTATCTTCTCTGCAAGCTTTCGCCAATGCTTACTGTAGGGGTGATGGGGCAGATCCACTAGTATTATTTTAGCTATCTTTGCCAAGCCGGGCACCTTTAAAGGCGGGGGGCGCGGCGGGTTTATATACGTCAATGGGGCGGGCCGGCTCCCGGGCTTACTCACCGCATATCTCCTTCATGAGGAGGGCGTCCTTCTCGAGGATCGGGCTTTCACTTATAACCACGGCGTCTATACCCGTCTCCCTGTAGGCCCTGCACACTATTTCCCAGCTTGGGCCGTAGCCCTCCTCCCTGAGGGTGTGATGCTCCCTCTCGCCGCCTCGCCCATACTCTATCTTTGAGAAGTGCGTGTGAAGGGGTCTCACAGCCCTGGAGCCCAGTCTCTTCTCGACCTCCTCTATCGCCTTAATCACCTGGTCGACGCTTACAACGAATGAACCCTCGCTTCTAGCGTAGAGGTGTGCCCAGTCTATGCATGGCCTACATCTGGGCACGTTCTCACATATCTCTATGACCTCCTCCAGGCTCCCCACTTGGCTTGTCTTCCCCATGGTCTCCGGGGCTACTTCAGGCGTCTTAATCCAGGAGGGGAGGGACTCTATCAGGCTGTTGAAGGCCTTTATGACCCTCTCCAGGGCCTCGCGCTGGCTGCTATTACCCTTATAGTAGCCTGGGTGGATGACTACGGCGTAAGCACCCATCCACTCGGCCGCCACCATCGAGTCGTAGAGCCTCTTCAGGCTCCTCTTGACTGTGTCGTCGTCAGGGCTTGCAAGGTTCACGTAGTAGGGTGCGTGCATGCTCAGGACTATATCATGTTTTCTCGCCTCCTCGCCTAGTAGCCGTGCCTTAGACTCCGAGATCCTCACGCCTCTCACAGCCTCGTACTCCAGCGCGCTGAGGCCTATGCTTCTCAGGAACTCGGGAACCCTCTCCATGGGGCCTTTAAAGTCTACGGGCTTGCCCGCGGGCCCGTACCTGATACGACCCATAACGCCCCTCCCGCGATTCCTTAGCCCGCCGCTAGGCCTTAAGGAGGGCCACAGAGGCTCCAGCCTTAACCTTCCCAGGCTTCACGCGTTCCTGAGGGGTCCCGTGGAAGGGCTTAGGAGTGCTGCGAGGCCTGAAGGCGAGCAGGGGCTCCAGTACCATCTCAGGATTAAGAGGGGCGACGTGGCCGAATATGTACTCCTGCCTGGAGACCCGGAGAGAACAGACCTGATCGCTTCCCTCTGGGATGAGGCGAGTCTGATAGCTCATCACAGAGAGTTCAGGACCTGGACCGGCGTCTACAAGGGTGTCAGGATAAGTGTGACGAGCACTGGCATAGGGGGTCCGAGCACGGCTATAGCCCTGGAGGAGCTGCTCAGGGTCGGAGCAAACACGTTTATAAGAGTGGGGACTATGGGCGGCCTTAAAAGGGATCTAGAGCCCGGCACCCTAGTCATAGCCTCGGGAGCCGTAAGGCTGGAAGGGACCAGCAAGCAGTACGTGATCGCGGAGTACCCCGCTGCCGCGTCCTTTGAGGTCGTGCTGGCCCTCATAGAGGCTGCCGAGTCTGCAGGCTTGAGGTACGAGGTGGGCGTCGTTGCAAGCACAGACAGCTTCTACCTGGGCCAGGGGCGCCCCGGCTTCAAGGGCTACATGACTCCAAGGGCCGCATCCATAATACCCGAGCTACAGGCCGCAGGCGTCCTTGGCTTCGAGATGGAGGCTGCCACTATCTTCACGCTCTCCCAGCTATATGGTGCCAGGGCTGGGTGCGTGTGCAGCGTTGTCGCAAACAGGGATACAGATGAATTTGTGGTCGACGCCGGCGTCAAGGAGGCCGCCCGAGTAGCCTCGGAGGCTGTGAAGATTCTATCGGAGTGGGACTCTATTAAGAGGGGGCGTGGTAAGAAATGGTTCTACCCAGGCCTCTTAGCCAGGCGCACCTAGCCATCGGCAACATCAACATAGATGTGAGCCTCTACGTGCCCCGTATACCCGGCGGCGACGAGATAGTGTTCGCCAGCGACGCGTGGGTGGGGCCTGGCGGCGCTGCCACTAACTACGCCATAGCAGTTGCCAGGCTAGGCCAAAAGTCATACCTTAGGGCTGTGGCGGGTAGGCAAGCCGTGGTCCTAGGCCTTCTAGAAGCTGTTAAGTCCGCCGGCGTCGATGTGTCGCTCGTCACGATCTCCGATAAACCCGCCGGCATGGTTGTCGTGCTCGTGGACGCCGCTAGGTCGCTGAGGTCCATGATAACTATTAGGGGCGCAAACGAGGACCTCACCCTGGAGGAGGAGCACCTGCGCGGCTTCAGAGGTCACATACACCTAGCAAGCGTAAAGCCTAGCCTAGTGACTAAGGCTAGAGAGCTATGCCCCCATTGCACGATCAGCTACGATCCAGGGGGCGAGGCAGTCAGAAGGCCCGGCGAGGTCCTAGAGGCCTCGAGGCATGCGGACACGATATTTATCAACACTGTAGAGCTACGCTCGGTCACAGGCTCACAGGACCCCATGACCGCCTCGGCGTTCCTAAAGAAGGGTGCCAGCAGGGTGGTAGTCAAACACGGCAGGGGAGGAGCCACCCTTCTAACCCCTGACGCTTGCCTCAGGGCAACTAGACTGCCAAGGGTTAAGGTTGTAGACGTGACTGGGGCCGGCGATGCATTCGACGCAGCCTTCAACGTCTGGCTGCTAGCAGGCGCCGGCCTGGAGGAGGCTCTAGTCTACGCTCTAGCCGCAGGCTCCGCCAAAGTGTCTAAAAGGGGGAGCAGCTCGATGCCCACACTAGAGGAGGTGGTGATGCTGGCCGAGGAGGTGGGCGAAGCCGAGAAGTGCTAGGGAGCTGTCTCAACCCTCTCGATCGCCACGGCAGCAGCCCCTCCAAGCCCGTGGCAGATGGAGGCGACCCCTCTTTTAGCCTGGAACTCGTCTAGTATGTAAGCTAGGTGCAGCACCAGCCTGGCCCCTGTGGAGCCTAGAGGGTGGCCCACTCCTATAGACCCTCCCATCACGTTGAGCCTGTCATACGGCACTCCCAGCTCCCTGTTGAATATGTAACTGTTTACCGCGAAAGCCTCGTTATTCTCCCAGTAGTCCACGTCGCTGACGCTCCAGCCGAGGATGTCCAGGAGCTTCCTGACCGCTGGTATAGGCGCCACGGGGAACCTCCTCGGGTTAACACCGGACACAGACCAGGCTAGCAGCCTCGCCTTAGGCTTCAACCCGAGCCTCTTCACAGCCTCCTCGCTTGCTACGATTAGGCTCACGGCTCCATCGCTGAGCTGGCTACTGTTACCGGCTGTGTGGGGGCCCTTCGGCGTAAATACTGGGGGGAGCCTTGAGAGTGCGTCTATGCTAGTGTCCCTCCTGATCCCCTCGTCGAAGTCTAGCAGAACCCTTCCCCTATCGACGACGGGCACCACGAGCTTCTGCATGAATCCTGTATCCCACGCTTTAGCAGACCTGGCGTGGCTCTCATACGCTATCATGTCCAGTTCTTCCCTTGGTGCCTCGTATTCCCACGCAGTCTCGTCCGCCTCCTCGCCCATAACTTTCATATTGATCGGGTCGTACAGCCCGTCGTGGACCATGGAGTCTTTTACCTCCAGGGAGCCGCTGTAGATCAGCCTTACACCCCACCTTATCGAGGGGGGTACTAGGAAGGGGGCTGTGCTCATGCTCTCCATGCCGCCGGCTATCACTATATCGGCGGCTCCCGACTCTATGATCATGCCCGCTTCTATGATCGCTGCCATGCCGCTGGCGCACACCATGTTGACATTGTAACCTTCAACGTCTTCGGGCAGCCCGGCCTTGAGGGCCGCGTGCTTTGCAGTGTTCATCCCCGTGCCAGCCCTTATTACATGGCCCATTATGACAAGATCCACGTCGCCGCCTTCTATACCCGCTTTCTCGAGAGCCGCTCTTATGGTTACAGCCGCTAGGTCCACAGCTGAAACCTCTCTAAGACTCCTGCCGAACTTGCCTATTGGGGTCCTCGCCCCGTCAACGATATAAATGGGCTTCCTGTAGACGGCCCCCCTAGCCCTAGCCAAAGCCTGGCCCCTTAGAGTCAATAGACGAAAGGAGAACATTAAATTATATAATAACGCTCTGCCTTTAACCCTTGCTCGCCGCGGCGGCTTCCTCTTCGACCCCCAGCAGCCTGCGGAACCTTGCCCATATATCGCCGCAGCTGGCCCTTGGCTTCGCAGGCCGGGGGCTTCTGGTGGGAAGAGGATCTAAAGCCATGAGGCAGTGTATCTTCCTAGCTAGCTCCTCTTGCTCCTCCCAGTAGCCCTCCACTGCGTACCTGGCCTTCAGCCTGGGTATTACCTTCCTGTAGAGCGGATGTATCCTGCCCGGGGGGCTCCTGGCTAGGGGTGTGCCGGGCAGCGGCATGAAAGTGTGGAGCCTCAGCTTGGCGCCCATCGATGCGAGCCTCTCCATAACCCTGATGTTCTCCTCGACGTCCCTCTCTGTTTCGCCGGGCAGCCCAAATATTATATCGACTATTGGCCTGAAGCCGTGTCTTAAAGCCCTCCTGGAGGCCTCTATAACCTCCTCGACTCCATGCCCCCTCCTGATCGCTGCTAGCAGGTCCTCGCTGCCGGTCTGAAGGCCCATAGCTATCTTCCTGTTGTACGCGAGCCTCGCAACCACCCGTAGGACCTCGTCTGTTACGAACTCGGGCCGGGTCTCGCTGGGGAACGTGCCCAGGTAGGGCCTACCCCCCTCCCTCCTAACAGCTAGAAGCAGGCTCTCAATAGCCTCCACGTTAGGCTCCCTCAAGTTCCTGCTCATGTAGGCGAAGCCCACCGGCGCGACGAACCTAATGTCTAGCCTTCCGGCTCTAACGTAATCTCTAACAGCCCTGGCGACGCTCTCCACGCTCCTAAACCTAACACGGGGCCCCGCCTGGTATGGTATCTCGCAGAAGGTGCACCTGTGAGTGCAGCCCCTCATTATTTCTATGGGCGGGTACAATCCTAGCTCGACGCTGTGCGGCTCATACTCGTCTAGGTCGGCGTAGACCCTCCTCGTCACTTTGAAGCTCCCGCCCTCCGAGTACGCTATGTTAGGGACCTCGCTCAGGCTTCTCTCCCCCGCTAGCGCCTCCACGAGCAGAGGGGCTGCAGGCTCGCCATCTCCAACAACAGCCGCGCGCACGCCGAGCCTCAACACCTGCCAGTAAGCGCCTGACGCGTGAGGTCCCCCCGCGGCTACGGGGAACCTCCTTGCAGCAGCGGCGACCTCCTCTGCGATCTCCAGGAACAGAGGGGTTGAAAGGCTGTATAATATCACGGCCTTGAAGCCCCTCTCCTCCAGCCTGGCCGCCACGGGAACCGGATCCTCCTCTACAACGAAGACCCTGGCGTTCCCCAGCTCCTTTAGAATCGCCGAGGCTATGGGGGCAGCCGCGTTCCGAGCCCCATAAGCTACCCTTACTACGACGCCCAGCTTCACAGGCGCCCCCGCCCTACACAGTGATGCCCGCACCGGGGGTTAAGGAGGGCCTCCTATCGACTCCCGGCGCGGGCGGACATGAGTATCCTCCAGCCCCTGCCGCCTCTCCTACGCCTGAGTCTCTCCCTTCTCTCCGAGAATTCCCCCGCGATTCTTAGAGCGCAAGTTAGGACCTCCGATGCAAGCCTAAACTCGAGGTTGCTTGATCCGTCGAGCCTTGAGAGCCTTGAATGCCTTAGCACGTAGGCCTCGACAAGCGCTATAATCGATGATATGCAGCCCTGGTCTCCCTCACAGAGCATGATGGCCGCCTTCTCGACCTCAGCTATGGATGCTTCCCCCCTGAACAGCCTCTCCACAGCCTCGAAGAGCCTTCTCTCCGCCGACGCGTCACCCATGCTATCACGTTATAGATAAATACGTCTTCTAAATAAATAAGCTGACATGGTGAACGCCCTTCTCAATGAGATCCTAAAGGACCTATCCTAGAAGGGGCTTGACGGCAGATCCCTGCGCTGTGGAGGGGCCTGTGAGGAGAGCCTGACAGTCCCGACTCGTGACGAGCTCGGTCTCAGCCCGAGGCCCCCAGCCACTTATCCAGTCTCTCGGCTAGCCTGCGGGGCTTTATCCTGAGGGGGATTAAGTGGCTTCCATCGCAGCTACCAGCGTTGAACCACTCCCTCCCCCTGAAGCCCTCCCTGCAGGTGGCGTACTCTAAGCCTAGCCTCGCCGCCTCCCTTACGACCGGCCTTAGGAGTCTCTCCCTCATGTCGCGGGGCAGGTATATGTAGCCGTGCATCTTTACACCCTTTTCCCTGTAAAGCCTGTAGACCATCTCGCCTATCTCGCCCAGAGCCTCCCTCATGCGCGCCAGGTTGTCCGGCCTCGCCTTATAGGTACTCGTCACTATGAACCTCGCCCCCGCATCGGCGAGCCTCCCAAGAAGCTCTTCTATCTCATAGCGGTCGTCGTTTACATACGGTATTATGGGGTCTACTCTGACGCCTACAGGTACCCCGGCCCTCGAAGCTAGTTCTACTGCCTTGATGCGCTCTAGAGGGGACGGGGCTAGGGGTTCTACTACTCTGGCCTTAGCCTCGTCGAGCATCGTGATAGTCGGGGTCACCGCCACGTTACCCTTAGATATTAAATCTATATCGCGTGTAGCGTAGAGCACCCCCTTAGTGGTTATAAGTATCTTAAAGCCCGCGGGCACAAGGGCTTCAAGAAGTGCGCGGGTAAGGCCAACCTCCCGCTCCTCGGGGGGATATGGGTCGCTGCTAGTTCCCACGTTTATGATAGCCCCTGGAGGGATTTTCGCGAGGTCGCGGAGCAGCCTGTTAAGAGCGTTCTTCTTCGCCTGGCTCGGCTTCAACCCTATATAGGCGGTGGCGTAGCAGTAGTGGCATCCTATACTGCAGCCCGTGTAAGGGTTCAGGCTGAACTTGAACGGGCAGTAGCATAGAGGGCTGTCCCAGGGGTCAAAGACTGATAATATGTTGAGCCGTAGCCCGCCCTTCCTCACGGCTCCTGCCTCCCCTCTTTAAAACCCCTGTACTACTCCTAGAGCTTATGGGCCTGTGAGGAACGATGGGCAGGCCGACGGGCACGTGGGGAACCATTGTAGCCCCGAGGCCCCCACGCACCCTGCAGGCTTTATAATATAATAGGCGGTGGCCCCGAGACTTGATGCTGGTGCCGAGCAGCTGGAGGTGTATAAGTGATAGCGCCGAGATACAGGGTTAAGAGGCTGGCCGCAGGCGCCGCCTTAGGGGCTTGGTGGGGGTCCCTCACGGGGCTCATGGCTTGGATGCTAGCTGGCTGGGACAGGGGACTGCTAGTGGAGTCTATGCTAGCGGGTGCCGCACTGGGCGTTATAGCCGGCGCTGTCGCCGCTAGAGCGCTCGACAGCCTCATCGCGCGCTACGTGGAGGAGATAGCCTTAGAGACGGCTTCAAGGCAGGGATGGCCGTACAATGCCTTAGAGGCTGTAGAGCCCTACGAAGCCCCCAGCATGGAAGAGCGCTGGCTGGACATAGACTCCGAGGACATGGTTAAGTTGTGGGGCCTTGTGGAGGGCATCGCGTCCAAGCTGAGCAACAGGAGGCTTAACACGGCTGTGGTCGTTGTATCCGAGGAAGGTCTGCCCGAAGCCGCCTACCCGGACTATGCGCCAATAATAATCGACGACTACGACGGTGACTATGACTACGAGGTGAGCGTTAGCGTCGCTGACGACTGGGTCATAGTCTACCTGAGGATAGACGTGGCGGCTGCTCTAGTGGACGCCCTCAGGGAAGGCGATAGGCTTGAAGCCGGGGACGAGGAAATCCTACGCTCGGCCTATGATATAGCCAAGGGCATAGCCATGGCTATCGGGCAGTCTGAGGACCTCGCAGCGTACTCAGCCTACAAAGCCCTGCTTAAACTGATAAAGGAGGGTTACATAGTAGCGCCTGACAGCCTAGTAGCTGCTATGCCCTTCGAGCCGGACGACGTGAAGAGGAGGGTTAAAGAGCAGGTGAGGCTGGAGTCCGAGGCTGATAAGCCCGCGGTTTGAGCCCCCAGGGCTCCCTGGGGGTGAGCTGCCGCGACACTTCCTCATCCCGCGCTCGGCGTATAGCCCGTCGCGCATCCCCTGGGGGCTCATTATTAACTAAGCTGGGGGTTCAGCGCTAAAAATAACCGTCCCGGTAGGACCTGAGGGTGAGGCCTCAAAGCTTGCCCTCGAGGTATAGGTGCACCTTGGCGGCAGCGTCTAGGCCCGACTTCAACGCCTTGCCTATAAGGCTTGGACCATGCCTCACGTCGCCGGCGGCAAAGACTCCCCTCCTAGTCGTCATAAAGTTTTCATCCGTCTTAATAGTCCCGTCAGGGTTCAGCTCTATACCATACTTGCCGTTCTCGAAGGGAGGTGTCGGTATCTCACCTATAGCCAGAAGCACCCAATCGAACTCTGCGTCAAACTCGCTCCCCTCCACAGGGACGGGCTTCGGCCTACCCTTGCCGTCGTCAACCAGCTTCATCCGAACCAGCCTTACAAACCTGCGCCCGCCTTCCTCGTAGAACATGACCGGCTGGGTGAGCTCCCAAGGCTCAGCTCCCAGCTTTATGAGCCTCTCGAACTCCTGCTTCCTCATGGGAGCGTAGTCCCTGGTCCTCCTGTAGCTAAGTACTACTTTCTCCACACCGTCCTTAAACTCGGGATACGTGAGGGGCACCTGTACAGCGTCTGCCGCCGTCAAGCCGCCGCCGACTACGAGTATCCTGCCCCCCACCTTAGGCACCTTGCTCCACGGTATGTAGCCGTACCTGGCTAGGTGCACCTCTACTAGCCAGTCGGCGGCTGGTATCACCCAGGGTAGGTCCTCGCCCGGAGCGTTAAGCTTCCTGGGCTTCCAGGTGCCTGTAGCTATGAGCACCGCGTCGCTCGACCTGATTATGTCCTCCAAGTCTATATCTCTGCCGACCTTAACGTTGAATATGAACCTTACGCCCCCCTCCATCAGCTCCCTGACGGACTTCCTTATATTGTCTTTCGGGATCCTGTCATCTGGTATCCCAAACATCATCATGCCGCCCGCTTCAGGGAGCATATCGTACACTACCACGTCGTGGCCCCTACACCTGAGGTACCCTGCCGCGCCCAGCCCCGCAGGGCCCGCTCCTATGATGCTTACCAGCTTCCCCGTAGGTGGCGGTATGGACTTGCACCTGAGGAACTTCAAGACCCTTCGCCCCCACGTTTAGACTCGCCGACGCTGAAGCCTAGATGTAGCCGGACTATAGGGTTTACCAGCTAATACATGTACCAACTTTTAAATACTTAAATCTGGTTTTTAGCCTCTAAAGCCCTCCTAGCAGCCCTCCTCAACACTAGGGCTACGTGGGGCGGTGTGGGGGTCGATAGTAGAAACTTAGGGTTAGATGCAAGTTCCAGGACCCTTACAGAGGCTTGACCCGCCTCGTCTGCGTATCCGTATACAAACGCTTCTATGAGTCTAGGCTTCTTGAGGAGGAGCACCATGGAGTAGGAGGCTGCCACAGCTAAGTCCCAGGCGCCCCTCCAATCATTGTATTCTCTGGCCTGCTCGGCGTCTACAACCGCCCCGCGGCCAGCCCCCACTAGTATGTTACCCGGGTTCGAGTCCCCCAGGGAAGCCCCCGCAGAGTGGTGTATAACCGCTAGGACCCTACCCCCCGCATCCCAGTCCTCCTCGGAGTCGGACGCGCTAAGAGGCCTCCCCTCCAGGTAGGTCCTGACCATGACTGCCCTCCGGGGCTGGAGGCACAGGCGTAGCACCCTTGGCGTCTCCACGTGGCCCCTAAGCCTCCGGAACCAGATGTACTCGGCAACCGCCCTGTGAGTCGGCGAGACCCTGAATCCATACCTCAGGGCTAGCGGCGCCGCTAGCAGCCACTTGTAGAAGGCCGAGCGGTAGTTCTTGACTGCCACCTGCTCGCCGGAAGGGCTCCTGCATACGAGCGTGGATGCTATAGGGTTAGGCCTCTTACAGTCATACATCCTCGCCTCCGACTCTAGGCCGCCGCAGGCCATTAATGATACCCTGCCTTCTGGCGCCGAGACGAGGCTCCACGTATCCCGTGTCAGCTCGTGGCTCTCACACGAGCTCAGCCCAGCGATGTACTCCTCCACCTCGCGGGGGAGTCTAGCAGGCCTAACCGTGTACCCTCTGGGGCGCTTGAGGGGAGCATCGCCCAGGAACCTGGACCAGTCCCTTCTCAGGTCCTCCGCCTGAGCCTCTAAGGCCTCCCTAAACACGCAGGAATATATCCCAAGCTCGGCCATCCTTAGCACAGGCAGCAGCAGCGGATCGATGCCCACCTCGCTGTAGGCTGGGCCCAGCAACGACCTCAAGCCTACGGCCTCCTCAGAGGCCACCCTAGACCTGTATGCATCTACTAGCTTAGTATACGCGGGCTTGTCGCCCTCCAACCTATAAGGGTTGACTAGGAAGAGGGCTGCAACTCTCTCCGCCAAGTAGGCGTGTTCTGCGTCCCTGAGAGCCACGTCCCAGCTCACCCTTATGCACCCGTCTCCCACGTCGACACCGCCGCTGGCGTAGACCTCTAGGCATGCGCCGCCGGGGAATACCGCTGAGAAGAGCTTAGCCCCTCTCTTCAAGCCAGCCCACTCCCCTGCGCCACACAACCCTTCCATCCAGCGTCCTAAGCTCTACTATCCTGTGAAGTGGTATCACGTCGCCGCTGGATAGGTACACGGCCCACGAGTCCACTCTGACTACCTCTGCGAGCGGCGCTTCAACGAGCCTCTCCCCGAGGCCTTCGACCCTGTGCCTGTACACGAATACCAGCTCGCGCGCCCTCCCCGTGTAGATCGCCTTATTTATCGCCTCCCTAATCTCGCTCCTCCTTCGAGCCAGAACTAACCCCTCCCACTACACGCAGCGCTAACCAGCGACCTGTAAATCCTCTCGAGGCCCTCCCCGCCGGAGTAAGCTATCACCCACGAGCCCTCAAAAGACTCGACAACGTAGCCACTGCCCACGGATAATCCTCCCAGGCTCCTAGAGGTCGCGAGAACCACGTAGCTGGAGCCACTGCACCGCGCCCTAAATGCTACAACCACATCACGCCCCATGGACTCGCGCATGATCTTGGCTATACTGACCCCGAGGTCCCAGTCCGCCTCTAGCCTAACCGCTCTCAGAGAGCCGCACAGGGTTGAAGCCCTCCGATCTGCCTCCTCTGCTAGGCGACGAGCCTCGTAGTCGGCCTGAGCCCTCAGGCTAGCTAGGAGCGCGTCCTCGAATACAGCCTTAACAGGCTCTACAGTATCCATAGCCATGAGCCTCGGATACCATTTTAGCCCCTCCTGCCTGCAGGACTCGACTACGGATAGGAGATTGAGGGCTACAGTCTCTGCTATCCAGTAGTCCTCTAGAGGGTCCATGCCCGCCTCCGCCATAAGCCTTCTATATTCTTCTAGACTCCTAGAGAGAGACCATGCCACTGATACTATGCTAGCAGCCGCCATCACAGGGTGGCCTCTAGCTTTCAGCCACGCTGACAGTGATGAGGAGTAGGTGAGCCCCCCGCCTGCATGGCCCTTGATGTCCTCACCCCTCTTCGAGACAACCAGTAGCTTAGCAGAGCCTCTAAGCCTCCTCTCGGCCTCCCGGGCCGCCTCAGCGCCCACCGCTATTATGACGCTCCTGGACGCCTGTACCTTAGGCCTGGAACCGGGCGTATATGGCTCCATGACTATGTCTTCGGGCTCGCCCACCACCCGGGCAGCCATGAATGCAGCTATCATACCGTCGACCGTCGCAGGGTAAATTATCTCTACCTGGGAGCCTCTCATACCCTCAAGATCCGCCGCCAAGCCATGCATCACCCGGCCGCATCTAAATGTCGATCCGCCGCCAGAGCCTTCAATGCAGGGTCAGATCCTGCCGGATTCATCATCACCCTCATGGGGGGAGGGCTCTGGTCATGGGAGTACTCTTCATCCCCTGCAACGCTTGAGCGCTAGCTCCGGGCTCCCCTCCTAAGAGCGTACAGCGTGTAGACGGCGGCTATAGATATGGAGGAGGCTACTAACAGCGTTGAGAGCGCCGCCAGGTAGCTATAACTCGAGTACTCTCCTAGTCCGGGCCTTCGAGCCCTATTCCAGATCATTAGTGGTAGCGTCTCGAAGCCCGGCCCCGTCGTGAACAGCGTCTTAATGAAGTCGGTGAAGCTCAGCAGGAAGGTTAAGGTGAATGCTGAAATTAAGCCTGGAGCCGCTAAGGGCAGCGTAACCCTGATGAACACTTGAAGGGGGCTAGCACCTAAGGTCCTAGCTGCCTCCTCTAGCTTAGTGCCCCCTCTCAGCGCCGGGGCTAGGATTATGTAGGCGTATGCAACGTTGAACGCTGTATGCCCTACTAAGACGCTGTAGAAGCCGAGAGGGAACCCCAAGTATACCAAGAACATGAGGAGGGCGACTGCCTCAACTATGTCTGGAAGTATGAGGGGAGGGTAAACCGCTAGGTCGACTAGGGTGACCCTCCTAACCCTCCTATACCCGGCTAAGGCCAGCAACGCTATAACAATGCTAGAGAGGGCGCTGAGAGCCGCAACGCTCAGACTATTGTAGAGAGCCCTCAGAGCCCTCTCATCGCCTGGTATCATAGAGTACCACTTGAGCGTAAAGCCTTCCCATACTCCTATCAGGGGCGACTCGCTGAAGCTCTGGACCGCTAGTGCCGCTATCGGAGCGTAGACTAAAGCCAAGACCGTGAACGTGTAAACTCTTAGAAGGGTCTTAGCGTCCAACCTCAATGCGATATAACCTCCCGAAGAGCAGGGCAGCGCCGGCTGCGGATACCAATGTCAGCATCACCGCCACAGCACTCCCAACACCCCACCTGTCGCCCTCCAATATCAACGTGTAGATCAGGTTGCCTACCGTGAAGCCGGTAGTCCCGCCCAGGAGGCTGGGCACAGCGTAGTCAGCGAAAGAGTATACGAATGACGCGGCCGCTCCCGCCGCTATCCACGGAGCCGATATAGGTAGCGCGACTCTCGCGAAGGCCTGGAGGGGGCCTGCTCCGAGCGTCCGCGCAGCGTCGATCAGCTCCCTGGGCGCCTGTGACGCTCCCAGGTACGACGCTATGAATACTATGGGTAGGACCTCGTAGGCCAGGCCCACAACCATGGGCCAGAAGCCAGGACTCACGCCTATAGCCTGGAATAGCAGCTTGAGCGAGAGAGCCCTGAGAAGCACGTCGACCCAGAACGTAGACACCATTGCCACTACTATGAGGGCCCTCTCAATCCGGCGCGCATAGTATGCAGCGTAGAAGGCTACAGGCACGCTGAGAATGATAGCCATTAACGTTGCAATAGTTGCAGCTGCGGCCCCCTTAATGTAGAACACATGGAACTCCGGCCTAGAGACCGCCTCTATATAGGACCTAGGGAAACCCTCGATTGAGGCGCCTACAAGCGCTATGTAGAGGAGAGGCGCGTAAAAGAATACTATCAGGTAGAGGATTAGGGGTGCCGCTAAAAGCCTCGAAGGGTTCACTACCCCCGGGCACCCCGCCCGCCAAGCCTCTTAACCGAGCCCTTAGGTATGACCAGGCGCACCGGGCCCCTATCGGGCATGCCCCTCGCAATCCTGCGCGGCACCAGGCTCCTCACCACGACGCCATCTACTCTGACCTCGAAACGCACGAGGGGGCCCTGAAAGACCCTATCCTCCACGTAGCCCTCAATAACGTAGAAGCCGGGGCCGGCCTCCCTGCCGGGAGGAAGGGGCATCACATCCTCCGGCCTAACCGCTACCAGCCCCTCGCCCTCGCCGAGGAGCCTAGCCGGCATTATATTAGCGTCGCCAAAGAACGTTGCTACGAACTCGTCCGCAGGGTTTTCGTACACCTCCTCCGGCCTGCCAAACTGAACTACGCCCCCATCCCTCATAACTGCCAGCATGTCAGCAAGCTCCATGGCCTCCCACTGGTCGTGGGTAACGTATATCGTCGTCACTCCCAGCCTCCTCTGGAGCCTCCTAAGCTCCCACACCAGCCTCTGCCTTATCTTGTAGTCCAGGTGGGCTAGCGGCTCGTCCAGCAGGAGCACCTCTGGCTCTATAACTAGGGCTCTGGCCAGCGCAACTCTCTGCTGCTGGCCACCGCTAAGCTCCGTCACCCTCCTACTCGCAAACTCCACGGGATCCAATCCTACCAGCTCAAGCGCCTCCATAACCCTCCTTTTAAGCTCACTGCCCCCCACCCCTCTAACCCTAAGGCCGAATGCCACGTTCTCAAAGACGGTCATGTGGGGGAACAAGGCTAGGTCCTGGAATACCATGCCCACGTTCCTTCTCTCCGGGGGAAGCCTCGTTACTTCCACGTCTCCGAAGAAGACCCTACCCCTGAGAACCTCGACCAGCCCGGCTATCACCTTGAGGAGCGTCGTCTTGCCGCAGCCGCTCGGGCCCAAGACAGCAGTTATGCCTCCCCCGGGGAACTCTATATCAACCCCCCTCAGCACTACCCTACCCTCATATCCCGCCCATACACCCTCAAGCCTGACAGGCGGGCGGGGCAATCCCTGCCTACCCCCTCAACCTCCTATATATTAAGGCCGCGGCTACTACGAGCAGGGCAATAACTAGAACAGCGAGAACCGCGTCAGCCGGCAGAGCGTCGCCGCCTGCTTCGCCAGCTAGGATTCTGATTCTAACGTCTTCCACCAGCCTCTGCATCTCCCTGTCGAGGACGGGGCTTGGGACCAGCTTTGAGTCCTCGGGCGGATATACTATGGGGTTGTTTAACACCTCTAGCAGCTCGGAGTCGCCAGTCTCCTCTGCGTAATCAACGAGCACCTCTTTCTTTATGCTGGATGCGTACCACACAGCCTTAACGTTTGCGGCGGCTATCCTGGGCTCGAGGAGGAAGTTTATAAACTTGTGTGCTAGCTCGACGTTCTCAGCGTCCCTGGGTATCACCATGAAGTCAACCCAGAAGATTGTCCCGTCGCGGGGGGCTACGAAGTTAACGTTCTCGTTCTCCTCCTTTGCTATCAGCGCGTCGCCGTTCCAGGCCTGGGCAAGGCAGAGCTCGCCAGAGGCCAGAGCGGGGATGTACTGGCTAGCGCCGTAGAAGCCGGCTAGGTAGGGCTTAACCCTAAGGACTAAGTCGACAACCTTGTCCATAGTCTCCTCGTTCCAGTTGTCCCGCACAGCAGGGTCTATGCCCATTGCGATCATAGCGGCCTCTACGACCTCGGTAAACTCTGGCAGCAAGCTAACCTTGCCACTGTACCTTTCCAGGTACTCGGGGTCGAAGAACTCCCTCCAAGTCCTCGGGGGCTCGTCGACACAGCCCTCGACATAGGCTATCCCCGTGGTACCCCACATGTATGGTACTGCGTATTCTTGACTCGGGTCCGCGGGATGTGAAGCTATCCTGGGGTCTAGCAGCTCAAGGTTTGGTATGAGACTCTTGTCCAAGGGTCTTACGAGGCCCTGCTCTATAGCGAGCCTCACATGAGTGTGAGCTATTATTATGAGGTCGTACCCGGCTCCCCCCGCCTTGAGCTTAGCCCAGGCCTCCTCAGCGGCTTCAAACTCGTCGTATACAACCTCCACGTTGTAAAGCCTCTCGAATTCATCTATCACAGAGTAATCTATGTATTCGCTATAGTTAAGGACTCTGAGAACGGGCTTATCGCTAGAAGCCCCGGACGCTATGGACGCAAGGCTGGCAGCTATTACTACAAGAAGCGCCAGGCCCGCGAGGCCTCTAGCGCGGGCGATCAACATAGACCCCGGGGGTAGACGGGGGCCAGGGGTTTATAAGCTAACCTGCGCCGCGCGACGAATCCGACGTTCCAAACTCCTTAGCGCTACCTGTTAAGAGCGTGGAGCGTAACAGCTACTAGAGGGGCCCGCGGGGCTGGGGCCGCGGAGAGGGATGAAGAGCCGCTGTCCTCTCTGACAGCTGCCGCGGCGGATGATGGTGGCGGGGTTACGGGGCATACCTCTCCAGGCCCCGCCTCCGCGGGCCTAGCGCGCAGCCCTTGGTCGTTAGCCCGCTATCAGCTCGTCCACAGGGATCTCGACTTCAGACTCTTCCAGCTCCTCCAATGACACCCCTGGCAGCGTTTCTGCCTCGGGCGGCAATGGCTTCCTCTCAGCCTTCTTCTCCAGGGGGCCTACAGGACCGCTAATCTTCTTCTTCCACAAGCCCAGCCTGTAGCGTAGGAGCAGGCTCCTGAGCCTCTGGATGGCGGCGCCGGGATCCACCTCCTTAGGGCATACCGCGCTACAGCTTGCTGCCAGGTGGCAGCCGAACACGCCGTCCTCGGAGTCGACTATCTCGAGCCTCTCAGCCCACCCTTCATCCCTCGGATCTATTATAAACCTGTATGCCTGTGCTAGCGCCTGCGGGCCCAGGAACCTCCTATCGCTGGCGAACACGGGGCAGGCCGAAACGCAGAGGCCACACGCTATGCAGAGACTGTATTGATAGAACGACTCGTACTCCTCCGGGAGTAGCCTATACTCGTACTTCGGGTTCTCCCTCTCCTCGACATCCCTCCTTATAAGGTAGGGCTTCACCCTCCTATGCTTCTCGAAGAACTCTGTGAAGTCGACTACAAGATCCCTTATAACCTTGAAGTTGTACATGGGCTCCACTTTAACCACGGGCCGCGCCTCGCTGGCAACCTCTGCCACCTGGGTTTGACATGCCAGCCTGGGAGTCCCATTGATTATCATGCCACAACTGCCGCAGACAGCCATCCTACAGCTATACCTAAGTACGAGCGTGTGGTCGATCTCCTCCTTAATCTTCAACAAGGCGTCTAGCACAGTCATGCCCCTATAGGTCTCGACCTCATACTCCTGCCACCAGCTTCTACCCTCCTCCGGGTTATACCTTCTAATTAAGAACTTCACCTTCCTAGGCGGGATCATGACCGCCGCTCTAGCGTCGAATATCGCCAACCCGCCTCACCCCTGCCGCAGGTCCTAGCTCGGCGGCTCTACCCCCACAACGCTGTGCGTAGCTATCGCGGCGAACACTATGAATGTTATCAGAGCGGCTATATTGACAGCCCTATCCCAGTAGCGCCCGTGCCTTAGCTCCAACAGTATCATCCTCAGCCCGTTTATGCCGTGGAATAGGGTCGAGTAGGCTAGCAGAAGGAGCAGCACGCTGAACCCTGTTATCTCGTTGTACACGACCGTGCTGTCAAGGGTCTCTATGAAGCTCTCCACTCCCCGCAGCCACGGTATCCTCATCGCCAGGTGCCATGAGACGAGCACAATCATTAGGGCTCCAGTCACGTATTGTAGGAGGTACAGCAGGCTAGCCCTGGCCACTTCAACCACCCCCTCACGTGAAGAACATCACGTAGCCTAGCAGAGCCCAGAGGATTATCCACAGGACGAAAGTAGCGTAGAGGAGGGTCCTCTGGAAGCCCCTCAGTAGGGGAGCTATGTATGGGGGCTTCGGCTTCTCAGGCCTCCCTATGCCCAGGGCTAAGGCCTCAGCGAGGATCAGCCTGGTCCCGTTAAGCCCATGAAACAATATCGCGCCCATAGCTATGTAGAAGAGAATTGAGGTTAGGGTTAGGCCCTGCAGGTTCATAACCTCCTCCCTCCACGCCTCCCAGCCCTCCCTAGCGGGGACGTTTGTAGAGATGATGTGAAGGAAGAGGAAGAGGCTCGCTATAACCCCTGTAACCCTGTGCATAATGAATGCTAGCCTCTCGGGGTTATTGGCTATCCTTAGGAGCCAGGGGTTGACAAACGCCTTCCACCCCGGCCTCAGGTCCAGTAGCCTAGCAGACCGGCCCTGCCTTCCGGCCACTAGACGCGCACCTCCCGGCAAAGGAGTGGTCGCGCTTAGGCTTTATAATAGTTGAAAATGAGGGGTGTGGCCAGGGTGCTAGTACTTCCTCTCTACGGGCTTCCAGGTAGTTATCCTCACGGGCTCGTAGCTTATCCTCACGTCGTCCTCGCCATACCTCGTCACCAGCGTATGCTTCAGCCAGTTCTCGTCGTCCCTCTTGGGGTAATCGATCCTGTAGTGGGCTCCTCTGCTCTCGGTTCTGTTCAACGCGGCCTGCGCCACGGCCAGCGCCGCGTCCAGCATATTAGCGGTCTCGAGGGCGGCTATCAGGTCAGTATTGTACACCCTGCTCTTGTCCTCCACGTAGACCCTCTCTCTGAACAGCTTCCTGAGCTTGATTATTGTCACAAGCCCGTTCCTCATGCCTTCCCCGTCCCTTATCACGTAGAAGTAGCGCCCCATAGTGTTCCTTAACTCTCTCCTAACCTCGTAGGAGGGTATGCCGCTCTCCCTCTTCACGAGGCTGTAGACCCACTCCTCCTCCTTTAGGCTCCTCTCCCGCGGCGGCGACCTAGCCTCCTTCACCTTGAGGGCGTACTCGGCCGCCAGCATACCCGTTATCCTGCCCGACGTGAGGCACTCGGCAGTGCTGTTGCTACCCAGCCTGTTGGCCCCGTGTATGCTCGCGGCTGCAACCTCGCCCGCTGCGAAGAGGCCGCGGATCCAGCGGCCGTCCATGTCTAGAACCCTATAATAACTATCGGTCCTTATGCCGCCCATCGTGTAGTGGGCTACGGGTCTGACGGGCAGTGGCTCCTCCACGGGGTCTATCCCGGCATACTTTATAGCGATCTCCCTCACGGTCGGCAGCTTCTCGTTTATCTTCTCCTCTCCCAGGTGCCTCAGGTCAAGTAGAACATACTCCAGCCCGGAGACCTCGTCCTTGAACCCCCTGCCCTCCATTATCTCCCTCATCATGCACCTCGACACTATATCCCTCGGTGCTATCTCGGCCATCTTGGGGGCGCAGTCCTTTCTCAGCATGAATCTCTCTCCCTTATTGTTTATCAGGTACCCTCCCTCGCCCCTCGCGCCCTCTGTTATCAATATGCCGCTTGGTACTAGGCCCGTCGGGTGGAACTGGAAGAACTCTGGGTCTTTCAGAGGTATGCCGGCCCTCCACGCCATGCCCCAACCGTCTCCTGTCACCGTGTGTGCATAAGTGGCGAAGTTGTAGAGC
The DNA here is from genome assembly GCA_027051095.1 of Acidilobaceae archaeon. GTDB lineage: Archaea > Thermoproteota > Thermoprotei_A > Sulfolobales > Acidilobaceae > Aeropyrum. The sequence goes on along the minus strand of JALUAM010000007.1, from coordinate 28,965 downwards.
CTGCCGGCGCCCCCGGTGGCTATAATGGCGGCCTTTGCCTTAAAGAGGTATATGTTGCCGTCCCTCGGGCTGAGAGCGTAGAGCCCTCTGAACTCGCCGTCCTCGACTACTATGTTGGTCACGTACCACTCGTCATACCTCTCCCAGCCGTCATACTCTAGCAGCTTGTTGTACAAGGTGTGCATTTCATAGTAGCCCGTCTTATCCCCGGCGAAGAGAGTCCTCTTGAAGCTGTGGCCGCCGAAGGCCCTAGTGGCTAGCCTCCCGTCGGGCCTCCTGCTCCACGGCATGCCCCAGTGCTCTAGCAGCCTAACCTCCTCAGGCATCAACTTAACGAAGATCCACACAGCGTCCTGGTCCGCGAGGAAGTCGCTGCCCTTAATAGTGTCCCATGCATGGAGTGCGAAGCTGTCCCCCTCCTCGCGGTATATGACTGCAGCCGTGCCGCCCTCAGCGCTCACGCTATGGCTTCTCATAAGCTGTATCTTGCTTATAATCCCCACGTCAAGCTTATCCCCATACCTCCTCTTAATCTCGACCGCTGCTCTAAGCCCCGCTATGCCACTACCCACGATTACGATGTCATGCTCAATTACATCTATACCCGCCAACCCTTTAAGCCCCCTCAAATCCTATGATAGCGATTCTCTGGTTTAAAGGCTCTCCCGGCGTTCAGCCCTTCTCCTTCCTCCTTCTCACACTTTCAACATAGGACTTATAGTCGAGCAACTTCTCAAGCTCATTCCTATCCTCGATTTTTATAGCGAATATCCACCCCTCACCGTAAGGGTCTTTATTTATGAGTTCCGGCTGCTCGAGGAGCTTCTCATTGACCTCTACTATCTCGCCCGTAACGGGCGAGTAAACGTCAGCCGTCGCCTTGATAGACTCTATTGTAGCCGCTCTCTCGCCCCTCTTAACCTTCGAGCCCACCTCGGGGAGCTCAACGCCTATAACATCTTTAAGCTCCTTCTGGGCGTAGTCCGTCACGCCAACCCGGGCTACATCACCCTCGATCCTAACCCACTCGTCGGTCTCGGTGTACCTAAGAGAATCATCCACCTTGAACTTGAGCCCCTTAACTTCGACCTCCACGATGCCCATGAGCCTCCACCTCAGCCGAGGACCTAAGCGCTACACTCTAACGTAAACCCTGTAGTCCCTATTAGACTGCTACACGCGGCTGCGGGATTACACGATAAGAGATCCGCTTTTGAACACCCGCGCTAGGGGCTAAGCCTTGGAAGGGGCTAGCCGCGAGAGCAGGATTAAAACGCTTATCGAGGAGTGCGGGGGAGCCATTCAGGTCGCACTAGACTTCACGGAGCTATGGGAGGCTCTCAGGCTCGCATCCCTAATGCCAAGCGACCCGAGAGTGATAATTGAGGCTGGCACGCCCCTGATTAAATCCGTGGGGGTCAGAGATGCTATACCTGCGCTCAAGGGCGCTGCTGGAGGGCGCCCTCTAGTAGCAGATACAAAGACGGTTGATGCGGGGAGCGTTGAGGCTACGCTAGCAGCCGAGGCGGGAGCCGATGCCATCTCAGTGTTATCCGCAGCCCACGACAGCACGTTCAAAGAAGCTGTGGAAGCGTCCAGAGGTATGAGCGTTTACATGGATCTAATCACGTCTAGCAAGCCGCTGGACGACGTGGAGAGAGCTAAGAGGCTCGGCGTCGACGTAGTCCTATTCCATGTAGGGATAGACGTTCAGAGGGCTCTGGGCCTCACGGGCAAGGACCTAGCCGACATGGTCAAGAGGGCTAGCGATGCTGGGGTTATAGTAGCCGTGGCCGGCGGGATAAAGCCTAGAGAGGTGGAAAGCCTAGTCTCTAAGGGGGCCTCCATAGTTGTGATAGGCGGCGGTATAACTAAGGCGTCTAATCCCAGGGAGGCCGCGCTTAAGGCTCTCGAGGGCCTCGAGAGGGCAGGGGCTAAATGCAGGTAAACGGCGTGCTGACGGGCGTCGCAGCATTTACGAGCCGTTTAAGAGCCTGAGGAGCCTTTCTTAGCCTGCTCCGCCCTCCAAGCAGCCTCTATAACGCCCTTGAGATACTCCAGCTCGCTCCTATCAAGCTCGCCCAGCCTCCTAACCATCGAGCATATCTCCTCTATCCTCTCGTCCTCGGCGCCTGCGGCCTCCAGAGCTTTAGCGAGCGAGGTAGCAACTATGCCGACCATCATTGACAGGGACGCTATGCCGACTATCATCAATAGCACGCCTATAGCCCTGCCTAAAGGTGTTACGGGGACTACATCCCCGTAGCCCACAGTAGTCGCTGTGACTATGGCCCACCAGAGCGCCGTCGATAGATCCTTTATCTGGCTTTCGGGCACGGGGCTTTCAACGAAGTATATTGCTAGGGCCCCGAATACGAGAGTTATGGCAGCGAAGCCTACGACGTACATGAACTTAAGCCTTCCAGCCGTGCTCTCCGCTATCGAGAGGAACCGGCTACCGCGCGATACTATTAATATTAGTCTTAGGACTCTCACTAATCTGAGTAGCCTTAGGACTCCGAGGCCTGCCAGGAACGACTCTAATAGGGCTAACAGGCCTACAGGTATGAGCGCTGGTAGCTCGTAGAACGTTCTCCTGATATAGCCTCTCCAGTCGCCGCTCTTCCTAGCCCTATACACATAATCAATTATTAATATGGACACTATTACTAAATCGACGAGATACAGTCTCAGCCTAGCATCCTCGGGGAGAGGATAAGTTATATCGACTACAGCTATTACTACTGAGAGAAGCGAGGCATAGGTGACTATGACCTCCACGAGAGGATGCTCCATTATCTCCCCATTAGCTATACGCTGCACAAGCCGCTGGGCCACGAGCCCGCACCCCCACCCCTAATGCCTCTCGAAGTAAACCATAAGCCGGGGAAGGGGGGCCGGCCTCCTTTGACGAGTAGATACCTAGTCTCGGGGTCCCCGGGAGTCGAAGAGGCCGCTGTCATACTCAGAGAAGCCATATCGTCCAAGAAATTAGTTGTTATGGGCGGGCTTTGCGAGGCCAAGTACGAGGGGAGAGGTGCTAGCGAGGCTGAGGCGGGCGATAAGATTGTCATAGTCAAATCGGACGGCAGCGTCATAGTCCACGGGCTTAAGGGCTTCAAGCCTCTGAACTGGCAGCCCGACACTAGTTATATAGGAGTCGAGGTCGAAGGGGGCTATATCAAGCTCTCGTTTCTGAGGCGTAAGCCGCGGGAGCTGCTAGTCGTAAAGTGCGGCGAGGTCGGTTTCATAGCTGTGGTCGAGTCGCCTGTTGAGGGCGGCTATTGGATGTTTATGACTGAAGACGAGATTAGAGATGCTATAGCAGCTGATCCCGAGGGTACTATAGGTGAGTCCATAGTATTTCCCGAAAAGGAGAGGAGGCTAGGGGAGGCGGGTTACGCAGACCTCTACGGCTACGATTCCTCGGGCAGACCCGTCATAATAGAAGTCAAGCGCGTGAAGGCCGGCGAAGATGCGGTCAAGCAACTGATAAAGTACGTTGAGAAGGCCAGGTCCATGGGGAAAGCTAACGTTAGGGGCATTCTAGTGGCTCCTGATATAACCGAGGCAGCCCGCGCCTTGCTAGAGAGGAGCGGGCTTGAGTTCAAGAGAATAGACCTAAAGAAGCTTTATTCGGCTTTCAAGGCCTCCAGGAGGAGAACGTTAGAAGACTTCATAGGGACTAACAGCCGCTAAGCCAAACACTCCTCACAGGCGCCAATATGTAATGGAAACCGTGCAGGGCAGCTTACCACACTTACTGTATTAGCCCTCTCTTAAACTATCCTGCTAGCCTACTAGGGCCCTTTCAGCGGCCAGCTCAGGGTTAAAGCTAATGAATTCCACCATGCTACCCTTAATTAATACCTTGCCTACCCTAGCTACGACCCTTTTCCCGTTGTCCGCAACCTCTATAGCATCCTCTAAGATTAGATTCATCGTGTTATCCGTGGCAACCAGCGTGCCGACATATTCGCTCCCGTCCTTCAGCTTAACATATATTTTAGTTTTCACGGCGTCCTTCAAGTACTTTAGAGGGTTGACAAGCTGCTTAGTCATGCCCCCTCCTCCCCGAGATGATTAGTATCCTACATCTAAAATAGCTTACGCCGCAGCTATTAGATTAAACACTATTTTACAAGCCCAAGTAAAACCCTTAAGTCTATCATGCACTCCTTTGAAACCCTGTCGCCGTCGAATTTAACCCCCTCAATCTCAAGTAACCTCCTTTTGAATCGAGGGCCCCCCAGAGCGTACCCCTTAAGCTTGCCGTCCTTGCCTACGACTCTATGGCACGGCACCACTATGAGCCGCTCATTCGAGGCGAGTATAGAAGCCACAATGCGAGGGTTTAAGCCGAGAAGCTCGGCTATATCCGAGTAAGTTGTGACCTTGCCTGGAGGGACTAGCGATACAAGAGCGTACACCGCCTCCTGCGCGACACTCCTTGGAAGCCTTCCTAGAGGTAAGAATCCGCCGGCTTGCATAGTGCCACCACGATCTGCGTGGAAGCGGGGAAGGAAGAGAAATATTAATGAGAGCGAGGAAATGTGGCCCGGCCCCGGCTTGGAGGCCCTGCAGGGCCTCTCGGACCCCACGGAGCCCCCAACGCGGCCGGCTTAACTTCCGGGTTCGATATGGGTCCGGGTGTTTCCCGGCCGCTATGGCCGGGCCGGGCCACTGGGAGATATTGAATTCAGGCGGCTTAAAACGTTTCCGCCCCTGAATGGCTATAGGGCGCCGAACCTCCTCGTCCACTCTTCGTAGGCTCGTATCATGTCGGGGTCGACACTAGGCCTCCTGTTCCTTAGAACCTCTATGAAGTCGCTCATGGTCACCGGTCTTGGGTCGCCTCTTGGATCTCCGCTCTGGAACAGCTCCCTAACCGTCTTCATGTAAGCTTCCCTTACTATGTCGGTTATGTCGCTACCCGTGTATCCTTCTAGCATGTCTGCAAGCCTGTCCAGGTCCACGTCTGGCGCCAGCCTTATCTTCGACGTGTATAGCTCAAGTATTTTCTTCCTAGTAGCCTTGTCTGGAAGCGGCACATAGATCCTCTTTTGGAATCTTCTTATGAAGGGCTCGTCCAGCTTCCAGGGCTTATTGGTAGCAGCTATCACATATACGTGGAGCCTGCTGCCCTTGTCCTGGATCCCGTCCATCTCCTTGAGAAACTGGTTTCTAACCCTCACCTCGCCTCCAACCTCTGTACTATGGACACCTAGCAGGGCGTCCACCTCGTCTATGAATATTATGACCGGCGTTCCCTCCTTGGCTCTCTTCCTAGCGTAGGAGAAGAGCCTCTTCACGTTCTTCTCGCCCTCGCCAAGCCACTTGCTCATTATGCTGGCAGCGTCCACGTATAGGAACTCGCCGTCCACCTCGTTGGCGACAGCAGCCGCTAGCATCGTCTTGCCCGTGCCAGGCGGGCCGTACAATAGTATACCTCTGGGCCAGCCGAGAGGAAAGAGGTCCTCACGCTTCACAGGGTAGACTATAGCCTCCCTTAAAGCCCTCTTAACCTGTTCCAGGCCTGCTATATCGTTGAACGTAACCTTAGGCTTCTCCCTCATCACGAACTCAGGCACGTCGTCCGCCTTATCTGCCTCAGAGTTAACGGTCACGGTGACGGTATCCGAGGAGCCTAAGGGTATAGTGCCAGCCTTCCTCTTAAGGCTCTCTATCTTCCTAGTGTATTGCGCTATGAGTCTCCTATAAATGTGGTTGAGGGGGTGGTCGGGGTAGTTCCTCACTATATCCATGAGGCTCTCCACGGCCTTCTGGAGATTGTAGATTGCAGCCTCGTAGTCACCCCTCTTCTCGGCCTCGAGGGCCGCGAACGCGTGCCTCTTGGCTTTCCCCTCTAGTAATGCCACCGCGTTCAACGTACCACCCCCAAGACTCTGGGGGCAGGGGGTTTTAGGAGGTAGAGGCCTGAGCGCCTGCCACCCTTATCAGCCCCTTCTCGTGGAGCCTCCTTATCGCTCTGATTATCTCATCCTTGTCGATCCCCAGCTCCTTTGAAGCCTCGCTTAGCTTTATCACGCCTCTTCTCGACTTGATGTAGTCGAGCACCATCTTGTCGATTTCATCTTCGCTCGGCCTCGTAGCCTTCTTAGCGGCCTTACCGGCGCTCCCAGAGTTCTCCTTTCTCTTGGTAGGCCTCTGGGCGACCTCGGGCTCCACGTCGAAGTCAGGCATGACCTCGTTGACCTCTCTGGACACCTCAGCTATGACCCTGGCTATCTCCCTCTGCAGCTCAGGGTCCATCTCAGCGGGGCTCCGAGCCCTGGGCAGGTTGCTTGCCATGAACCCGGTGCTCCTAACAACCCTCTCAGCGGTCTCCACTATGGCCGACAGCCTAGCAGCTACCTCAGGGCTGGTTGCAGCTAGGTAGTCGTCCATAGCCCTCATGGCGAACTCCAGGGGCGTCAACGCCTTAGCCAGGGACTCGATGCTCCTAGCATCCTGCACTCTCACTATGGTCAGCTCTAGCAGCCTGCTGTAGGTCGTCAACGCCTTGTAGAGTTTCTTCTTCAACACTAGCTCGGCGGCGTGTATCTGAGCCGCATCCTTATCCCTCCTCTTAACAGCCTCCACTAGCCTGGACGCGTGAAGCCTAGCCTCCTCTAGGACCTGATGCCTCACCCTGTCAACCTCCATCTTCGCCAGATGAAGCTTAGCTATTAGGTCGTCGAAGTCGAATCCGACCTGAACGTCAACTCCAACATCGCTAGCATCGATCCTGGCAGGCCCTAAAAACCTCCTGAATATCTCAGTTATGGCCATCTCTAGGCCACCCCCTTCCCTCCGTGGGCTAGAATTAGAGTTCCCCTAGCCTCTGAGGGATTAGAGGCTGTGAGACCACGGTAGGAAACAGTTATCAACGAGTGTATTACCGGGTCTATTGCTTAGACACGATTCTTTACAGCCTCCTCGCGACTATGCCCAGCAGGTCCTCACGGTACCCTACAACCTGGAATCCCGCCTCCCTTAATAGGCGGGAGACCCTGCCGGGTAGGTTAATCCTCCTATTTCTGCCCGGCTCGCCAGTGTAGTGATACAATTTGCCGCCTCTCCTGAGAACCTTCCTCAGCTTAAGGTAGAACTCGAGGCTGTAGAGGTGGCTTGTACTATCCATGAACCTAGGGGGATCGTGGATTACCGCGTCAAACGATGACTCCTCAAGGTCGTCTATCACCTCGAAGGCATCCCCCTTCAACACCCTCACTTTAGGAGAATAGAGTCTCCAGCTCCAAGGGTTCATAGACGCTAGCAATAGTACGTTCTCGTCTACCTCCACAGTGTATATTAAGCTCGCACCCCGGGCTAGGCTAGCCTCTGCGGTATACCCGAGCCCCGTCCCAACGTCTAGAACCCTATACCCCCTCTTTACGACGGCTGCAGCCTTCTTGGCAGCGTCTACCATGGGGCCCCCATTCACGACGCGGTGCATATGTATACCGTTGATCTCAAGCGTGGGCGGCATACCCTCCGACACGGAGGCTAGTTTATAGTAGGCCCCGCTGTAGAATTCAGCTTTACCCGCGAACCCCTCGAGACCGAATACGTAGAGGCTCCTCGACTCTTCTACGACACTGAACTCAACCTTCGCCTCAAGACGCAGTCCCTGGGGTAGGCGTGCTCTGATTAGCGCGCCGCTATCCCTACATTCAACGTCGAACTTGAACCAGGCTATGTTGACGTTGCCTAGCCCACACGATCTCCTAACCTCTTCAACCTCCCACCATTGCAGAGCTATGAAGCTCCTTGGCTTGAACTCGTAGAACTCCACGTCTACACCCTGCTAATATTTGATGCGGCCGGTCGGGTTAACGGCTTTACAGACTTCAACTTTAGGCGAGGACACACAGCACCTCTAAATGTTTATTAAAGCGCGTTAAGAGTAGAATTCGTGGTGAACAGGAGGCTGAATATGCTATGATCAGCGAATTGACCTTATTGCAACGTGAGGAGGAGGAAGAGGAAGAGTTCTGGGACGAGGAGGAGGAAGAGTTCTGGGATGAAGAGGAAGAAGAGGAGTTAGAGGAGTTTTTAGAGGAGGAAGAGGAAGAGTGGGGGGAGGAGGAAGAGGAAGAAGAGTTTTAAGATGCGGCAGAGTTTTTAAGGCTATAGGGCTTCTAGCCCCGCTACCGCTTTAATGCCTATTCTGAACTGCTCTGCCATTTCACGTTCTGCCGGGTGAGACATGCTGCTGTTGGGCTACTTCTTCGCGTTCGCGGCTGGCTGGCTTTTCGCGGTCTCAGACGTCCTGATACGTGGAGCTAGCAGGGGGCTTACTCCCCGCGACAACCTTGTACTAAGTTTAATTTTCGGCGTGCCAATACTAGCGGCGGCTTCGGCTGCCTCCGGCGAGCCCACGCTAGGGTTCGACGGCTTGCTAGTATACTCTGTAATAGGTGCGGTGCACTTCTATGCGGGTAGGCTTATGTTCTATACAGCTGTGGCTAGCTTGGGCTCGGCCAGCGCAGCCATAATAGTCTCACCTGCTCCTCTCCTTGCTAGCATGATCGCTGCTCTAGCCCTGGGGGAGCCCCTCACGCCTGCGAAGCTGGCGGGCCTCAGCATGGTCACCCTGGGCGTTTACCTTGCAGCAGTTAACCCCACAGGTAAGCCGCTTGGAGGAGGCTCTAAGCTCCTAGGCTTGGCTGCAGGGGCAGCTAGCACTCTGATCTTCGCTTCAACCACTGTAGCCGTCAGGTGGGCCAACCTGGAATACGGTGCGCCGCTGACCGGCGCCACGGCATCTTACATAGCAGCTCTTAGCATAGCGGCTTTGACACACAGAGTCTCCACGCCAGCTTCAGGATACATAGTTTTAGCTGCCGCGGGAGGAGTTGCAGTCGCGCTCGCACAGGCTTCGAGATACCTAGCGTTGTCTATGGTGCCTGTTGCCGACGCCGCAGCGCTTATAAGTCTCTTCCCTGTAAACACCGTCATAGCAGCGTCAATAGCGCCCTGGACGGAGGAGAGGATAAAGCCGAGACACCTGGTAGCGGCGGCTCTAGCGGCCGCGGGCGCTGCTTTAACCGTTAAAGGCTAGGACCTTAAACCCTGGAGGGCGAAGCAGTCTAGGGGCCTGTGACGAGCTCTCCTGCTGACCAGTGATGAGGGTCTCAAGCTCCGAGGCCCGCTGTAGTCCTTCGAGCTTTAACCTAAGCAAATTAATCTCCGGGGAGAGCTAAGGCTTAGGTGCCGCGTGTTGCCGGAACCCGTAGTCGTTAAGCCTTGCAGGGTCGTAGCAATAGTCAGCGGCGGCCCCGACAGCCTGGGCTACATGACCCTCTGGCTTTCGAGGGGGTGTAACGCCCATGTGATAAGCGTGGTTTACGGGCAGAAAGCTGATAAGGAGGTGGAGATTGCCAAGAAGCTGGTTTCAAAGGTTGACAAGGTCGCGGCTGCTAGGGGCTGGGGCAGAGTTATCGAGCACAGGGTTATAGATATTAGTTTCATGAAGGAGCTGTGGCGGGGAACGCAACTAACCGATGAGAGCGTAGAGGTGGAAAGGGATTACGCGCCTAGCGTCGTCGTACCCATAAGAAACGTGGTAATGCTCAGCATAGCAGCCGCCTACGCGTTCACATTACACTCGCAGACCGGCGAGAAGGTATACGTGGTGTATGGGGCCCACGGAGACGACATAAAGCCTAGGCCCGACACCGGCGAACCCCTGTACCCCGACTGCTCGCCTGAGTGCATAGAAGCCCTCCAGACAGCTTTCCGCCTATGCCATGAGAGGAGGGCTAGAACCATAGAGATATGGAGCCCCTCCAGGGAGGGGTACGGCAAGTCAGAGGGCCTGCGCAGAACCTACAAACTCATAGGCGATATGATATACGAGACGTGGAGCTGCTATCTCAACGGGAAGTACCACTGCGGGAGATGCGAGAGCTGCGTCAACCGTCACAAGGGCTTCCTTGCAGCTGGTATACCCGACTGCACTAAATATGAGGCGCCGCCGGGAGACCCCAACGACTTCGTTAAAGTTGACGATTACTACGTCCATAAGAGCTGCGTGGAGGTGAAGGGTTAGAGTGGCCTTCAAGACTTTCCAGTGCCCCCGGGGCCTCAAAGTAACCCTAGAAGGTTTCTTAGAGTCTAAGTGCCCCTTCACCAAGGCACCCGACTTCTACGACGTCTACGTAGAATATGTCAGCGAAGGTATATGCATAGAGGCCGTCTCATTCTCTGAGTGGCTCTCATCGTTCAGAACTAGAGAGATAACGCAGGAAGAGCTATCCTATATGCTCGCAGTAGAGATTAAGAGGGTTACCAGGTCGCCCATGGTATGCGTGAAACTCTCAGGTAGGCACGGGAGCCTAGACCTAACCACGGAGTATTGTATAGAGAGTTCGGGACTGGAAGAGTCGGTGGTATAGCGGCGCGGGAGAGCGGGCTACGTCTGTATAACCCTATCCTTAAACACTTCGAAGGGGTCTATCACGGGCCTGCCCTCAATATCTATTCTTCTTGTCCCCGGCGGCGCTTGCAGGTAGCCCGGCATCAGCTTCTCTAGCCTCTCCTCAAAGCTGTCCCGGGTCTGGTTCCAATATAAGATGCCGAGGGGTATCCTATTGCCAAACTCCATGAGCTTCTCCATAATCCTCGGCAGCTTATTCCTCATATCGTCGGCGCTTCTAATAACCGGGTCGTAGCCCTCCTCGTCGACATAGTAGATTCTTTCCTCGTACCATTTGTTCGTCATCACGTTATTATACGTGGGGCACGGCTGCAACACGTCTATAAGAGCCGCCCCCTTATGCCTGATACCAGCTTTTATGAGTTCCTTAAGCTGATTAGTGTGGTATGCATAGCCCCTTGCTATGAATGTGTAGCCTGAGGCGAAGGCCAAGAGTACCGGGTTCACGTTGTCATGAATATTCGGCGACGTGAGCGCCTTAGTCTGCACCCATGCTGGCAGCGTGGGCGCGGCCTGGCCTTTAGTCAGCCCGTAAACAGCGTTGTTAAACAATATCACGGTTATATCAACGTTTCTCCTTCCTAGAGCGACGAAGTGCCCCCCTCCTATGCCCAGGAGGTCGCCGTCGCCTCCAGCTACAATTACCGTTAGCTCGGGCCTAGCCAGCTTTATCCCCGTAGCCAGGGGTATTGCTCGACCGTGAAGCGCATGGGCGTTGCTTCCCTTAACGTAGAATGTAGTCCTGCCGCTGCACCCAATGCCGCCGACCACCACTAGCCTCTCAGGGGGTATATCCAGCTCTGCGACTGCCCTATAGATAGCGTTCAGTATCCCGAAGTCCCCGCAGCCGGGACACCACTGGACCCACGCCGGGGCCTTATACTCAAGCCAGCTACGCGCCACCGCTCATCACCACCCTCCGAGCACCCTCTAAAGCCTTGAGGACCCCCTCCACGACTTCATAGTCGTATAGGGGCCTCCCGTTGATCTTCGTTATGAGCGAATCCACTTTAATCCCGGTATGAGCCCTAACCAGGAAGGCTAGCTGACCCATAAGGTTTAGCTCAACGCTGATCACCTTCTTAGCCTTCGACAAATAGTCTGCGACTAGGTCCTCGGGGAACGGGCTTAGAAGTCTTATCTGCAGGAACCCGACGTTTACACCCTTAGACTTGAGCATCTCCATAGCGTCCAGGATCACTCCCTTCGTGGAGCCGAAGGACACTATAACTACCTCCGAATCTGGGTCGCCGTGGAACACCGCCTTATCCTCGTCGGGCAACTTCTCGAGGACAAGCTTCATCTTCCTCTCACGCTTGAGCATCATCTGCTCGCGCGCGACGGGATCTTCTGTGCCCTTACCGTCCTCCGTATGCTCTAGGCCGGTAACGTTCATAACGGCGTCTCCTATTCTAGCCCTCGGGCTTATCCCATCCTCCGTGATCTTGTATCTCAGGTAGTCGGGGCCCGGGTTCTCGACGAGCTTACCTCTGTCAAGCACCACCTGGGACACGTCTAGCTCCTCCCTGTCCAAGCTAGTCATAGCCGATGCGAGGTACTTGTCTAGCAAGTGTATAACTGGGACCTGGAAGATCTCGGCCCAGTTGAACGCCTTTATCGCGTCGTAGAACGCCTCCACGTGGTCCCCCGAGGCGACAACTATCTTAGGCGCGTCCCCGTGGCCCGAGAAGATGCTGTGCAGCAGGTCCTGCTGCCCAGTCCTAGTGGGCATGCCTGTGCTGGGGCCCGCCCTCATCCACAAGGTTATCACTACCGGGACCTCTGCCTCCACTGCCATGCTGATTCCCTCGTTCATCAGGCTATAGCCTGGGCCACTCGTGGTGGTCGAAGCTCTCGCACCTGCCAGAGCAGCGCCTATAGCAGCGTTTATCGAAGCTAGCTCGTCCTCCATTTGAAGGGCCACCACAGATAGCCTATCATAGCCGAGCTTCTCCGCCACATCCTCGCTCAGCTTGAGATACTTATGCTTCTCCAGGTATAGCGCCTCGTCGCTGCTAGGAGTTATCGGGTAGTAGGATAGGAATCCTACGCCAGCCACGACCTTACCCATAGCTACCACGTCGTTGCCAGAAGCGATCATCCTCAGCTTGCCCTTATGGGGCCCGTCGGGCAACGTTTCATGCTCCCCGTAAACCTCCTTGACGTAGTCTATTGCGATCCTAGCAGCCGCCACATTCATCTTAACAACTTTCTCCTTCGCCGCGAACTGCAGTGATATAGCCTTCTCGATGTACTTGGACTCCACGCCTAGAAGATAGAGCGCGGCGGCGAGGCCCATAGTGTTTACAGTCTTCGACACGCTGGTCACAGGGGCCTTGACCTCCTCAGAAACTTTCCTAAGCATGGCCTTAAGCGGCAGCCCGACGAGCTTGACGCCCTCAGACTCCATAGCCTTTAAGGCGCCTTCAGCCGTTGCCGGCAAGCCGCGGGACTCTAAGTCCTGCTTCACTCTCTCCTTGAGGGGTGGAGCCATAGGCTGTATGCTGTCGACCCTTGTGGCTTTCACGGCCGGGTCATATATAACAACGCCCCCCGGCCTCACGTCCCTGTAGTGCGTTAATATGCTCTCAGCGTCTAAGGCCAGGAGAGCGTCGACCGGCAAGGTAAGCGAGCCAGGCTTTCTCTCCTTAACCCTGAGGTGGTAGTAGCTGTGCGCGCCCATAATGTTGCTATGGTACTCCCTGCTGCCTAGAACGTCGTAGCCTTTCAGCACGAAGGTTTTAACTGCGATCTGGCCGGCAGACTCTATGCCGCCACCCTGAGGCCCTCCAATAATGATGCTAATGTCAACCATAAGGCTTCCCCGATGGATAACTGCTAGCATTAGAGAGTCAAAAAGCGTCGTATATTTCCTCCCTCACGTCAGGGTCAATATAGCCTGATAAGTAAACCTTATGCCCCTTAGAGGCGTGCTCCCTCGCCTCTTGAGAGGTAAGCCTCATCCTGCAAGTCAGGCACCAGTAAAATCTCTCCTCGTCGTAGCTTATCCTCATGAAGCTTTCGCACCAGTCATCGTCAAATGTGAGCCTACCCTTGACTGTGCAGTAGCCCAGCACAGGGTAGAATATATGGGGGCGCCAGTTCCTGCACAAGGAGCAACGCTCCGAGTCTCTATCCATTTCGTAACGCACCCGACGTGCAGAGCCCTCTAAGCCTTAAGGGGCCACCCGCGTTATCGCGGTGGGCTAGCTTAAAGCTTTGTTCTAATCCTTCGATTAGGTAGGCCGATTTAAATCGAAAAACGACTTATATATCTACGGGGGGTGGTTTAGACTATGAGCGGCCTTAGAATGGACGATTCGCTCCTCAAGAAGCCCCACGTGAAGCCTGCCAGGATCTGGAGAGAGGCGCCTGAGAGAGGCGAGGGATGGGTCAAGTGTGACCTGTGCCATCGTAGGTGTTATATAGCTCCCGGCAAGTATGGGGCGTGTGGCGTCAGGAAGAATATAGGCGGGAGGCTGTACACGCTAGTTTACGGCTTATTAACGGCCATGAACCTAGACCCCATAGAGAAGAAGCCTCTGCTTCACTTCAACCCGGGCAGCGTCGTCCTGAGCATCAGCACCGCGGGCTGCAACTTCTACTGCCAGTTCTGCCAGAACTTCGAGATAAGCCAGTCGAGGCTCGAGAAGGGACTTTACGGTTTCTTCAGGGAGCCCGAGGATATAGTGCTTACCGCCCTCAAACACGGAGCGGACGGCATGACCTACACCTACAACGAGCCCACAATATTCTTCGAGCTGCTACAGGACACGGCTAGGATAGCGAAGAAGTATGGCCTCTTCAACACCATGGTCACAAACGGCTACATAACGCCAGAGGCTGTGGACGAGCTCGAAGGCCTCATGGACGCGGCTACAGTCGACTTCAAGGGGGGCGGTGACCCCGAGTTCTATAGGAAGATAATGTTCGTGCCCGACCCGGAGCCCATATTTGAGAGCATGCTTGCCATGAAGGAGAAGGGATGGTGGATAGAGGTGACCAACCTGGTTGTACCACAGATAGGCGACAAACCCGAGTACGTGAGGAAGCTAGCCAGATGGGTCGTGGAGAACCTAGGCCCCGAGACGCCCTTCCACTTGCTCAGGTTCCACCCCGACTACAAGCTAAGGCATCTGCCCCACACCCCAGTCAAGACCTTGGAAAACCTGGCCAAGATAGCTATGGAGGAGGGCCTCAAGCACGTCTACATAGGCAATGTCTGGGGCCACCCCCTAGAGGATACCTACTGCCCCAGGTGCGGCTACAAGGTCGTAGACCGCGAGGGCTTCGCCATAGTTGATTGGAGGCTAACGAGCGATAACAGATGCCCGAAGTGTGGCTACAAGCTAAACATAAAGGGGAGGTATAAGCCTAGGAGCTTCCACCTGCCAGTGCCCGTATTCTGATAACCCTTCTCTCTAGTAGGACTCGCCCAGGTCCTCGTACTTAGCCGCCTCTTCAGCCGCCTCCTGCTCAGCCCTCTCTGCTATCTCAACCATTGCCAGTATCTCCCTGACAACCTTATCGGCCTCCCTCCTCTCGACGTTAGAAGCATTCTCCATGATCTCCGATACCCTCTGCTTTATAAACTCGTCTAGGTCCCCCTCAAAGGATATCTTGGTCCTCGAGAGCTTGAGCGGGGTGGGCTCCACCACTGCGCCCCTTACTAGGGCCTCGCCGTCGAGGGGGGTAACGACGAGGGCGCCTACGTCCCTCCCCTGGAACACCAGCTTGTAGACTATGTCACCCGTGGCGGTGGAGCCGACTTTCTCGACCTCGAATTGTATGGCGCCTCCCACAATTTCGTCATACTTTCCAGCGGACTCCTTAACTATAGGCTCTATCTCCTCGGGGGCCACCCTCCTCCAGACCTCTATCCTGAGGGTATCAAGCTTGAAGTCTATATTGCCGTCTACAACCTCGTAGTCAACCTGTATCCTCACAACATCTAGCTTATCGACTTTGAGCTTGTTGACCAAAACCTCGAATAAGAACCTGTTGAACCTGCCCGCTGCCGCCGCGACATCCGTGTTTGTGAGCTCTCCCTGCTTTATCTTATCCCTTAGCTGCGCGAAAAGCACCCTCCTGACCTTGTCGGCGTATGCAGCGGCTATCACCAGGCCCGTCCTCAGGGTGGGCACGAAGCCCCACCCCAACAGTAGAGTGTTGATTAGAATATTTATCTAGTTTCAGCGTGAGCGCGGCGCCGCGTCATCGCCCCGAGGGCTCATACGGTGGTCGGGCTCCCCATAGCCTCCTAGCGAGGCTCGGGCCCGGTCCGCTCCCTAGTAATGCTACCCGCCCCGCTGGCTATTTTGGCTTCGCCCCCGCCCGCCTCGATGAAGAGCTTCCGGGGGGGTACCGGTATCTCTATGCCCTCGGACTCGAGGGCTTCTTTTATCAGTTTCAGAGCCCTCATCTTAGCCTGGAACCAGTACTGGCTGGGCGCCCAGAACCTGACTAGCAGCTCGGGGCCACGGTCGCCCAGGGAGTCTATGAACACTTCGGGGGGAGGCTCGGCTAGGACTAGCTCTTCCCTCTCGAGGGATTCCAGTATAGCTTTCATAGCGCGGTCGACGTCGCTCCAGTAGGCTACGGGGACCCTGTACTCGACTCTCCTAGCCAGGCTCCTATTGTACACCTCTATCCTGCTCCTGAACACCGCGTCGTTTGGTATCCTGACGACCACGCCGTCCCACCTCCTGACCTTGGAACTCATTATCGACACGTCGTATATGACGCCGCCGACGCCGTCTATTGAGACAGGGTCTCCCTCCTTGAAAGGCCTCTCGAGGTAGAGGAAGAGGCCGGATAGGAAGTTAGAAGCCACTGTCTGGCTCGCTATGCCTATAATTATGCCCGCTATGCCGCCCGCCAGCAGGAACACGCTTATATCTACGCCCAGCTGGGCTAGGGCTCCGACGACGCCGAGGGCTGCCACCGTGTAGGCTATGGCCTTGGAGGCTATCGAGGCCAGGTCGCGTGACAGCCTGCGTGATGCAAGCTCGTAGACCCTCCTCCTCAGCACTATGGCGAGGACCAGCGTCGCGAGTAGTATGACCAGCGCTCTGGCGGCGCTGGCTATGCCGGCCTCCAGCCCCTCCGGCACTAGGCCCTCAATCCCTAGGGGCACCGCAGTAACACCCCTACAGCCCCCACGTCATCACTATCCTGTTGTGCAACCTACCGCTTAGAACCTCTAGCAGCCTCTTCTCCCTCTCGACCGTCGGCACGGCTACGTAGCCCTCAAGCTCGGGGGGCGGCGTATACGTCACCTCCGCCTCGTTGAAGCCCCTCACCCTAACCCTGACGCCGCTGGCGACCACATCGCCTGTCGACGGGTTGTATATCATCTCGAGGCCCCGCCTAGGCGCTACTATCCTAGAGAGGCTCACCTGCTCGCCGGACTCGTTGACAACCTCTACCCTCGACGCAGCCGACCCTCTGGGGGGCTCCTCGGGGTTAACCTCGGCCCTGTAATACCTGCATAGAAGGCCCTCCATGAGGTCCCCGTAGACGGCCATCTTAGGGGGCCCCGCCTCCGAGGGGAATATGTCTACTAGGGTGTGGCCACCGCCGCCGGAAGCAACCACGGCGTAGTCGTATGGTATCGGCACGGTGAAGGAGACGGAAGAGCCCGCCGGCACTACTACGGGGCTCTCAAGCCTGAGGTAGAGGCAGCTAACCAGGTCCTGCAGGGGGAGCAGGAAGGGAGGGTACGGCACCAGCATGAGCCTTAAAGCCCTAGCTACCATGACCCTAGACTTCACATCACCGTCCGCCTCCCTTACGTAAACCCTGAACTCGCCGACCCCCTCAACCCTAACCTTAAACCCCGCCACAGCCGCCTCGAAGCCGTCGCCGATCACTCCGAACACAATACAACGCCCCCCAGGAGCGGCTCAGCAGACCCGTTATTCATCACCCACTCAGAGTTGCAGAGCTACTTCACAGCCGCCCCGCGAAGAACAAGAGTGTCCCTGAACCCCTTAAACGCTAAAAACCCCGCCACCGAGAAAATCGGTTATAATGGCGCGGGGGTGCCCGAGCCTGGCCAAAGGGGTCGGGCTCAGGACCCGATGGCGTAGGCCTGCGTGGGTTCAAATCCCACCCCCCGCACCACAATATAACAATTCTACAATTTGTAAATATATCAAACATTTTAAACAGATATAATTATTTTGCAGTGTGTTTCAGAATGTTTCAGGAAATTTTGCACCCACTTTTAGCACAAAACCTTGCAAGCATATTGATAGCCCTATTAATGTTCTCACCCTTAAATCTTACATGATACGTAAATGATAACCTAGGCTTGTAAATTTCAACGTTCACTCCGGTACATTCAACAATTAAGTCAAGAATCGCCATTAGTATGTCAGATTTGATATTTTTGATTTTAACAACACGTTCTTCGGTCAAGTTTCACCTCCAGAGAATTAACCTCCCATTTAATATTAATATAAAATTTATTTTTATGCGTACTGTAGCCATAAAATTTTTAAAATGTGGGTTGTGCTTTGAAGCCGTGCGATGTGTGCGGCGCTAGGCGGGCAGTCGTCTTTCAGAGGCATACTGGCAGAGCTCTCTGCTTGGAGTGTTTCAGGGAGGATATAGTCGCTAGGGCTAGGAGGGAGGCTGAGAAGTGGCGTATGTTCGAGCCGGGCGACGTGTTAATGCTTGCCCTGAGCGGGGGTAAGGATAGCTATGTGCTGCTTGACGTGATAGGGGAGATTGCTAAGCCTTCGAGAGTGCTTGGGGTCTCCGTGGTCGAGGGCATACCGGGGTATAATAGAGAGGATGATGTGAGGAGGCTGAAGGCCGTAGCCAGGGAGCGGGGGATCGACGTCGTAGTAACCAGTATAAGGGAGTACGTTGGCCATAGCCTCTACGAGATCATCGTGAGGGCGCGTAGAAGGGGGCTGAGGTACTCGCCCTGCACGTACTGCGGCATATCTAGGAGGAGGATCATTAACGCCGTGGCTAGGACCTACGGGGCGACTAAGGTTGCCACAGCCCACAACCTTGACGATGAGGCCCAGACAGCAGTCATAAACTTTCTGAGGGGCGACGTAGCAGGCCTGGTGAAGATGCACCCTCTCCATAGGCCCCGCACGAGCGACGTGCTCCCACGCGTGAAGCCCTTGAGGAAGGTCTACGAGTGGGAGACCGCCGCCCTGGCCCACCTCAAGGGGTATCCGATGCAGGAGACGGAGTGCATGTTCATAAATCTGCAGCCCACGCTCAGGGCGCGTGTCAGGGAGGCCCTCTACAGGGTTGAGTGGGAGAGGCCCGGCACCCTTATGAAGCTCATGGAATCCCTCGACGAGGCTCTGGCACCGCTAGCCGCCCGGGGGGACCTCGAGGCGCTGGGTAGGTGTGAGCGCTGCGGCGAGCCCACCACGCCCGGGAGAAGGCTCTGCAAGCTATGCGAGATACTCGAGGAAGCGGGCATATCCAAGCCCATATATACGCTCAGGGTGGCATCCCTCCCAAGGAGCTAGCGTTTGCAACCATAATGTTTAACCTGAGCCCCCAGGCACTTCATAATGATTTAATAGGGTGGAACCAGTTTTACTATACCCGGATAACCCTGGAGGGGTTGGGAATGGCTACCCCGGTTCAGAGGGTCCTTAGCGAGATGATAAGGACCCCCGGCATAACCGCTGTATTCGTGATAAGCAAAGAGGGATTCGTGGTAGAGAAGGTTACCTCGGGCACGATGAACATAGAGGACGACGCCGTGGCCGCCATGGTCACCGCGGTCTACGGCTCCGTCAACCAGCTGGGTAGCGAGCTGGAGATGGGCAAGCCGGAGATACTCACACTAGAGTTCCCCGGCCACTACTTCCTGATACAGGACATAGGCGGAGAGCACCTGCTAGCCGTCATGGCTGACAGGAACCAGGCGATGCTCGGCAGGGTGAGATACGAGATCAAGAAGCAGGGCCCAAGGATAGCTGGCATGCTCTAGCCCCTCCAGGGTGAGGGGCTATGTCTGAGGGGTTCCGTGGAGGAGAGTTCACTTTGAAGGAGAAGATTGAGGTCCCAAGCGGCCTCTTAAACGCAATCATAGCCGGGTACCAAATAGCCCTTAACAAGACCCTGGGGGCTGGAGCCGCTGCGATGACGCAGCTGTTGATAAAGGAGATAGGCGACTTCCTAGAGGAGCTGCTGGAGGAGGTAGGCTTCGAAGTACACGAGATTAAGGACCTAAAGGAGGATATACCTAAGAGCCTTAAGATGCTCGGTATAAGCGAGAAGGTTGAGGTCGAGGTCCCCACTGACGGTGAGAAGACGGGCGACAAGTACGTAATAAAAATCTATGACAGCATCTTCAAGCCGGTAGCCCTTATGCTAGCCAAGAAGGGCATAACGTTCACGCTAAGCCCTGAGTCGTTCATAGTAGCTGCCATAGTTAGGAAGGCTATAAGGAAGGTTAGGCCCGACGCCCAGGTGAGGGTTAAGGTTAACCCACAGAAGAGCCCGGACGAGCCTTTAGTGATAGAAGTCATCGTCAGGTAGGGGGCGCCGAAGTGGCAGAACCTCCTAGGGAGAGCAGGGGTGTCGAGCAGCAGGAGGACATAGTGGTCCTTGCATCTAGGCTCACAAGCAAGCTTTCCAGACTCCACGGCGTTTCTTACATAGTGGTCGTGAACGAGGGGTTCCCCCTCGACTATAAGGGCGATATTCCTAGGGAGAGGGCTGAGAGCGCCGCCGCTGCCGCGGTCGACCTAGAGTTCGCCGGCGACATATACCTTAAGGACTTGACCGGCGAGGAGTGGGAGCGGATAATAGCAGTTACCAAGAAGGGCGCCGCTGTTGGGGTCTCGAGAGCTAGGAGCCTCCTCTTCCTAGCCTACGGCGATAAAGCCGTAATAGAGAGGATCGTTAAGACGGCAGCCGAGTACGTTGAGGGGAAGAGGCATCACTGCTACAACTGCGGCTTCGACCTCACGCTGGAGCCCTACACCTGCCCGAACTGCGGGAACACAATACTCTTCACAGAGCCGAGATGCCCTGTCTGCGGCTACGACGTCTCAGTCAAGAGCTGCCCGAACTGCGGCGTAGACGTGACCAGCACCGGCGAGAAGCCTGCTGAGGCTAAGCTCGCCAGGCCCGTAGAGGTTGCGGCTCCCGCGGCATCCCAGGCCCCCGTAAGAGCTGAGAGCGAAGAGCAAGCCGAAGCCGCGGCTCCCGCCTCGCCCGCAGGCTTCATAGCAGTCGAGGGCCTGATAGGCGGAGCTATAGCCGGCGGCCTAACCTTCCTGCTGACCCAGTCACCCCCGCTGAGCCTAGTAGCCGCCGTCTTGGGGCTACTCGCAGGCTCGTACATAGCCTTCAGGCTAGGCGGGAGGAGCGGAGGGGGCAGGGGCTAGGAGTCCAGCAGGAGGCGTAGTTGGAAGCCCCTGCTAACCGCCTCGCCTATGATTTTCTCCACGTCGTCCCTCGTCCCGACACAGAACGTCCTCTCCTCGCCCCCAAGAACCCAGACGATTCTATACTTGCAATTCTCCTCGCCAGCACTCACTATGCAGAGGTAGTCAGACCCAGCGTCACTCCCGCTTCTGCCGAGAACCACCACGCCTGTAGAGTCAAGCAGGTTAACCGGGTCCTTGGCCTCCACGCTGACATCGCCCCTAGCCATCTTAGCGTAGAGGATAGTCATGGATTTGATGCAGTGCTCTATGCCTGACATGCCCGCTGTCTTCAACGCTTCTTCCGGCTCTGCGGCTGCGATAGCCGCAGAGGGCTCAGGACTGGCACCTGCGGCGGAGCCCTCCCACGACGGTTCCCTGCAGGGGCTCAGCGCTGCTTCCAGGGCGCTCCTAACCTCATCAGGGCCTAGCTTAGCCACCTTAAAGCCCTGGCTGGACAGCGCCTGTATGTCGTAGAACACGAATTCCTTCGACACAGTGAACGCCTCCATAACTATCTTATCGAGAAGCCCGCACTGGCCCGCAACCACCATATATGCCGAGTCAGCTGCTAGCCAAACCCTAACCTCCCTGAACCTATTCTCCACGTCGTAGAGGTATACAGACACGAGTAGAAGATTTTCCGGCAGGTAACTCTCGATTAATTTATTAATAAAAGATTCGATTAATCTTAGAGCCTCGCTCTTCGAGTCAACGTAATGGCTCTCGCTGGCTACAAACTTGTTGAAGTTTGCTGGTGGTAGCTGGCCCCGCGCGCCCATAGCCCTGTCTACCCGTCCATTATATCGATTTGAAAGGACTCGGAGTATAAATATTAGCTGTGATTCAAAACCATCGAGTATTCTATTAAACACGAATACTACGCGTATAATACATAATAAATAGGTGCTCTGCTGTAAAAAAAAAAAAAAGAATTGTTTTATTTTATATCACTTGCTACCCCATGTAAACCCATAAATCAAAATATACATATAATTATTAATAGGTATGCCATGCTATAAGATTGTCCCCTAAATAAGATTAACTCACACAGCGTTAACAAAGGTTAAAAGGCGGTTTTCCGAGGGTTATACAAGCGGGTTCTGGGCCTGTATGAGCGGGTTTGAAAGCCATGCGCCTTAGACCGGATAAACAGGGTGCTAGCGGGTTCGAGAGCGGCGACAGCTCTCATAGAGATAGGCTTAATCCTGATCATGATCTCCTCTCACCGCCTAATAGCAGCGATGTTGCTGAGAACGGCTCCTCGATAAAGGAGCTTATTAGCTACCTTGCTCTCGGCGTAATAGGCGATAAGGTGTCTGATGAAAGGCTTGAGAGGATCGCTGCCAACGGGATCTTTGATGCTGCCCAGGTCGGCCTTAAGCTGATACTCGACAATAAGAGCTATGATTTCAGCTCGGTCCTTGTAGCCGACGAGCTGAAGAGCGGGCTCATATTCCTGGCTTCTTCGCCTGACAGCGGCTTGTACACGCTCTCTAGCGGCGGGTACCTGTCTTCCAGTAGCATGCTCATATGTGGGCTGAAGCTGGCAAGCGTTGTCGAATGCGGGGCTACCAGGAGGATTCTGGACTTCTGGCCCAAGAAGATAGCTTACGTGGACTTACGCCTCATCAAGATCGACTCGGACAGAAGTCTCCTCCTGTAAGTGTAGGCTCTTTAACCTCGGCTTTCCTCTATCTCCTCTTCTTAAAGCCCCCGAGACTGTGTTTATGGGCGGGTTATGTTGGTGGGAGGAGGTGAGGGTTTATGGCGCCGCGGCCGGGATTTGAACCCGGGTCACGGGCTTGACAGGCCCGCATACTAGCCAGGCTATACTACCGCGGCGCCCGTAGGCCTCTGATATGGGTGTGGGGGGTATAAAGGTGTCGGGCGGGCTGGAGGGGTTCTTCCTCGCTAGAGGGCCCTGTAGCGTCAGGCTCTTGGAGGGGGATTTAGAGGTCCTAGGCGGCGCCCTCGGCGAGGGGGGCTTCGTCATAGTACCTGCTGGCAGGGCGGCGCTTCTGAGGGCTAGCGGCGCCAGGGCGGAGGTGTCTGGGTGCAGCCTGGAGCCCGTGGAAGGCGGGATCTACGAGTCCTACGAGAGTGCTGCGAGGGAGGCCTCTGGGAGGGGTAGGGTCGTTGTCGTGGGCCCGACAGACTCGGGTAAGAGCACGCTTGCAGCCTGGATCCTCAACAAGTGGGGCGGCGGTAGGGTCCTCGAGGCCGATATAGGGCAGAACGAGATATTCGCTCCCGGCTTCGAGGCCCTGGCGGAGCCCTCAGGTGGCGTCGTCGTGCCTGGGTTCGTCGAGAGCTTCTCCTCTGTGAAGCCCTGCTTTGTGGGCTCCTTCACCCCCAGCTCCGCCGAGTCGAAGTATCTGGCCTGCGCTGCGAGGCTTGCCCGCGAGGCCGGTGACAGGCTGGTGGTAGACACAGACGGCTGGGTCCAGGCTTGGGGCGGCCTCTACTCCAAGGCCGCCCTCACCCTTGCCGTGGGGGCTAGGCTGGTGGTGGCTCTCGGCATGAGCGGTAGGTCCTGCAGGGCCCTGGAGGACCTGAGCGGGGTCGAGGTCCTCTGCCTGCCGAGGCTCGCGGGCGGCGGGGGCAAGAGCAGGGAGGAGAGGAGCACGCATAGGGACAGGCTCCTGGCTAGGAGGCTCGTAGGCGCTAGGGAGTGGAGGCTTAGCCTGAACGAGGTTGAGGTCAGGGGCGCCCCCGTGTTCCACGGCGAAGAGGTGCCCTTAGACGAGGCCAGGAAGGTGGAGCCGGGCGCAGTCTACGCGGAGCTCCAGGAGGGGATAGGGCTGGCAATCGTTGCGAGGGGCCAGGGCCAGAGGAGGCCCGGCGTGAGGCTAGTGAGAGCTGGCTGGGAAAGGGGGCTTCTCGCAGCCGCCCACTCCAGGGGCTCCGTAGAGGTCGCCGTGCTGCTCTCAGTGGACTACAAGGCTAGGAGGATAACTGTTGCGTCCAGGATAGGGGAGAAGCCTAGGCTAATAGAGGTCGGGGTCGTCAGAGTCGACTACGAGTCCCTCTCGGGCAGCGTGCCCCTTGGCTGAGAGCCTACACCTTGACCCCAGCCTTCCTTAGCTTCTCCAGGAACTCCCTCAGGGCCTGGATGTTCCACTCGTGCACGCTCCTCCTCCTCTTGTCTACGTAGAGGCCCAGCTTCATAGCCTTCTTAGGGTCTAGCCCCACAGCCTCTAGCTCGCCCAGGCTGAACCCCCTGCCCGGCCTAGTACCAGGGTCTATGGGCCCCAGCTTCCTCAGCCTAGGCTTCTTAACTATAGCCACGGGAGGCTCAATCCCTTCAGGCAACTGGATCCTCTTCCTCTTACCCATACCCCAGCCCCCAGCCCCCATAGGAGTCAACGCTAGGCGGCTTTGAACCCTGATGAAGAAGCCGCCGGCGCCCTAAGCAGGCCGGGGGCCGAGCAAGGTTTTAGCCCCGGGTAGCATCTAAGACTCGCCGGGGGCCGGTAGCTCAGCCTGGAAGAGCGCTCGGCTTGCACCCGAGAGGTCCCGGGTTCAAATCCCGGCCGGTCCACCACAGCCGGGCCCCCCGCTCCTGTCACATATCCTGTCTTTGGCGCCACGCGTCATTCACATCGTAGCACGGCTAAGAGCTTGAAGTATAGCGTTGGCTCTAGCCTATTAACGTTTCGCAGTGAAGGCAGCTCAGACGCCTCTAACTTTGGAGGACCTAGCTCTCTGAGCTATGGGGAATATCCGAGAGTTGGGGCATGCTGGAGAGCTACCTAGATAAGGCCGGTCTCGCAGGCTATTGTAGATATTTAAGAAAGAAAGTTGGAGACGAGGATTTGTGTAAGCGCCGCTTTAAAGGTCGTTGAGGTGTTGCCGATGGCTGCTGAGCTTTATCTAGGGTCTAGGGGGCCAGGGGTTTGATTAACTGCCCTTGCTACTACGTCGTACTGGAGTCTGTATGCTAGAGTTAGGCGAGGGTTTGAATCATATGTAATCCGAGGTAATCGTGCTTACTCTGAGGCTTCCACGCAGAGTCGCAGAGAGAGTCGAGAGAGAAGCTAAAGGTGCCGGGCTGAACGTTGAAGAGTGACTTCTAGACCTAGTGCTACAGCACGTAGACCCGGATCAGGGGGCAGAGACCTACATAGAGGAGCCCAGGTGCTCATTGGGCGGGCCCGGGAGGAGCTTGCTAAGGGTAACATTAGACAGGCCGCCGAGAATGTCTGGGGAGCCGCCGCGCTAGCTGTTAAGGCTTATGCCGCCTGGAAGGAGGGGCGGCGCCTAGTAAGCCTTGGAGGTGTTGGAGTGGAAGAGAAGGCTTGAAAGCGAGCTGGGCGAGTGGGTCCACGATTGGTCCACGATTCCTGGATGCCAGCTAGCGGCATGCATATATGCTTCTATGAAGTGATGGTGCGACAGCAAGGACGTCGATAAGTCCCTAAATAGGGTAGAGAGGTTGGTAAAGGAGGTAATAGAACCGGATAAAATAAAGCCTAGCATAGGACTCACTACTCAATCCCCAAATTTGACCTCTAATTTAAACGATGTTTAGCGTTGACTCTCTCAATGTAAATGTAAATAAGCTAAGCCGCTTTGATCGATTGCGTTTTCACGCGAGCTAGGCCCCTGCAGGTAGGGTAGGTGGAGAGCTGCTCGCCAGGTCTTACCCCTAGCCTCCCATTGTTGACCCCCCAGTTTATGGTCTCGGGAACGGCTAGGATAGGAGGCCCTGGGAGTCGATGGAGGGGGTCTCTAGGCGGGGCTAGGTCCTACCCTAGACTTCGCTGCGTGGCTGGTTTGCGGGCTGGCTCTAGGCTTAGGGGTTTTGATGAGGTAGGTGATTTAGGCCCTCGGGGGAGCTAGTGGGTGTGGTGGCTGGGGTTGTTGTTTGGGGGTATTGTTAGGCCTGAAGGTGTTAGGGCTCACGTGGGCATTATTGGCGGCTCGGGGCTCTATGACCCCGGTATTGTGGAGGAGCCTGTTGAGGTAAGGGTTAGCACTCCCTATGGCAACCCAAGCGATTTTATTATAGTGGGTAGGGTTGGCGATGTTAGCGTGGCCTTTCTTCCCAGGCATGGGAGAGGGCATAGGTATCCGCCCCACGCGATCAACTATAGGGCTAACATCTGGGCTTTGAAGGCTCTGGGGGTTAAGTGGGTTATAAGCGTGTCCGCTGTTGGGAGCCTTAGGGAGGACTATAGGCCTGGGGACTTCGTAGTGCCCGACCAGTTCATAGACATGACCAAGAACAGGGGCTCCTACACGTTCTTCGACGGTCCCATCACGGTCCATGTAAGCATGGCTGACCCGTTCTGCGAGGACCTCAGGAGGAGGCTAATAGAGGCTGCTAGAGGCCTCGGCTACACGGTCCACTCCTCGGGCACCTACATCTGCATTGAGGGGCCCAGGTTTAGCACTAGAGCTGAGAGCAGGGTGTGGAGGGAGGTGTTCAAGGCCGATATAATAGGTATGACCCTTGTGCCCGAGGTTAACCTGGCGTGCGAGGCCCAGATGTGCTACGCCACCCTGGCCATGGTAACCGACTACGACGTGTGGGCTGAGAGGCCTGTGACGGCCGCCGAGGTCGAGAAGGTCATGAAGCAGAACGTTGAGAGAGCCAGGGAGATACTCTACAGGGTGATACCGCAGCTCAAGGGCGACCCCGACCCGGGCATGTGCAGCTGCTGCAGGGCGCTCGAGCATGCAGTCGTCTAGCGTGAAGGAGGCGTTCAGGGAGGCTCTCAGGGAGGCTAGGTCCTCGGAGAGGCCCCGCCTTTCCGGCGAGGTGATAGTAGCCGCGTCGCCGGGCGCAGAGCCCCCCGCGAGGGTGCTCTACCTGGGCGTGCTCCACTCGGGCTCGAGGAGCGTCTACACTAGGCCCTCGGAGGCCGCGCTCCACTTCATGCCATACAGGGACTTCGACGCCACGTTAGTGGTGTTCACGCTCGACCCCAAGGACACGAGGGCGCTACACGCTGTCGAGGCCGCGGTCAACCTGGGGGTTAGCGCCTACGTGGTGGCCCCGAGGCTGCACCCGGCCTACGAGGAGAGACTGAGAGAGCTCGGCTCCGGCTACGTCAGGATTGAGAGCAGGAGCCCGCTGCTCGCCATGACCCTGGCCGCGCTCCACTGGGTCCCCGACATGCAGGGGTTCAGGAGAGAGAGGTTCAGGGCCGAGGTTGAGTCACTCGACGACGCGGCCGAGTGGGTGGAGGAGAACTATGGCAGGGAGCTGGAAGAGGCTAGGGAGGCCGTCTCGGGGGGAGGCGGGCTAGCCGCCTACTATACGCCGACAGGCTACGCCGGGGCCAGGTACCTCTCTCTCGCACTGGGCACGCGTACCGCCCCCCTAGAGGAGGCGCCGAAGATCGGCTCGCCGGGCGTGGCCTTCATGGCTAGCGTCGAGGAGCCGAGCTACAGGGACGTGTTATTGTCCGCCAGGGTTAGAGGGTTAAAGCTTCACGTTATTAATATAAACACTGACCCCGTCACGGCGGGGATCTACTCTGTGATAGCGGCCGCACTCATAGCCGGCAAGGCCATATAAGGGGGAGCCGCCTTGGCTGACCCGCGAGGGGACCCCGTGGCCGAGGCCCTGAAGAGGGTCCTGGATGAGAGGGAGCGCTACTTCGATAGGAGAGGAGTTTTGAACAGCGATGGTAGGAGGCTAGTCGCCTCCGCGGCTAGGAGAGCAGCCAGAATGGGATTAAGGCTCTCGGCTGACAGGGCCTGGAGGCTTCTGAAAGACCCCACCTGGGAGAGGGTCTCCAAGATGCTATTGGAGTGGTGGGACGATGTGTGAGTGGCTCACGCTCCTGCTGAGAGTGAGGGTAGCCGACCTTAGCGACCTGCCTAGGGTTGTTGCCGAGCTTCCGGGTGCCCTGAGGGAGAGGCTAGCCGCCGAGAGGCTCGGGGCCTGCTCCAGCCTGGAGCAGCCCAGCTGGGGGCTCGTAGCCTGCGAGAGGGCCCTCATAGTGATACATGTGAGCGAGGTTAGGGAGCCTCTGCCGCTAGTACAGCCTAGCAGCCTCATGGTCAGGATAACCGCTAGGAGCCCCCCGGACCTAGCCGTGGCGTCGAGGGCTGTGGCCGAAATAGCTAGAGAGCGGGGGCTTCTAGTAGAACCCGTTTCCCAACGCTGAGGGCCTCCTCGGCCGCAGCACTAGGGTCTACATCGCCGAGCCCGTGCTTCTCGAATGCCTCTCTCACGGCGTCCCTTATAAGCGATTCCACCTCTCCCAGCGTGTAGCCCCATGGCTGCAGCCTCCCCTCGGCCACTATGGGCCTCTCAGCCACGGAGACGTATACGGGCTTCGCTCTCCCCTCGAGGACCCTCTCTAGACTGTCATCATACGCCGCGAAGTCCCCCTGGAAGGGCATCTCGTAGACTATGTAGCCGCCAGTAGTCGCCCTGTAGAGCGTCAT
Organism: Acidilobaceae archaeon; assembly: GCA_027051095.1. Classification (GTDB taxonomy): domain Archaea; phylum Thermoproteota; class Thermoprotei_A; order Sulfolobales; family Acidilobaceae; genus Aeropyrum. The sequence goes on along the minus strand of JALUAM010000007.1, from coordinate 696 downwards.
AGACACGCTCCTTGGAGATATCGAGAGGGCGAGTCTCACGTGGCGCGCGGCGGTACCCAGGAGCAGGGGCCAGTCGCTGCCGAACCCGTATACTCCGTCGAGCGTCGGCCTTGTCCTACCGTAAAGTATCATGTTGCTGGCCGGGCACGAGACGCAGTACACGCTCCTCGGGAGGTCCTCGGGTTCTGTGCAGTGGACCGCTACTATCCTGGTCGGGTATGGGCCGGGGCCTAGGACCTCCCTGAGCCTCTCAGCCTCGGGTAGGCCCTCGCTGAGGTGCATGCCGAGCACAGTCCTCTTAGACGCTGCGAAGGCGAGTGCAGCCCTCACAGTCTCAGGCCTAGCAGTGCCCAGACTGTGCACAAACACTCCTATCCTTGCCAGGCCGTCGGCTAGCATCCCCCTGAGCCTCTCGGCGGCCCTAGCTACCTCCTCTACGCTGGGCCAGCCCTTCTTATCCATTACCGTGGGGAGGAAGACTGCTCTGGGAGCCCCTCCCACGCTGAGCCAGCCCTTAACGTTGGCCTCGAGCCTCCCAGTAACAGCTATGAGCGTCACCCCCTCTAGGAGTGCCCTCGCGAACGTCAGGGCAGCCAACCTCGCCGAGAGGTCGATGTCGGCTCTCACCGCAGCCTCGTCCACCCTGAGCCTCCTAGACTCCAGCCAGTCGTAGCTGTTACTCCAGGGGCCTCCCCC
>JALUAM010000006.1 GCA_027051095.1 Acidilobaceae archaeon | reverse complement strand
CCGCAGGGGCTGCTCGCCTGGGGGCGGGCAGCACGTGTATACAGCTGTGCTGCCCGCTTAAGGGGCCCTGGAGGGGCTTCCGGGGCGGCTGCATGCAGGGCCCCGGAGGGCTGGACCCGGGCCGCGCCGGGGGACTCGGGCCCCCCGGGGGCTGGTCTCGGGGGCGGCGCTAGGGGTACTTTCCCTTGCTTCTCTCGGGAGCTTATGCTCATCCTCGGGCCGGTGATGCCATTGTTGCCCCCTGCCGAGCCCCTTCCTGGGGCTGTGGCGACGTCCCTCCACTCGAGGCCGCGGGCTGAGGCTGGGGGGTGAGGGCCTGCCTCGGGCCTGACATGATGATGAGGTGGTCCTCTCCGACCCCACTCTCGACGCCCGGTTTAAGCGGCCCACACTTCAACTGCGCTTGTTGAGTGGCCAACGTTGGGCGGCGCGGGTTTGAGCCTAGTAGCCACTCTGGGTCTGAGCCCTGCAGTGGTAGTAGAGACCATCCTCGCGTTGGAGAGAGGGGTTAGGCGTAGGATTGACCGTGTGGTGCTTGTAGCCACTAGGGATGATAGGGTGGAGGCGTGCGCTAGGCTGCTCTGCGACGCTCTGCGGAAAGTTAGCGTTGACTGCGAGGTCCACTACATGTCTTCCCGGGATATAGCGAGTATCAGCGACAATGTGGAGGCGTACCAGGTCCTGGTGGGGGCGCTAAGATCCGCGGCCGTGGGGGGCGGGGACATCGTGGTCAGCATAGCGGGGGGCCGCAAGACGCTCCCGGCGCTGGCTGCATTCGCAGTCTATGCTGCCGGGGGGTTTGACGCGGGTGTAGCGAGTGTTGTCAGCAGGGTCGTGGCGCTGGTCCACGTGCTAGTCCCCCAGCGCGTAGAGTGTAGCAGCGCCTGCAGGGCTGTGTGCGAGGAGGTTAGAAGGATTCTCGATGGAGACGGAAGGGGGTACCGGGAGCTTGTTGAGAAGGTGGCTAGGAGGATAAGGGAGCTTAGGGGCCGCTACTCGCCTCTATGCGGGGATGACACTCCCCAGCCGGAGGCGCTGGAGGAGTGCATAGCCCCCTGCGTGCCGTCGAGCCTCGTAGTGATGCCGGGGCCCGGGGTGAACGACAGAGTCGTCTACGGCTTCGCTGCTAAGAGGTGCAGGGGTAGAGGGCCGGCCAGCATCGGGGGCTGCGCCGCCAACGTTGTGCCCGTCGAGCCGAAGCTGCCGGAGGATGCGTGGAGTATGATCGATGTAGTGCACTCCAAGCCCGCGCGAAGGATCTGTGAGGGCAGGCAGCTGTTCAAGGGGTTCGCCGACGTGGAGCACCACGCAAGGATCTGCAGCAGCCTCGACCCGAAGATTGAGAGTGTAGCCAGGAGGGTGGAGGAGGTTCTGGGGTTCAACGCTGAGGGCTTCTGCCTGGAGAGCGGCGAGAAGCCTCGGCTCAAGCCTTCATGGAATGACGCCTGCTGCTGCTATGCGATAGAAGCGGTTATGCCCTGCGGGAGGAGTAAATGCGAGTACGTGAAGGGCGTGTTCTACACCACAGCCGTCACGAGGGCTCAGGCGCGGAGCGTGGCCGTTAAGCTCAAGAAGGAGTTGGAAGAAGTCTTCAACATAGGGTTCAGCGTGGAGAGCTTCTAGCTGGGGGCGGCGGAGCCTTGGCCGGCGTCGTGGAGCTACTATCGGAGCTTGTGAGGGTTAGGAGTGTGAGCGGGCCCGAGCTAGGGCTTAGGGTTACTAGGAGGGAGGCGGAGGAGGTCCTGGGCGTGCTATCCTCTCATGTAGACCTGCCTCTGGAGCTCACCGAGGCCCCTGGCCAGGTCCTCCTGGCCAGGCTTGGCTCTGGGAGGCCAGTGACCCTGTTCATGGCCCACTTCGACGTGGTGCCGCCGGGCCCGGGGTGGAGTAGGGACCCCTTCGACCCAGTGGTCGAAGGAGGGAGGCTCTACGGGAGGGGGGCCGCGGATGATAAGGGGAACGTGGCGGCCATAGCTGTGGCCCTCAGCGGGTTCAGCCCGGGGAGGGGCACGGTGCTGGTGGCGTTCACGGGAGACGAGGAGGTGGGCGGCTCGGGGGGCGCCGGGTGGCTCGCGGAGAGGCTGAAAGAGTGGGGGCTCTGGCCCGACTACGTAGTCAACGGTGACGGCGCGTTCTCGAGGGTGATACTGAGGAGGAGGTCCGCGTTCAGGGCTAGGCTGAGGGTAGAGGAGGCCACCGCGGGGGGCGAGGGGAGGAGGGTCTCCATGAGGTTCGAGCTAGAGGTTAGGGGCAGGGATACGAGGCACGCAGCCTACTTCATACCCGGGGTGGACAGGCACCCGCTCCTCGAGGCCTCTGCTCTGCTGAGGGCGAGGGGCTTGAAGGCGGCCTCGCTGAGGGGCGAGTGGGTTAAGGGCAACGTGCTCCCCGCTAGCGCGGAGCTGGAGGCGGTGGAGCCCTGCGGGGGCTGCGGGGAGGCCTCCTGGGACGAGGGGCTGACGGCAGCAGTCTCAGCCCTCATACCCGCCACTAGGCCCCCCGTCAGGCTCGAGCTGGCCAGCGAGTACGGGGTGACAGCGACGCCCAACGTCTACAGGAGGGAGGGGGGATGGCACGTCTTCGACATAGACCTGAGGGCCATGACGGATAGGAGGGGCGACGTCGAGGAGGCCCTGGCAAGGGTGCTGGAGGAGTCGATGCCGAGAGGCATAGCGTGGGAGGTGGAGGTGTCGGGGGGAGCCGGCTACCTCTACACCCCGAGGGGCTCAAGGCTAGCGCAGCTAGCGCTCAGGGTAAACGAGTCGGTGGGTCTCAGCGGGGAGCCCATGGAGGCTGCGGGGGCCAGCGACAGCCGCTACTTCAGCCCGAGGGGGAGCGAGGCGATAGACTACGGGCCCCTGGGGGGCGGCGTTCACGGCCCCGACGAGTACGTATGGCTCTGGGCGCTTGAGAAGGCTGTGGAGTTCTACAGGAGGCTCGCAGAGGAAATCCACGGGGGCTAGCCGGGGAAACCCGCCCCTACTCATCCTTAGGGCCCGGGTTTCCCGGCGCCCCGCAGCATCTCGCGTGCTAGAGGACCGCTTGCACACTCATGCAACGTTATGTAGCTTGCACCCTAGCTAGACCGGCTGGATAAGGGGCTGCGGGGGCTAGGCCCCGTACCTCTTCCTCAGCCTCCTCGCGGCCTCGACCATGGCTCTGACCTTCTCGAAGCTCCTCCTCCTGGGCTGGACTGGCCATGTGGCCCCAGAGGCGAAGCCGCAGTCGGGGTTCAGCCAGAGCCTGCCAGCGTCTACGTACCTCAGCGCCTCCTCAACCCTCCTCTCTATGACCTCCGGCGGCTCCACCTCGGGCCTCTTAACGTCTACGACGCCCAGCCCGACCTCCTTGCCCGTGCCCCTGAGGACCTCGACGCTCCCGGCCCTCGGCGTCGCGAACTCTAGGACCAGCTGGTCGACTCTGAGCTCCTCCATGTAGGGCATTATCTTCTCGTAGCCGCCCCTGGGCATAGCCTCCTCGGGCCCCGGCCAGTTACCCCTGCACACGTGGACCCCCAGCTTGACCCCCGAGACTCCCCTGACAGCCTCGTTTATCAGGTCCCTTGCGAGCTCCAGCTCCTCCTCTATCGGCTGCCGGGGCCTGTACCCGTTGACCATCTCAACTAGCCTATAGTACTTGGGGTCTATCGGGTTGGAGAGTGAGGGGTCGTCGAGCTGCACGAAGAACACCCCCATCTCGGCGAGCCTTCTGACAGCCCTGTTAAGGAGCTTCGCGACCTCAAAGCCGAGGTCCTCCGGGCTCGGATAGTACTCCGAGGATAGGCTCCTGTTCCACGAGTCTATCATCAGCATGTAGGGGCTGGGCAGCGTGAACTTGAGAGGCCTGGAGGCGTACCTAAGCGCGAAGCCAGCCTCCCTCTCGACCCTCTCCAGCCTCAGCTGGAGGGGGCCCACGGCCACCGGGTGGTAGACCCCCCTGTGTATGCCCAGAGACTCCAGGTAGCCCCTGGCCTCCGGGGTCTCAGCTAGCTGGTAGAGAGGCCTGTACTCCATGCCCTCGAATAGCTCGGCGAAGAAGAAGCTGAGCCTCCTCTGCTCCCCGTCGGTCACCACGTCGAGCCCAGCAGCCTCTTCCTCCTTGAGCGTGGCTAGCACAGCGTCGTCCAGGTAAGACTCGAACTCCTCGCTGCTAATCCTTCCCGCCCTCAGATCCCTCAGCGCCCTCATGAGCCACTCGGGCCTGGGGAAGCTGCCGACAACGCTAGTAGGGAACAGGGGGAGCCCGGCCATAGGGCGGCACCTCCTCCACTCCCTCGGGCCTCGGCGCCGCCTGAGCGCTCACACCCGCTTCACTGGCCCTCAGGCCTCCAGGCTACCCGCGGACTCCTCACAGGCCCATACCACCTAGACTCTAAACAGTTGACGGCTTAATTAGCCTCAGGCGATATGGCCCCCCGCGTGGATGGGGGTGGGGCGGGTGGCTCTCCTCTCGGCGGAGGTGGCCTACCCGGCCCTCACGGGGCTCATACTGGTGCCTGCCAGCCTCATAGGCTTGAGGATCTACAGGTCGAGCGGCAACGTCGCTGTCCTATGGCTCTCAGTCGGCCTAGCCTTCGTCGCTGTGCAGGCCTTCCTCGAGGCGTTCATAAACTATAGGATTGACACCGTGGAGGGCTTCTACGGGTCGAGGGCCCACTACGCCCTCGACGCAATCAGGGGCATCTTCATAGTCCTGTGGGCGTTCGCCCAGGCCCTTATACTAGTCGACATGGCCGGCGTCCAGTCCAGGATGGTCTACTACGGGCTACCAGCCATAGTCTTCCTCTCGGGCACAGTTTACACGCTAGCCGTGAACCTGGGCGCCGACATAAGCGACCCCTCCAACAAGCTCCTGATAAGCAGCGTGGGCAGGGTAATGGGCATACTGGTGCCGACCAGCCTCCTACTCGGGGTCTTCATAATAGTGTCGATAGCGAGGCCCACCGGGAGCAGGGGAGCTATGATAATAGGCCTGGCGTTCCTCCTCCACGCGTTCACGCTGCCACTCTACCCAGTAGCCAAGGGCCTGGGCCCCGTCACGCTAGGGCTCTGGTACGCTGTAGGCGGCGTGATCCCCGCCCTCGCCGCCCTCTACGGGTTCAGGACCCTGGCCAGGGAGGCCGCGGCCTAGCCCCACCCGGCAACCCTGTAGACTACAACCGATAGCCTGCCCAGGGCTTTGAGGACAGACTCCAGGCCCCCGGGGTCCAGTGGGCCCCGGCTCGTCGAGGCCGCCGCGACTATCTCCCCCCTGCACAGCTTCATGTAGACGGTCTCGCCGCCCCCGGAGGCGACGACGAGGAAGCAGCCCTCACCCGGAGCCATGGCCCCGAGCGTCCTCTCCGCCTCGTCTATCCCCGAGGCCTCAACGCTCCCCGACGCCTCCGCCCTAGCCTCAACCAGTAGCCTAGCCACCGTGAGGGGGTCGGAGAGCCTCCTGGACTCCTCGGAGTCCCAGCGCCTCTCAGCCCCCGCAGCCCTAGCTGGAGCCTCGCCGCCACCGGGCGCGGCCGCGGGCTTGGGGCTAGCGGAGCCTCCCGCGGCGGCCTCCGCCCTTGCCGGCTCGGGGGGCCTCTCAGCCTTGGCTTCAGCCTTTCTCCTCTCCTCGGCCTCCCTATAGAACCTGCAACGCGGGTAGTTTGGGCTCCTGCACGGCATGACCAGGGGGTTAACGGTCCTACCGGCAGCCCTGCAGTAGACTGTAGCTCCCCTCGCCTCGCCGTATGGGCATCTGACCGCGGCCATTAGGCCCGGGCCACCCCTTGCAGGCCAGCCCCGGGGGATTGGTGTCCCCGCGGTAACATTATATTTAACTCGCGGTGCCCGGTCCTAGCGGTGCCCCGGGTTGCCGCTGAGGCTCTCCGGCGCAGAGGTAGACGGGCTCCTATCCCCCCGCCTCATAGTGGGATGGGTTGAGAGGGTGCTCGGGGGCGACACGGTCGAGGCTCCCAGGTCCTCGCTGGAGGCCAGGGGCAGCTGGCTGGGGGTGATGGCGGCCTCCGGCTACGGCAGGCACGTCGTCAAGGTGGTGGGGGTCTACCCGGGCAACCCCGGGAGGGGCCTCCCCCTGGTGAGGGGCCTCCTACTCTCGATTGACTCTGAGACGGGCGAGGTCCTGATGGAGATGCCGGCGGAGGAGCCGACTGGCTGGAGGACCGCGGCAGCCTCGGCCCTCGCCCTCAGGCTGCTCGGCTTCAAGGGGGGCGGTGTGCTCGGCGTGATAGGTGCCGGCGTCCAGGCAAGGTATCACCTCAGAGTCCTCACCGGCCTCTACGAGTTCGACGGCGTCCTAGTCTACTCCAGGACCCCCTCCAGGGCCGAGAGGCTGGCGGGGGAGTATGGAGGGAGGGTTGCCAGCGGCCTCGGCGAGCTGCTGAGGTCCTCAGACGTAATAGTAGCGGCTACAACGTCGAAGGAGCCCGTGGTGACGGAGGAGGCTAGGCCCGGCTCCTTCATAGTCAGCGTGGGGGCGCCCAGGCCGGTCAGGGAGATCTCGGACGAGGTCCTGGCCAGGGCCGGCTGCGTGCTGGTAGACTCTCCCATAGCATCCGAGGAGAGCGAGGACGCCGCCCGGGCCCCAAGGACTGCGACGCTCAGAGAGGTCCTGCGGGGCGAAGCCGAGTGCAGGCCGGGCGATTATAGGGTGTATAAGAGCGTCGGGACGCCGCTGCTAGACCTAGCGGCAGCCCTGGCGATAGAAGAGGCCCTCAAAAGCCGGGGATGATGCCAGGCTTGACTGGAGACGGACGTAACCACGCAGGGATGAGTACTCCCTTGCGTTATAATGACTGGCTTGATCCGGCCGGCTGCCAGCCTTACCCGTGATCCTCTTCCTCGCATTATCCACCAGCCTTTCCCACGTGGTTTAGCGTATCTCTCACATCGTTCTCCGTGTATTAGCCCCCGTAGAAGCATGTGTGGAGGGAGGCCGCTTCCCTGAAGGTCTCCCGCCACCACGTCCTTATACTCCTATAGCTCCTCGTGGCTTGAGAGCTTCTGCCTCTTCCTCCAGGCAGCGTAAGCCTTCACGGCCAGAGGCGGTAACCCCCATATCTTCTCCGCGGCCTGCCTGATACCACCCTCTTCCAGCTCCCTCCGCGCCTCCTCCTCAAGCAGCTCCCTCGCAGTCTCAACAAGCTCTCTAGCCCTACCCTCCGAGTCTAGGCCCTCGGCTGCGAGCTCGGCTAGATACTACTCCAGAGTCATACCTCTCCTCTTAGCCCAGCCCTCTAGCAACGCGGCTATCCTAGACGGCACTCTAAGAGTAGTATAGGAGCCCAACCCCGACGCCTCAAGATGCGAGAGCAGGCTATGAAAGGTAAAAGCCCAGGTAGGTCCTACACGCCCGAGGCCCCCTGCCTCGGGGCTGTGGATTATGGCTTTAGCTGCGATAGCCCAAGCAGGGTTTGAGTGGTCTACTACAGTGAAGTATTCTCCGGCCCCGCCTAGGCGCCCACTATCCCTAGGACTTCTACGGGATCTCCCAGCCTCAGGACCTTCCCCTCCTGGCCGGGCCTTATCACAGTGTTTATGGCTAGCCTGTACCCGTGGTCCCCCTCGGGGCACCTTCCCAGTAGCGTAGGCCTTCTCCTCTCGACGAAGAGCTTCTGGAAGCCCCTGGTGGGGGCCCCGGTGAAGGGGTCCCTTGAGGGGACCACGCACCTCCTGGATATGTTCCTCCCCTCGAGTAGGACTTCGCCGACCCTGAATAGGACGGCCTTCCCGGGGCCTGCGTAGAGCCTGTCCTCCCAGAAGGGCGGCACGCCTGCTATCTCCAGGTTAGCCCTGAACCTGAGCCTGGCCTGGATCAAGTCCCAGCCAAACCAGGAGCCCACCTCAGCGAGGGTCGCAGTGCTTATCACCGTGGGACCCCTGAACCTCTCGTCGTCGGGGAAGCCCTCGGGCCTGGAAACAAGCTTTACAGTGTAGCCGAGGAACCTGGAGAACCACCTGGAGATCTCATCCTCCTCGCCGTCAAGACTGAAAGCCTCCTCATCGCCGCAGCAAGCGGAGAGGTAGACTAGCTTCCTCCGGAGGTCATAGCGGGCCCTCACCAGGTGGATCCTCCTCTCCCTCTTCCCGTTAATTATCCTTCCCTTCTCGTCGATTATCGCGTAGAGCCTATCCCACTCCAAGGTCCCGTACTTGGTGACTCTCGCCTCAGTGAGCTCCACGGGGGGCAGACTCTTGATAGGGTAGACAAGGATTTTGTATAGGAAGGGGCCCGCCACAGAGCCCGCCCTCAGCTGCAGGCTCCAGGGCTATTAAGCGCTCCCAGCTTTCAAAGGAGGGCGACGCCCGGCGAGGGGGCAGAGTATAACGCTCCCCGAGGAGAGAAGTGAAGGCGGGGGCCCGTAGCTCAGCCAGGACCAGAGCGCCGGCCTGCGGAGCCGGAGGTCCCGGGTTCAAATCCCGGCGGGCCCGCCACCAGATTTAATGAAATTATGTTTTTGGATATGTCTAAGCCGTCGCCGGGGGTGGGCCTCCGGGTTAAATAGCTGGGTGCAGCTTTTAACCGGGTATGTGAGGTTGGAGGCTGTGGGCTTGGCTAGGAGCTTTGTGGCCTCTCTAGCGTCGCTGGCAGGGTTTGTGGGTGTCGTTGCCTCGCTGTTCCTGTTCTACCTGGGCCTCGCTGCTTTGTCGAGCGGGAGCCTTGGAGGGCTGGCTTTGTTCGCGGCCGCGGTGTTCCCGGCTATGGGGCTTTTCGCGGTGGGTAACCTGGTCTTCCTGTTTGGGGCCTCGCTGGGGTCTAGGCTGTCGAGGCTCCTATCACTCCCCATGGCTGTTATCGACGGCCTGGTCGCACTGGTTCTCGCTGTGGCTTCTCTCCGGGCTCTTTCGGGCGGCGAGCCGGGGGCTGCAGCTGTGGGGGCTGTGCTGGCTGTCATGGTGGGACTGGCCTCGTACTACCTCTTCAAGAGGTTTGCTAGGGGCTAGTGCCTCTTGAGGATCACTGCGAGCGCGAATACAGCAGCTGAGACTAGTATGGCGGTGGCGCCCGCGTTGAGGTCTAGCAGGTAGGCCGCGTAGAAGCCTGCCACAGCCGAGAACACTGCGATGGCCACGCTTAGCGCTATGAACTGGGAGGGCCTCCTCGATAGTAGGAAGGCTGCAGCTGGAGGTATCATCATGGAGGCTATTGTGGGCACGTAGCCTATGGCGAGGAAGGCGGTGACTACTGTGAGCGCTAGGAGGCCTAGGAGTGTGTAGTGGATGAGGCCGGTCCTCACCCCTAGGGCCGCGGCCATCGTGGGCTCTATCACGTAGAGTAATAGCTGCCTCCAGACTACTGCGACCATGGCGGCTACTATTAGGGAGAGCGTTATCGTCCTTGTCATCATCTCCCTGGAGACTGCGGTCACGTCGGCGAATAGTACGTCCTCTATGGATATCGTGGCGCCGCCCACCCTCGAGAGGAGAACTATAGCTATGGAGAGCATCGTCGCGAATGTGACCGCTATTATGACGTCAGCCCTCAGCCTGGTCCTCCTCTCAACTGTGCTCACTATCAGGGCTACCAGGACCCCCGCTGCGAGGGCCCCCGCGTAGAAGCCGGCCCCGGCCAGGTAGGCTACTACCAGGCCTGCTAGGGCGCCGTGGGCTAGGGCATCGCCGAATATGGCCCAGCCCCTCAGCACCGCGAAGGCCCCCACGAGGGAGGCGACCGACATCGCAACTATAAGGGTTAGGAGACCCCTAACCATGAACTCGTACTTGAGGGGCCCAGGCAGGGGCAGCGTAGACCCTCCTTTATACTCCTCGCCATCCCCGGCAGTCGACAGAGCCTCTGCTATCAGCGTGGCGTTGTGTATCATGAGGTCTCTGTAGCTGTCTATGCCTGCTCCAGGGTCCAGGGTCTCAACGTATATGAAGCCCACGGTCTCGAATCCAAGCTCCTCTGCGACAGTCTCTAGGACCTCCCTGAGCGTGGTACCCGCTTCCTCGTACTCTATGAACGCTACCCTCACGCCCTCGTCTCTAAGCCTGTCCGCCAGGATTGTGACGGTTTTCACGGAAGGCTCGTAGGTGCCCGCCTTGCCGGTAACGTAGCCCACGACCTCGAAGCCGTATCTATCAGCGAAGTACCTTAGCGTGTCCCGTACCGTGACGAGCTTCCTCTCCCCAGGAGGCACTGCCGAGAGTATCTCCCTGACCTCGGCGTCCAAAGCCTCTAGCTCGGCCCTAGCCTCGACCGCCCTCTCCATGTAGTAGCTGGCCCCCTCAGGGTCTATCGAGGCTAGGAGGCCTGCTATGACTTCCACCGCCTTGGCCGCGGTGAGGGGATCCATCCAGAAGTACGGGTTGTCGCCCTTCAGAAGGCCCTCGCGGCCCAGCAGGTCGAGGAGCCTGACCACCCCCTCGCCGTCTCGTATGGCGGCGGCGTAGAGGCCCAGGGCCTCCTCCGCCCCGTAGCCGACATAGATGAAGAGGTCAGCCTCAGCCATCCTCGTAGCGTCCTCAGGGGTTATCTCGTAGGCGTTGACGTTAACCCCTGGGGCTAACAGGCTCTCCACAACGGCCCTCTCGCCGGCGACCATAGACACTAGGTCGGCTATGACCGGCAGCGTCGCGACTATGTATAACCTATCGCCACTGGCGGCGGAGGGCAGAGGCAAGGCCAGGAATAGTGCTAGGGCTAGCAGCAGAAGGGCGTATACTAGTCTCAAGGGTGCTCACCTCGCCGCCGCCTTCCTATAGGCCTCTAGGATCTCTCCTGGGCTGCCCTCCATCAGCACCCTCCTGTTTATCAGCACTGCCCTGTCGTAGGGGCTAGCGTCTGCTATGTGGTGTTCAGCTACTATTACGAGCTTGCCTCTCATCTTCTCCTCGACGAGGACCTTTACAGCTATCTCCTCGCTCTCGCTGTCCATGGACTCGAAGGGCTCGTCTAGTATATAAATCTTGGGGTCGAGCGCTAGGACCCTAGCTATCATGGCCCTCGCCAGCATGCCCCCCGACAGCTCTGATACCAGCTTGTCTGCATGATCCTCGAGCCCAAGCCTCCTTATGCTGTCCTCTATAGCCTTCAGGTCCTCGTCCTTCAGCCCCCTGAATGGGATGGGGCGCCCTCTAAGGGCCAGCCGGGGCAGAGCCACTAGGTCCCAGAGCGTTATCGGAGCGTTGAGGTTGAGGTCGCTTATCTGGGGCACGTAGCCGATGAGCCTTCTGACCCCCGGGTCTCTATAGGGGTCTCTGCCGAGCACCCTGATAGAGCCCTTCTCGGGCTTAAGGAGGCCAACTATGCTCTTGAGCAGGGTGCTCTTCCCGCCTCCGTTTGGGCCGGCTACTAGGACCATCTCCCCAAGGTTCGCGTGGAAGTCGACATCCTCGAGAGCAGGGGGCTGGCCCCGCCTATACCTGACGGTAATGCCCTTGACCTCGCAGGCCCTAACATCCTTCATCTTAGGCCCGCCTAACACTGTTAGGCCCGCCTAAGATTATTAATCTTGCCCCCGGGTAGCAGGCCCAGTTTTTGGCCCCACGCAGCCACCATTATCTAAGGCCCGATCGTGGGGGCTGGTCTGATGGACAGCTCTGGCAGCAGGATAAAGCTTCTCAAGGAGGCGCATAGGATTAAGAAGAGTATGGCTTCCATGGCAGAGGAGGACTATATAGAGGCTATATATGAACTGGAGAAGGAGTACGGTGTGGTTAAGCCGAGCGACATAGCCGAGGTCTTAGGGGTTAGGCCGTCCTCAGTCACAGAGATGTTGAAGAGGCTTGAGAGGAAGGGCCTAGTAGAATATAAAAAATACAGGTATGTCAGGTTGACTGAGAGGGGGAGAGAGATCGGTGAGAGGATATCGAGGAAGCACGGCTTCCTCTTAGAGCTGTTTCTAGCCCTGGGGGTCGACAGGGAGAGGGCTAACATAGAGGCGGAACTCCTGGAGCACTTCCTCAGCGACGACACGATCGAGAAGCTGAAAAAATTCTATATGGAGTGCGTCTCCAGGCCCGCCGGGGGAGACGCTAGCTCTTGAGCTTGCCCTTGCTGAGGAGGTTCTTGAAGAGGGTGTAGTGCTCGATCTCGTCTGAGAGTATATGTTCTATGAGTTCCTCAGTCCTCACGTCCCTATCCTTGACGTAGTCGTATATCTCCCTGTAATATGCTATGGCGCACTCCTCGGCCTCTATGGCTGCCTTCAGCCAGGCGTCTATGTCGTAGGGGTCGCTGGGTAGCGGGGGCTGCTTGCAGCGGGAGAGAGACCAGAAGTCCCTGAAGTCGGGTATATCCACGTTGAAGTCCTGGAGCCTCTCTGCTATCCTGGTGAAGTGGTCGTTAAGCTCGTCCATAGCTATCTTCTTGAAGACTTCGCTGATCTCCTCAGAGTTGGGACCCTTAATCGCGTAGGCTGTCAACATGTACTGGTGGAAGGCTAGGATCTCGTCTGCCAGCGCGGCTAGGAGCAGGTCTACCACCTTCTTGGCGTCTATGTCCTTAAGGTCGGGAGTCGTCCATAGCTCGTCGGGCACGTATTTATACTTGGGGGGCTCCTTCGACAAGACTCGCCGCCGTTAACGGAGAGACTGGCTATAGGGTTAAAGAGCGGGTGTGCCTGCACGTATAGACCGCCTCGAAGGGTGGGCGGCGTGGCAAGGGGCAGGCTGTACGCTGGCCTCGACGTGGGCACGTCGCGCGTGAAGCTTGTAGTATACGATGAGGGGTTTAAGGCGGTGTCATCCTACAGCCTGGCCGCGCCGCTAAGACTCAGGCCCCTGGAGGCTGAGCACGATCCCTGGAGGCTGAGGGAGGCCATCGCCACGCTCTTGTCTAAGGCCGAGAAGCTGGGGGTGCGCGCTGTAGGCGTCAGCGTCTATAGGGGCAGCGTGGCCGCCTGGCTCCCGGGCGGGGAACCTGCGACCAGCGTGATCCTCTGGGCCGACTACTCGAAGCACTCCCAGGCCTTCAGGTCCCTCCCCCTCCACACTAGGCTCCTGGCCAGAGCCCCCCTGCTGGGCAGGCTCTTCGAGCCCGGCTCGCCCCTGCCCCTGGCTGTTGCCCTCTCGAGAGAGGCGCCGGCGGGGGCTAGGGTCTGGACTGTGGACGCCCTGGTCGCCGAGTGGCTCTCAGGCAAGTATGTCAGCGAGCCGGTCAATGCGGGGACCATGGGGCTCCTGGAGCCCTTCAGGGGTCGCAGGCTCGGCGTGTACAGGCTTGTGGGCGTTAGAGGACCTCAGCCCGGCCTAGCCCTCCACGACGAGCCGCTAGCCAGGAGAGGCTCTATGATGGTGGGGCCCGTAATAGCGGATCAGCAGGCTTCCCTCATAGCCTCCGGCTGCATGGTGGACGACTGCGTTAAGGTCGACGCGGGGAGCGGCTTCTTCGCCGACATAGCGGCTCGGGGGATCCACGCCGCCCTTAAGGGGCTGGTGCCCCTGGTGGCCCTGAAGACGAGATCTACTCATATGGCATGCTTGGAGGCTATGGCTCCCGGCGTGGGCCTCGCCCTCGAGGCTTACCTGAGGGATATGGGGCTATGGCCCCCCCGGTTGTCGTGGAGAGAGTGTCTGGACGCCAGGCCTCCCCCCGCCATGGCCTACATGCCCTCGCCGCGCTCGGGCGCCTGGCACCCGCCGGCTATTCTGGGCGCGGGGCTGAGGGGGGCGGCGTGCTCCGTGGCCGCGGGCGCCGCCCTGGCGCTGGCCCACGTAGCATGGCTAGCCGCCTCGGCTTCAGGTAATTGGAGGGCAAGGGTGTTTGGGGGAGCCGCGAGGCTGAGCGCCGTGGTGGACGCTGCCGCGGCGGCGTCTGGCGTAGCAATGGAGGTTTACGGGGGCGTAGAGGCTAGCAGCCTGGGGGCCGCGCTGCTGGCCGCTTACGCAGCCGGCGACGTGACCCTGTGGGACGTCGTGAGGGGGTTAAGCGGCTCGAGCCCCTCAAGGGTCGCGAGGGGTGGGCGGCCTTCGAGGAGCATGATGGAGGCGTGGGCAGAGGTCCTGGGGGGCCGCTTAGAGGCTTTGCCAGAGCTGTCGAGAGAATTCTGGGATCTGGTAGGGTCTATGAGCTAGAGCCCTCCACGGGCACCCCGAGGCCCTGGCTTAGCGACCCCCCTCTGGACTCCTGGCCGATCCTCTCCCTGGCGCTAGCCCGCGGGGTGAAGACGCCCAGGTTTCTAGTCGTCGAGCCGGGCAGCGTTGACGAGGCTATCGCTGTGGTCGAGGCTGCCAGGGAGCGTGGGGTATGCCTTCACCCGTGGTCCTCGGGTAGCGGGGTCCTGGGGGCTGCGTTGCCGCCGGGCGAGTGCGCAGTAGTGTCCACCTCCAGGCTGAGGGGCGCCGAGGTCCTAGCCGGCGGCCAGATAGTTCATTCCATGGCGGGGACAAGAATCCACGAGGTCCTGGCCGCGGCGGAGGAGAAGGGCCTCACGGTGCCCTTGCTCCCCCAGAGCCTGGAGCTTGCCAGCGCCGCGGGGGTCGTGTCGACGCTCGCCTCGGGCATGATCCAGCCCGGCGCCGGGAACGTCGAGGACGTGGTCCAGTACGTGGATATAGTGCTCTCGGGCGACGGGCTGGTTAGGCTTGGAAGCGACGTGAACCCTAGAGGGAGGGTGGGCCCTAGCTTGCTGGACGCCGTGCTGGGTAGCGAGGGCGGCGCAGGCCTCATAGTAGGCGTGGGGTTCAGGGCCCGGGCCAGGCCGCGGAGCGAGGCTAGGATAGCGTGCAGGACCAGGAGCCTGAGCGACGCGCTTAGAATAGCCAGGAGGCTCTCCCAGTGGAACACTCCCCACGTGATGAGGGTGATAGACGAGGACGAGGCATCACTCA
The DNA here is from genome assembly GCA_027051095.1 of Acidilobaceae archaeon. Classification (GTDB taxonomy): domain Archaea; phylum Thermoproteota; class Thermoprotei_A; order Sulfolobales; family Acidilobaceae; genus Aeropyrum. The sequence goes on along the minus strand of JALUAM010000006.1, from coordinate 11,970 downwards.
TGTTCTCCGAGGAGGGACCCCTGCTAGTAGCATCCTACTACGCCGCCGTCAAAGGCATAGCGGAGGCCCTGGGAGACACCCTTAAAGCCGAGTGCGAGTCTGCGGGGGGCGAGGTCCTGGGCGAGGAAGTTTACGAGAGGGTCTTCGCCGAGAGGTGGAGGTACGCTGAGAGGCTGGAGAGCCTGTACAAGGCTGGCCTCTGGGCCGACACCATAGACATCGCGGCGGGCTGGGACCTTCTGGAAGACGCCTGGCGCAGGGTGAAGTCGAGGCTCTCCAAGGTCAAGGGGGTGGTGGCGGTCATGGCTCACTCGGGCCACTTCTACCCGGGGGGCGCGGCGGTCTACTTCATAGTGGTGGGGGAGGCTAGGCCCTCGGTGTTCGCTAGGGCCTGGAGGGAGGCGCTGGACGAGGCCGCCTCCCTAGGGGCCAGCGTAACGCATCACCACGGGATTGGCAGGGCCAAGCTTCCCTGGGCGCTCAGGGAGCTCGGCGAGGCGAGGCTGAGGGTCCTCTGCAGGGTGCTTGACGCCCTAGACCCTTACAGGGTATTCAGGGGCTCTCCCCTTAGGAGGGTGTGCATGAGGCTAACCGCGCGATGAGAGGTAGGGTTGCCGTCGTAGGGGCGGGTGTTGTAGGCCTCTTCACAGCCCTGGCCCTCTCCGCCTCGGGCTTCGAGGTCACAGTGTACGAGGCGGAGAGGCCCGGAGCGGGCGCGTCAACTAGGAACGCAAACGTTATACACAGGATACAGCCTCCCCCGGGCAGGCTGAGGCGGCGCTACGCACTGCTGGGCTCCAGGCTCCACAGGGTATACTCCAGGATACTGGGCTACAAGATCATGAGCCTGCCCCTGGTGGTAGCGGCTACTAACAGCGTCGAGGAGGTCGCGCTGCGCCTGTTACCCATGGCGCTCAGGAGGCTTTACGGGGTAGACGCCGTTATAGTGCGGGGCGATAGGGCACGCGACGTGGAGCCTGCGCTCTCAGACAAAATAAGGGCTGCCATGGTTGTTGAGGGGTACGGCGTCGTTGACTCAGGCGAGGTCATTGAAAGGCTTCTCCGGGAGCTTGAGGCCAGCGGGGTAGGAGTAGTCCCCGCTAGGGTAGAGGCTCTCGAGCCCGGGCCTGCCGTGGTGCTAGAGGACGGCTCTAGGGTAAGGTATGATTACGTGGTCAACTCGGCCGGGGCCGAGGCGGCGAGGCTTGCCTCGACGCTGGGCGACAGGTTCAATGTTAGGCTTGTCCCGGGCCTCATGGCGGTCTATAGGGGCCCCAGGTTCCGCTCGATAGTCTCCAGGCTCCCTACCGCGAGGTCCAAGGGCGGCGCGATAATACCCCAGCTAGACGGCTCTGTGATAGTGGGGCCGACCTTTGGAGTAGTCGGGGATGAGGGGCTAGCCGAGCTCAGATCGAGGTTTGGGGGGCTTACCAGCATCGAGCTAGGCGAGCCGCACTCTACCATAGTAGGGCTGAGGGCTGTAAGCGATAGGAGGGACTTCATAATAGCCCGCTCCAGGAGAGAGCCCCGAGTGATCCATTTAGTGGGGATAGAGTCCCCGGGCCTGACCGCGGCCCCAGCGATCGCGGAGGAGGTAGCGTCTATGCTAGGCCTATGTGGCCCTCCTAAAACTCGCCAGGGATCTAGCCTCTAGGGGTGTTGCTTCATGGTCGAGTTTCCTAGCCCCGCGTTCGCAGAGGCCCTGTGCAGGGAGCTTAACGGGAGCGAGGGTTACAGGCGCTCGGCGAGGGGGTGGAGGTGGCCCATACTCTTCAAGGTCTCAGATATGCAGCCCCCTAAGGGGTTTATACTGGACTTGTACGAGGGCGAGTGTAGAGGTACCCGCTGGGTCGACGACGCGTCGAGAGAGCAGGCAGACTACGTTCTATCGGCCTCCAGGGATACATGGCTCTCCGTGATAAGGGGGGACCTGCACCCGATGAGGGCTATACTAGAGGGCAGGATAAGGCTGGAGAGGGGGTCCTACGCCACTATAGCCAGGTATACTAGGGCCGCGATGGAGATCGTAGCAGCGGCGAGGAGAGCCCTAGGAGCCCCCTGATAGGTCTATTATCTGCCTGCCTAGGACCTCTCCCCTGTCCAGCCTCTCGAGGGCGTCGCTCGCACCCTCGAGGCCAACCCTAGCGGTCACTATGCTCCTGTAGTCGACTACGCCGGCCCTGGCCAGACCCGCCAGCTCGGCGACGTCCCTGCAGGAGCCCCAGAGAACCCCGGTTATGGCCCTCTCGCCTAGTATGAGGTGTAGGCTCGGGACGCGGGAGCCGAAGGGGCTCCCTAGGCCCACAACCACGTATATGCCCTTGACGTCTAGCGCCCTGAGGTACTGCTCCATCTCGCTCTCGAGTCCTACGAAGTCGAGTACAGCCCTAACGCCCCTCCCCCCAGTCATCATCATGATTTCATCGTAGATCCTCTCGGCCCTAGAGGCGTTGATGAGGTGGTCACTGTCGCCGAGCCTGGCCACCTTAGCCGCGAAGTCGAGCTTCTCCTCCTTAACGTCGACTCCTATCACATTAGCGTTGAGTAGCCTCTTGGCCAGCTGGAGACCAAAGAGCCCCACCCCTCCGAGGCCCACAACCACCACGTAGTCGTCCGGCTTCACCCTCTCCTTAGCCTTCTTCACGGCCCTGTAGGCGGTGACGCCCGCGTCTGTGAGGAGGCTAGCAGCCGGCAGGTCCTCCAGGCCGTGGGCTGGTATGAGGTACTTGTAGTGGGGTACGTGCATGTACTCAGCGTAGGACCCGGGCCTCCTGCTGAGCCCCGGCCACTCGGGCTTTCTGCACAGTTGGCTCTCGCCCTCCATGGTGTACTCGTCCTCCTCCGCGCAGAACCCGCTGGCGCACACCAGCACGGGGGTCCCAGGCTTGAACCTCTCGGGGACGCCCTCGCCGACCTCCCAGACAATGCCGCTTGGCTCGTGGCCGAGTATGATTGGCGGCCTCACGTCTAGAACAGCCTCGGCCTCGCCCCTCCAGACATGAACGTCTGTGTGACAGATCCCCGAGCCCACTATCTTAACGACGACCTCGAACCTGCCGGAGGCGCGGGGCCTCGGAACCTCCTCCACGGATAGAGGTGCTAGGTATTCCCTGAGCACGGCTGCCTTCATTGTAGAAGCCGGCAAGGGCCTCCCCTCTGAAGAAGTGAGCGGCAGGGGATTAAACTGGGGGAGGAGTCGCCGGTCTAACTAACATTAAAAATAAGAGCGGGTCTTGTCTCCGTGGTGCTTCTCATTAGCAGCTGTGGCCGCCGTGGTGGTGATGATGGTGGTGATGGTGGTGGCCTCCCTCGTGGCCGTGGTGCTCCCTCATGTGCTTCTCATACTCTTCCTTGGTCGCGAACTTGATCCCGCACTCCTTGCACTCATACTCCGCCATGCTCCCATCCTCACACTTTATAATGTGTAGCTGGTTTCCAATATTTATGCCTTGCCTGCATTCTAGCGAGGGCAAGGCTGTGGGGCTAGCCGTCGTCTTCAGGCGGCGGCTTTAACCTCCATTATTCTGGGCTTGGATAGTTTGCTTTCCTCGATTACGCGGCGTTTGGTGTAGAGGTAGGCTAGGGCTACCATGTACAGGGCGGCTGTGAGCCTTAGCGGTAGCTCGAGGTCGATGTCGAGCATGAAGCCGCCGAGACTGCGGCCTGCTGCAGCGGGCACTGTGAAGGTTAGGCTGATCAGCGCCGCGGCGGTGCCCCGCCTCTCGAGGGGGACCATCCTCAGGGCGACGGCCTCGAGGAGGGGGTTCGCGGCGTTCATGAGCACTGTCCTGACCACGTATATCAGGGCTGCTAGGGCGAAGTCGCCGACGAGCGTCATCGCTATGAGGAGAGGCACGCTTGAGGAGGCTAGTATAACGTAGGCTCTCAAGGGGCCCCCTAGCGCCGAGGCCAGCCTCGGCGCCATGGCTGTTACCGCCGACATTATGAGCGCCTCGAGGCCGCTAACGAAGCCTATCTCGGCGCTTGTAACCCCGTACTTGGCGGCGAAGTAGTAGCCTATGTTGTGTATGGACATGGAGGCGCCGAGGCCTATGATCACGTTGAACTTCATTATTGTGGAGAATCCGGGGCTCTTCGAGAGGCTCTTGAGGTCTGAAAGCAGGCTTCCATGGCCTGCGCGGAACCTCTCCTCCACTTTCAGCGAGAGCGCTGCCTGGACTATTGCCACGGCGGAGAGGCCAGCCAGGTAGAGCCTGTAAGCGTCGATCAATTCGACCCCGAGAGTTCTCGACGCCGCTACAGGCACCGCGCCCGCGAAGCCGCCCAGCGCCGAGCCCAAGGTCGACGCAGCGGCGAAATAGCTAAACGTGTAGTGTAGCGTCTCGTCCCTGCCGCTTCTGGCAACAAGCGCGGAGCCCGCGCTCCACGAGGCGCCCATAGAGAGGCCCTGGAGCAGAAAGCCTATGGCCATGAGGAGGGGTGACCCGCTGGCTATTAGGAGGAAGGCTGCGGCCTTGCCCGCGAAGCCCGCGGTTAGGACCCTCCTAGCTCCCACAGCGTCGCTCAGCCGTCCCGAGGCGAGAGACGCGGCTACGCTGGAGGCTATGCTAGTCGATGTTAGGAGGCCGAACTCGGAGCCACTGAAGCCCGAGGAGTACATGTAGGGGGCTAGCACCGCGAGGAGGGAGCCAAACGTGAAGCCGTTGAGAAGCGCTATTGCAGCCAGCGCAGGCTGTATCCTAGCGCCACCCATGACACAGCTCCGACAAACCTAACTCTCGGGCCCAGAGCTATTTAGGAGGGCTGTGCGGAAAGCCGTGGGACGGCAGGCGGTCGGCCCTGGCCACTCACCCCATCCCCGCGGTCGGGTAAAGGGTGTACACGCCACCCCGCCGCCGCCCACGGCCCAGAGTGTTAGTAGCGAGGCTTCAACGCCCTAAACGCTAGCAGAGGCTTGCTAGAGGGTTGCAGGCGTGCCGGGCGTCATAGCCAGGAACGAGAGGGGACTCAGGCCCCGGGACGCTGCGAGGCTCGCAGGGGAGATCAGGAGGAGGCTCGGCGCCCGCTCGGTTAACGTGAGGATAGCGAGTAGCCACGTGGAAGTCTCAGCGGAGGGCGTGAGCCCCGAGGACCTGGCCCGGGCAGTCGAGGACCTCGCGGGAAGAGTTATAGGCGGCCTCGGGGGGGCTGAGGGCCTAGCCAGCTACATGGCGCTAATAGAGGAGGAGAGGTACTGGGAGGCGCACGAGGCCTTGGAGGCGGTCTGGTCGAGGGACCGGGACCCGGCAAAGCAGGTCCTAATCCTGGCGGCCGCAGCTCTAGCCAAAGCCCAGGAGGGCAAGCTCCATGCGGCCCTTAAGATAGCCGGTAGGGCTAAGAAGCTCCAGGAAGCTCTGGGCGAGGACCTAGTCGACATCAGGTGTGTAGAGGCGGAGGCAGAGAAGGCCTATAGGGGTGAGCGGAGCAGCCTAAGGAGGTGTCTCAAACTCTGAGCGAGAGGCTCAGGACCGAGGGTACCTCATCACAGGGCCGGGGGAGCCCCCTCGGGCTCTAAAGCGCCTCTTCACGGCCCCCGGCGAGAAGGACCTCGGGAGAGAGTTAAAAGGGAATGGTGTTTAGGGCGAGCCTAGTAGCCGCTCGACTCTAGCGCCTTTCTCAGCGACTTCAGCAGCTCTACTGCCCTCTCGGTTGGCTCGATCGGAGGCTTCTGGGTCAGGAGTCCCTTCTGCTTGAGCCTCTCAACGATCCTGTAAAGGGTCGCCTTGCTTCCCGCCAGCTTGTCTGCGCTGGGGCCAGCCCTCCTAAGAAGCTCCTCGAGGGCCGCGGTGTTTGCGGGTTTGTACCTGCCGGCGACCAAGAGTATAGGTATGACCCTCTGGAGAGGTAGCTTGTCGTCGAGCCCTGCGTCAACTATCGCTGCAGCCAGCTCCTCCAGCTCGCTCCACGACTCGCCCCTCGGCTCAGCGGCCGCCTGGACCCTGTGGCCCGCGACAACCTCCACTATACAGGCGTCCCTCTCCCTCTCGGAATAGTACTGGGCTACCGGCTCTAGAGCGGCTCCCAGGACTCTAGCCGCTAGGTCGCCGGCGTCGCTGCCCACCTGGTTGCCGAGCTCTATGACGAGCTTCTTGAAGCTCTTAGCGAACATGAGGTTCCACTCGCTGGACTCGCCGCCCTCTAAGGCGCTCTTAGAGGCTATGTAGGCTACCGGGGCGGCCTGGGGAGTCCCCTCAGCCTCGAGCATAGCCAGCGCCGCGGCCCTGAGGGCTAGGGCTGCGTCGCCACCGCCCTCACACATCTTGACTTCGAGCCCCAGCTCGGAGGGGCTCTGGGAGGATACCAGCTCTCCGACCCTCCTCTTCTGGAGGAGGCCGTGCCTAGCCAGTATCTCCAGTTTCTCCCTAATCCTCCTCTCAATCTCCTCCCGTGTGGCACCCCTCGAAGCGCCCAGCAGCCTGGAGGCAAGCCTCTCCGGCTCGCTAGCGCCCCCTGACTCCAGGGCCGACGAGACAGAAGAGTATATCCTATCCCAGAGGCCATCCCCGACGAGTATCTTGGAAAGGTAACCTATACTAGTTACATATCTAATCACGTAGGAACTACCATCGCTTGGCCCCGATGGCTTAGCGATAACGCCGAGGTGGACGAGGGGAAACACCATGGCACCTAGGAGGACGGCCCTCCGTGAAACCTCCCTCCCCGCCTTATCTATCTGCTTCGAGAGCTCGAGCGCGCTCCTTATAAACTGGGGTACGTTCTCCATGCCTGTCCACCCTCCATTCCATGATACACCCTACGCCTAGACTCTCGCTTCACAATTACTTGTGTTGGAAATTTGGAGCCTTTATACTTTTCCTATATTAGTTTAACGCTGGTTTAAGTAGATAGTGCTAATGTGAGTCCTACTGCTAGCAACGTTAGCCCCACCACGGGACGTATGAAGGACAGGCGAGCTCTTGCGACGACGCGGGGCCCTATTAGAGCACCAATAAGGGCCCCCGGTGCTAGGAGAGTCCATGCGGCGTAGTCGATGGTATTGGTGTAGGCGTGGACTGCCGCCGCGATTATACTGCCGGGCCATATGGTGAGAGTGCTAGTGGCTACGGCCCTCTTAAGGTTCATGCCGAGAAGCGACGTTAATACCGGCACTAGTATCGCGCCGCCGCCCGTGCCCGTGAGCCCAGCTATGAGCCCTGCCAGGGCGCCGGCCGTCACCTTAAGGGCTGCGCTCCTGCCAGCGCTGCCTGCCCCGCCGTCGCTGGAGCCCGCCCCTCCGCCTCCAGCAGATCCCCGGAGGCTCCTGTACAGGAGTCTAGCCCCATAGAACGCTACGAAGGCCCCCACAACGACCTCTATGACCCTGGGATTCATGTAGGCTACCAGGGCAGCTCCCAGCGCTGAAGATGGTATCATTGACGCCGCCACGAGCGCAGCGTCCCTAGGGGCTACAAGCCTCTCCCTGACATATGAGAGGCCTCCAAGCCCGGTGACGACGGCGACTATCGCCTTGCTAGTCCCGACTGAGAGGTGTATAGGGTAGCCCAGGAGGAGGTGTAGTATGGGGACGAAGAACACTCCCCCGCCGACACCGCTCATTGTGGCTATAGTCGCGGCGGCAACGCCGAGGAGGAAGTAGAGGGCTGCCTCGTAGAGTTGGAGCTCCAATGTCTAGCCCTCGTGGACGATCAGCTTTCTAAGCCTCTCCTCGACGTACTCGACGCTGGCCTCCCTTATCCTGACAACCGCGCTCGAGCCCCTGTCCACGATTTCAAGATTCTTGCTATGGATTCCCAGGCCCGACAGTATTATCCTTCTGAGAGCTGCTATAGGCCTCCCTGCCACGGGGGGCTCCCTCGTGTAGAACACTATCTCGCCGCCCTCCAGGGCCAGCTTCTCCTCGCCGCTCTCAGGCTTCAGGTAGACTGTGAACTCTACCACGTCGTCGTAGGACCTCAGCGGTAGCCCGCCGCTGCCAGACTCCTCCTCCAATGTAGAGCCCCCTCACAGCAGGACTTGCTAGAGCCTTTAAGCGGGAGGGGGCTCGGGGGCTGCGGCCACCACCTCATAGGCCCCTGGGGCCTCGGAGGCCGTGTAGCCTCGCCATAGCCCCCTCAAGCTCTGGGCGCCGGGCGCGGGGGTTATCGGTTAGCGCGAGACTATCGCCTTAACGATCTCCACGGCTTCTTGTGGGCCGGCGGTATACCTAGTGGTGTCGCTCCCCAGGAGTGAGAGTGCGTCTGGGTCCTTGAGGCCAGTGCCAGTCAGTACTACCACCACCAAGGAGTCTTCGCCTATGAGCCCCATCTTCCTCGCTCTTAGGAGGCCCGCGTAGGCGGCTGCGCTGGCCGGCTCGACGAGTATCCCCTCCTCCCTGGCCAGCACCGCCATAGCGTTAAGTATCTCGGGGTCGCTGACCTTTATGAAGGCTCCTCTCGACTCGTTAACAGCCCTCATGGCCTTGGGCCAGTTGACCGGCCTTCCAATCCTTATCGCGGAGGCTATGGTCCGGGGCTTCTCAACCGCGACCGGCTCCCTCAATCCCCTCGCCCAGGCCTCGGCGAGCGGCGCTGCCCCCTCGGCCTGGACTCCTATCATTCGGGGCCTCGCCGGGGGGAGTCCTAGGAGGGGGGCCTCCTTGAAGCCCTTCCATATGGCGGCTATGTTGCCTGAGTTGCCCACGGGCACCACAACGTGGGTGGGGGGCTCGCCTAGGTCCTCGAGCACCTCGAAGGCTATGGTCTTCTGGCCCTCGAGCCTATAGGGGTTGAAGCTGTTGAGAGGGTAAACCTCGCCTAGCTCGGCCGCCCTCAGGGCCGCCTCCATGGCGTCATCGAAGGAGCCCTCGACCTCGACTATGTAGGCCCCGTGGGCTATAGCCTGGGCAAGCTTGCCCCGGGCCACGCCCCTTCTCGGCAGTAGCAGCACAGGCTTTAGCCCGGCCCTCCTAGAGTACGCCGCCATGCTGGCCGCAGTGTTGCCTGTGCTGGCCGCGAGCGTCGCCCTGGCCCCGTAGCCCCTGGCTATGGACACGGCCACAGTCATGCCCCTGTCCTTGAAGCTCCCCGTGGGGTTCAAGCCCTCGAGCTTAGCGTAGACCCTGCACCCAGCCAGCTCGGAAGCCCTAGGCAGCTCCACCAGGGGCGTGGAGCCCTCACCCATGCTGACCGGGGGCCCCCGGCTTCTTGGCAGGAGGTCGGCGTACCTCCAGACGCCCCTTCCCCGCGGGGAGCCCTCCACGCTGTAGACCGGCTCCAGCAGCCCGCCGCAGGCGGGGCACCTGAACATCCTGGGTAGCGAGGGGTAGGACCTTCGGCAGGAAACACATACAAGGTTGTCGGGGCCTCTCAAAGGCTCAGGCTCCGCGTCAATAGCCGCGCACCGGTAAGCTAGTGTAAGACCCCTGCAAATATTTAAGGGCTAGCCCGGCGGGCGCGGCTCGGCTACGACCGCACTCTTCACCGCTTCAGAAAAGCCCACCAGTCATCACAGCCGCGCCCTAATGCTGTGAGAGCCGCCTCAAAGTCTTAAACTCTTAAAACCACCAGCCGCGGACACTATTATCACGGTCCCGCCGTAGCTCAGCGGCAGAGCGCCCGGCTGTAGTGGGACACGGGCGTCCAGAACCCGGTGCCCGCAGGCACCGGGTGGTCGGGGGTTCGAATCCCCCCGGCGGGACCAGCTCGCCCTACCGGCTCTATTCAAGCTGCTGCTGACCGCCCTCAACTCTTGCCTATCAGCTTCTCGAGCATGGATAGATAGGAGCCTCTCAGCCCCGGCGAGGGAGTGCTCAACCTCGCCCCTCGGCGCCCGCCCCTCATAAAAGTTAACGTGAATGGGTGGCAGTCCTCCACAGATCTCCTAGCTCCTCGTCGCCGGTCTCCTCTACAAGCCTGTTAATACTCTCAGAGGCCACGGTGGCTGGCAAGCCTCCTCCTCTCCCTCGCCAGGGCCATCGACTTAACGGCTAGGGCTGCAGCCCTCCAGATCTTCTCGCTAGCCTGCCTCAAGCCGCCTCCGGCCAGCTCCTCCTTAGCACTACTTGGAAGGTCGCCGTGTAGCCTCCCAATAGGCCTCGGCTATCTCTGAGGAGTCTAGGCCTTCGGAGGGCCTGCGACGACTATCTCCTCCAGGGTAACACCCTTCTTCTCAGCCTCTCAGCAATACATTATGGGGAGCCTGATTTCAACGCCTGAGGCTGTCAAAGAACGGCCACTGATACTGCGTTGTCGAGTCCGGCTCTGTTTAGGGTGTGAATGAGAAGCTCTAAAAAGCGTCTTGGGCGGGCTCGTTCACGTGGAGGGGGGCCTCGGCGAGGCATCACTCCAAAATAGCTGCTTGGGGGCCTCCGTGCTACCTCCTCCTGCGCCTGCGCCTGCCCTCCTCCTCGCCTATAGGCTCCTCGGGCTCCACGTACACGCCGACGCCTACCAGCTTCCTCACTATTTCGTCGAAGAACCTGACGTGTGCGCCCTTCTGGCCTAGCATGGGGCCCATGTAGTCCGAGTAGACCTTTATCCTGAGCTGAGGGCCTGCGAAGTCGAAGTCGACCACGTGCTTATGTATCCAGCTGACGGGGTGCGCCGCCCTAACTAGCTCCTTGAAGTCCAGCGTGAACTCTATCGCCCTGAGCTTGAGGCCTGTGTCCTCCTCTATCTTCTGTATCCTTTCGCCGCCCTTCCCTATCAGCCTGCCCAGGTGGCCCTCCTTGACTATTATCAGGGCGTCGGGGACGTGCTCGCTGGTTATCTCCCAGCGCCTCCTGCTGTCCTGGAGGTCGACTATGGTTATTATGTCGGCGTCGGGCGCGTAAAGCCTAGCGGTCTCCAGCACCTTCCTCTCGGTCTCGCTGAGCTCCCTCCTCCTCATCTGAAGCTCGAGCAGCAGCTTGATACCCCGCTTGGCGCCCGGCCTCACTATGTCCTTTATCCCCATGTCGACTACAGCAGCTGTGGGCTCGTTCTGGAGTATCTCCCTGGCGAGGCTGGCGCCGTCCTTACCTGGCTCGGAGGTCCTCTGGAAGACGGGGTCGCCGGCCACTATCAGCTTGCTGTTGCTGCCAAGCCTTGTTATGATCTCCACTATCGCCTCGGGGGGTATGCTCTGGGCGTCGTCTATTATGATCACGGAGTTGTCGAAGGTCCTACCCCTCAGGAAGTGGGGGTCGACTAGTATCAGCCTCTCGTCGGAGAGCAGCTTCTTCACAGTCTCCGCTCCCAGATAGCCGCCCACTATGTCGATTAGGTACTCGCCCGCGAGCTTCCTGTACGTCTCTGGGTCGCTGAGCACCGTCACCTCCTTGCCGCTAACTACGTCTATTACGGGCCTCGCCAGCACCACCCTGCTGTACTCGCCCTCGGCGACCTTCGATATCGCGTATATTATCGAGAATAGGCTCTTGCCCGTGCCCGTCGGGCCGAACACCCCTATCAGGTCCTTATCCGACTTCAGAGCCTCCTTCAGCTCCTCCTGCCCCGGCGTCTTGGGCTCGAGCTTATCGAAAACCCCCTTAAGCTCCTCGAACACCATATCCTCCACCCGCAAGGGTAGTAAATGAGTCGCTCAAGGCTAATTTAGCCTCACTAGTCCCAGTGCGCCTCGGCAACTTGCAGGGTGCCGGAGACTGATAGGGCCCCGGCCTCATGGAGTCTAAGGGGGAAGGGGGAGCTGTGGGGCTTAAGCTCGACGAGAGGACGATGAGGGCCTTCCTGGAGGCCCTGGAGGCCGCTGAGGTTAGGAAGCCTGCGCAGGTCTACAAGAGGGAGGTTTTCAGGAAGTACGGAATACTCGGCACCAGGTACGACAGGGTGTTCACTGCGATAATGTACAAGATGATGAAGATGAGCGGGGTGATAGATAGGGCTGTGGCCTGGGCCCTGGGCATTAGGCCCGAGGACCTGGAGTCGATGGACCCTCTGCTTCGCCAGTCGCTGAGGCTGGCAGCCTTCATAGCTCAGTTCGATGACGTGAGGGACAGGTCTCTGGCCTATGCTCTCACCAGGTTCGGGCTCA
>JALUAM010000005.1 GCA_027051095.1 Acidilobaceae archaeon | reverse complement strand
GCGCTTTAGGGCCTTTCAACGTTATAGTTTAACGGGGTTTAAATCGTGGGCCCGAGGAGGCGACTATTAATTAGGCCGGGCCACGCGTTACGACCACATAGGGGCTTAAAGGCATGCCTGAGGAGACGAGTTTCAAGTACATAGTGCGTATAGCCGGCGTCGACATAAAGGGCGACCTCAAGCTACCCTACGCTCTAGCAACCATCAAGGGAATAGGCTATACCACAGCGATGGCAGTTATCAGGAGCCTAGGGCTAGACCCCAACATGAAGGTTGGATTCCTCACGGAAGAGCAGATTAAGCGCCTCGACGAGGTCCTCAGAGACATAACGAAGCTTGGCCTACCCTCGTGGCTCTATAACAGGAGGAAGGACTATGAGACCGGCCTCGACAAGCACCTCATAGGCAACGAGCTAATCTACTACGCTAGAAGAGACATAGAGAGGGAGATTAAGATCGGCTCGTGGAGAGGTATTAGGCATAAGCTAGGCTACAAGGTGAGGGGCCAGAGGACCAGGACAACTGGCAGACTCGGCATGACCGTGGGCGTCACTAAGAAGAAGGCTAAGGGTGGCAAGTGAAGGGGAAGGGGGTGTAGCAGCCCTTGGGAGACCCCAAGAAGCCCCGCAAGAAGTGGGAGAGCCCCAAACACCCCTGGATTAAGGAGAGGCTTGAGAGGGAGAGGGAGCTTCTGGGCAGGTATGGGCTTAGGAATAAGAGGGAGCTGTGGAAGGCCGAGACGCTGGCTAGGAAGTTCAGGCACCAGGCTAGAGCCCTGCTGGGGCTACCGCCCGAGGCTAGGAGAGAGGCCGCTAAAACCCTCATAGAGAAGCTGTATAGGATGGGCATAATAGACAATCCCAATGTCGATGTAGACGCAATCCTCGGCATAACCGCGGAGGACATACTCGAGAGAAGGCTTCAGACAATAGTGTACAAGAAGGGGTTAGCTAAAACTATATACCAGGCTAGGCAGCTGATAGTACACGGACACATAGCTATAGCTGGCAGGAGAGTCACCAGCCCGGGCTACCTAGTGTCGAGGGAGGAGGAGGAGCTGGTAGACTACGCGCCGGGAAGCCCATTTAAGGAGCGGGCTATGAAGGAACAGGCTAGCGGGTAGGAGGTGGGTGTGACGTGGCGTTCCAGGGCAGGGAGCTTAAGTGGGGCGTAGCCCATATTTACAGTAGCTTCAACAACACCCACGTCCACATAACTGATCTAACCGGCGCCGAGACGGTTGCTAGGGTTACTGGCGGCATGGTTGTTAAAGCTGATAGAGAGAAGCCCAGCCCCTACGCGGCTATGATGGCGGCTAGCAGGGCAGCCCAGAAGGCTATGGAGAGGGGGATAGCGGCTATCCACATAAAGGTTAGGGCCCCCGGGGGTCATGGGCCTAAGACGCCGGGTCCGGGGGCCCAGGCCGCGATCAGAGCGCTAGCTAGGACCGGCTTCATAATCGGTAGGATAGAGGATGTCACGCCTATACCGCACGACACTACTAGGAGGCCTGGAGGCAGAAGAGGTAGGAGGGTCTGAGCAAGGCTTGGAGCGTAGCGTCGAGATACTTAGCCTCGACGATAAGAGGATCCTCCTGAAGACCCGGGGCTTCAGCACAGCCTTCATGAACGCTATCCGAAGGCTAGCCCTAAGCGACGTCCCTACCATGGCCGTGGACTTCGTATACATCTACGATAACACGTCTCCCGTCTACGACGAGATGATAGCTCACAGGCTGGGGCTTATAGTGTTGAAGAGCGATGAAGCATTGAATAGATATAGGCGCCCTGAGGAGTGCGCTGGGAAGGAGCCTGGCGAGGTCAGCGACTGCTACCTAACCATAGAGCTTAGAGCATCGACAGGCGATAACGAGAGCCGCTACGTCACCGCGAAAGAGCTGGTAATCGAAGACCCCCTAGTAAAACCCGTGTACCCCGACACCCCCATAGTCTACCTGGGCCCCGGGCAGACAGTGTTTCTCAAGGCCTATGCGAGGCTCGGCAGGGGCAGGGAGCATACAAAGTGGAGCCCAGCCTCGATATCAGTACTTAGGTACACTACAATAGTAGAATACGACGCCGGAAAGGCTAGCGACGAGTGCTTGAAATGCCTAGAGGCTTACCCGGCGGTGGTCGAAGCGCTTAAGAAGGGGGGCTCCGGGAGGCTAGTGCTAGAGGGCATAAAGAAGACTTCGGCTCTGAGATACTGCGCTGAGGCGGTATGCAACGGCGCTGTCAAGGTAATCTACGATGACAGTGTGCTCGAGCTGGAGATAGAGAGCACCGGGGCCCTTAACCCGGAGAGGATAGTCTACGAGGCATCCAGGATATTGGATGAGAAGGTTAAGAGGTTTGCCGATGAAGTTTCAAAGGCGGGTGTAGAGGAGCAATGAGGAGGACCGGGCCAACAAACATAATCATGAGGATGCTCATAACGCAGCTGAGGAAGGCGTCAAGGACTTATAACGCGCCCGTGTGGCGTGCAGTAGCAGATCTGCTTGAGAGGCCCAGAAGGAGGCGTGTCGAGGTCAACCTAAGCAAGATCAACAGGTACGCTAACGAGGGGGAGATGGTTGTGGTGCCCGGGAAGGTCCTTGGGGCTGGGAGGCTCGATAAGAAGGTTACTATAGCGGCGTTCGGGTTCAGCCGCACGGCGCTCGAAAAGATAAAGGCGTCGGGGTCCAGGGCTATAACGATCAGCGACGCGCTTAAGGAAAACCCGCGGGGGAGAGGGGTCAGGATTATAATTTAAATGGGGGTGGCCGGCGTGAGCGACCAGCTTAGAAGGGAAATTGTCGTCGACGCTTCAGGCCAGGTCCTAGGCAGGCTTGCCAGCATAGTGGCTAAGCTACTATTGCTTGGGTGGAGAGTGCACGTGGTCAACGCGGAGAAAATGGTTCTAAGCGGAGACCCCACCATGGTCGTTCAGGCCTATAAGAGGACCGTCTTGGGTGTAAGGAGCCACTATAGCCATAAGTGGAGGCCTAAGAGGCCTAGAAGCCCGCAAAGGCTCTTTAAGTACGCAGTCAGAGGCATGCTACCCAAGCATAACCGCAGGGGGAGGGAGGCGCTCTCGAGGCTGAGAGTCTACGTTGGCGTGCCCAAGGAACTCGAGGGTAGGGAGAAGGTTAGATTCCCTGAGGCCGACGCTTCAAGGCTTGGAAGAAGCTATGTCGAGCTCGGTAGGGTTGCATACGAGCTGGGCTGGAGGGGGGTGACGGCTAGATGAGCGAGCAGGCCCAGAAGAGCCCTCTCAGCAAGATCGTAATTTCCACGGGCAAGAGAAAGCGGGCTATAGCAAGAGCAGTGATCAAGCCCGGCAAGGGCAGGGTCTGGATTAACGGCGTCCCCCTAGAGATTTATCCCATAGAGATGGCTAGGCTTAAGATGATGGAGCCGCTACTCCTGGCAGGCGAGGCCATCAGGAACCTAGTCGACATAAAGGTGAACGTTAAGGGCGGCGGGGTTATGGCTCAGGCCGACGCTGTTAGAATGGCGATAGCCAGGGGGCTCGTCGAATTCTTTAAGTGCGAGGAGGGTGACGACGATGTATGCAAGAGGATGAATAAGATAAGCGAGAGTCTGAGAAATGCTTTCGAGGAGTACGACAGGACTATGCTAGCAGGGGACCCGAGGAGGACTGAGCCCGAGAAGTACATGAGGTACAGCGCTAGGAGGAGATGGCAGAAGAGCTATAGGTGAAGCGCTATGCTACCCCCCGTGAGGTGCTTCACGTGCGGCGCCCCGTTGGGCCACCTCTGGGCCAAGTACATTGAGAGGGTTAAGGCAGGCGAGGACCCGGCTAAGGTCCTAGACGACCTTGGAGTCGAGAGGTACTGTTGCAGGAGGATGCTCCTGACGAGCGTAGTCTACGTTGAGGAGATAGCGAGGTACAGGTATATTAAGCCTTTAACGGAGAAGGGTTAACTAGCCGGGGGTGGCCTAGGGTTTGAGCACGGCTCAGGCTCCAAGGGAGACCCTGGTAGACCCTGACTTGTACTTGAAGGCCGGAGTTCACATGGGCACCCAGATATGCACCAAGTATATGAGGCAGTTTGTTAGGAGAATAGTAGCTGACGGCTACTACCACATAGACTACCTGAAGACAGACGAGAGGCTGAGGATAGCGGCTGACTTTCTCTCCAGATTCCAGCCCGACAAGATAGCGGTCGTCAGCGTCAGGGTCTACGGTCAGAAGCCCGTCAAGATGATGTGCGAGTATGTAGGCTGCATTCCCGTGCTAGGGAGGGTTATACCGGGCACCTTTACAAACCCCAACTTCGAGTACTACATAGAGCCGGACGTGATAATGGTTACAGACCCCAGGACCGACAAGCAGGCTCTGGACGAGGCCAGCAAGATAGGCGTGCCCGTGGTCGCGATAGCCGACACCGACAATAAGGTTGAAAACGTAGACCTGGTTATACCCGCTAACAATAGGGGGAGGAGGAGCCTAGCCCTGATATACTGGATACTCACTAGAGAACTGCTTAGGAGGATGGGGAGGCTGGGCCCCAATGAGGACCTACCTGTGAGCTACGAGGAGTTCATGGCTAGAAAGATCTCCAGGTAGCGTCAAGCCTTATCCTAACCAGTCCTTCGCCTGGAGCCCTAGGGGCTCGGAGATGCGGGTTAGGCTTCCAGCCCATGCAGGCACCTTCTACCCCGCCTCTAAAGACGACCTGGTAAAGGCGATCGAAGACTCCTTCCTCCACCCCGTGGGCCCCGGTAAACTGCCCGAGAAAGGAGGTAGCAGGAAGCCTCCTATAGCCTACGTGGCGCCCCACGCAGGGTACATGTATAGCGGCCCTGTGGCCGCCCACGTCTACTACGACCTTTCTACTAGGTCCAGGCCCGAGACGATAATAATACTCGGCCCCAACCACACAGGCCTGGGTCTTGCCGGGAGCGTGTGGGTCGAAGGGTACTGGAAGACCCCTCTCGGCGAGGTTGAGGTCGACTCGGAGGCTGCCAGGGACCTGGCTAAGAGAAGCGGCGTTGTAGCCCCCGACGAATCAGCCCATATATACGAGCATAGCGTTGAGGTTCAGATACCCTTCCTACAATACGTGCTCGGCACCGACTTCAAGATCGTGCCGGTCGTCGTGTTGAACCAGACGCTGGACGCGGCGATCAGGCTGGCAAGGGCGTATGTATCTATGAGAGAGGAGAGCTACGGTGACCGGCTACTACTCATTGCCACCAGCGACCTGAACCACTACGAACCGTACGATGTTAGCGTTGAAAAGGACACAGCGGTCCTAAAGGCCGCCGAAAGCGGCGACCCCGAACTAGTCTGGGCCACGATAGAGAGGAAAGGGGTCTCCGCCTGCGGCCCCACACCCCTGACCGCGGCTGTAGCCTCGGCCAAGCTAATGAGCGGTAAAGTTAAAGTGCTCAAGTACGCCAACTCGGGCGATGTGACTGGCGAGAAGGCCTGGGTAGTGGGTTATCCCGCTGTCCTGGTGGACTGGGAGTGAAGGTTAAGATACCGGTCTCCGTGATCCTTCTCGGAGCCCTCATACCAGGCTCCAGCAACCCCTACCTCTCAGCCCCCTCCTGGAGGATATCAGTAGCGATTGAGGAATCCGAGGAGTGCAGGGTCCATGGAGTCCACGACGGGCTGCTGACAGATAAGCTCACAGACTTCGTTAAGGTCCTAGCTAGGGGCCTTGAGCTTGAGTCGTGCCTTAAGGCTAGGCTAGACTCAAGCCCTCCGCCGTACAGGCTTGGCCTCTACGCCTCCATAACCTCAGCGTTAGTCTACGGGGTCGCCCTCAGCCATGGAGAAAAGCTTGACACCGCAGAAGTCCTAGAAGTTTCCAGGCTCGCCGACACCCTGGACCTCGAGCCGAGTCTACTAGCCGCTTTAGAGTCCCTCAGGTACTCATCTCTGGAGAATAGCCTAGCTGTATATAGGAACGAGGAGGAGATGTCGACTCTACCATCACAGTCCAAGGTGTCCGTTGAGATACGCAGGGTCGTCGGAGCTAAGCCTCGGATATCACGTGACAGTCTCGGCAGCGACGTGTACGGGGCTCTGATACACCTCTCGGGGCTAGCTGTGCTGGAGGCCGCAGTGAGGCTTAGGGACGGTGCGAGCCTAGCTGAAACCTTGAGCAGCCTTAAGCCTATCCACGACGCGGCCATGCTAGCAGTCTGGGGCCTAGCTCCCTCGTCGGACAGCTGCCTCTGGATCCCCGACCTCCCCGGCTTTCTAGCCGAAGCCTGTATTAGAGTCGAGTAGGTGTCCCCCTTTGAGCGCCTGCGGTAGAGCTGTCGTTAAGCTTGGAGGAGGCCTGATAACCTTTAAGGATAAACCTTTAACCGTTGACTGGAAGTCTCTTCTATCCGCCGCGGAGCAGTTATCCCTATACGTGAGGCGGGGAGGGACGCTCCTTGCGGTTGTACACGGAGGAGGCAGCTTCGGGCACTACATAGCCTCAAAGGTAATGGCCGGTGGCATAGGCCCCATGGAGGCCTCCCTCGTCCAAGAGGCTATGGACTACCTATCCCTGCTAGTCTCCTCGGCTTTGAGAAGCTATGGGTTGCCCGCATCAGTCCACCACCCTAGAAGCTTCTGCGTAGGCCCGCACAGGTGCAACTTCGATGTCATCGAGAGAGACATTGAATCGGGCTTGGTACCGGTTACTCACGGGGACGCCCTGCCTAGCCGAGAGGCCGCATCTATAGTAAGCGGCGACTGGCTAGCTGCCGAGATAGCTATCAGGCTCGGCGCAGACTGCCTTGTCTACGCTGCCAGGTCGGGCGGAATTTATGGGAGGAGCGGGAGCCTGCTCAGCACTCTCAGCTCCACCGATGAGATAGGCCCTGCCCCAGCGGCGGGCGCCGATGTTACCGGGGGCATTAAGGCTAAAGTCAAGGAGGCTTTAAGGGCCAGCAGGGGCGGGGTCAGAAGGGTGCTCATTGTGGGGGGCCCCGACATAGCTCCCGCTCTTCTAGGCGAGGACCGAGGCACCCGGGTGGTGGCGTTTGACTAGTGAAACCTCGTCGCGCAAGCTGGAACACCTTAAGATGATAGTGTCGTCTATGGTGGAGGCGAGGGAATCGACACTCCTAGAATATGTTAGGATCGTGCATAACCCCCTACCGGAGTCTAACCTAGACGATGTGAGCCTAGAAGTCGACTTCTGCGGAGGCAGGCTCAAAGCGCCGCTCATGATAACAGGCATGACGGGTGGCCACCCCGATGTTGCCTGGATAAACAGGGAGCTCGCAATTGTGGCTGAGGAGCTTGGCATAGCTATGGGTGTGGGTAGCCAGAGGGCTGCTATCGAGGATCCCCGGCTAGAAGAGACGTTTAGGGTGGCTAGGAAGGCTGCACCCAACGCGTTCCTCGTCGCAAACCTGGGCGCGCCTCAGCTCTCCCTAGGCTATGGCGTCAGGGAGATCGTAAAGGCGATAGAGATGATAGACGCGGACGCCGTTGCCATACACTTGAACCCTGCCCAGGAGGCCTTCCAGGACGAGGGAGACCCCTACTTCAGCGGCGTTCTAGCCAAAATTGTTGAAGCGTCAGAGAAGGCCGGAGTGCCTCTCATAGTAAAGGAGGTGGGGACGGGCCTCAGCAAGGAGGTCATAGCGGCTCTCAGAGCCGCCGGCGTAAGATGCTTCGATGTGGCGGGGCTGGGGGGAACTAACTGGGTCAAAGTCGAAGTCCTCAGGTCTAAGTCGAAGCACGGAAGCCCCCTCAAGCCCGCGGGGCCCCTCGCAGACTACTGGGGTAATCCTACTGCACTGGCAGTCATGGAGGCCAGGAACGCCGCCCCCGACGCCTACATTGTGGGGAGTGGAGGCGTTAGAAACGGTCTGGACGCGGCCAAGGTTATAGCGCTTGGCGCAGACGTGGCGGGGCTAGCTCTGCCCGCTGCTAGGAGCCTCATGGCCGGCGGCAGGGATGCCGTGCGCAGGCTACTCTCATCGATAATTTACCAGGTGAAGGCCTCGGTATTCCTTGCCGGCGAATTGAGGGTCAGGGGGCTCTGGAGGGCCCCTATAGTCGTCTGGGGCAGGCTAAGGGAGGAAGCTGAAGCCCGAGGCCTAGACGTGGACATGTATGTCAGGGTTCTGAGGCTTCAGGCCCTTATGTATAAGGAGGTGAAGTGAGCCTGGCAGGGGTTCTACCGCTCGAGTTCTACGAGAGGAGCCCGGAAGCCGTCGCCAAGGAGCTTCTAGGCGCGATTATAGTCAGGGTTCTCGGCGGGGATCGCGTTGCTTACTGTGTCATAGCGGAGTCTGAGGCGTATGGGGGCGTGGAGGACCCAGCCTCGCGAGCCAGGCGGTGGGGGGGTATAGCGAGGAAGCTCTACGGCCCTGTGGGCAAAGCACTCATATACGGCATGCACAGGCAGTGGCTACTAAATATAGTGGCTCACGAGCCGGGCGGCGGAGGGGCTGTTCTCATACGCTCCTGTATAGCCCTTAGCGCTCTGCCGGGGGAGGCCAGCGTTGAAGCCGCTATTAGGCGGGGATCTGTAGTTAAAGGGCCGGGCAGGCTGACGAGAGCCCTAAACGTAGACAAGAGCCTCGACGGGGTCGAGGTGTTCAGGCCTGGCTCGCCTCTCCGTGTGGAGGAGTGGGCTAAGCCGTCTATAAATGATATATGCAGGTCTAGGAGGGTGGGCGTTAGTAGAGACTTAGATAAGCCCCTGAGGTTCTACCTGAAACCCATATACAGGAGGGTCTGTAGCTAGTGGCCAAAGCCGAAGACCTAAGCCTCAGGGAGCCGCCAGCATACGCGCTCAGAGTCTACGCGGACACCTCTAATGCAGGATATTATTCACCCCTCCACGAGGATCTGGGCTGCGCGAGCCTAGTACCCATACCCGACCCTAAGATCCTTAGGCCGCCGCCCTGGCTCGACCCAGATATGGTAGTTGACGATTGCACGGGAGCCCCTCTTTCAACTTACATGCCTTTAGGCGGCGAATGGCCCCTTCACAGGGATCCAAGACTAGACTTAGGCTTCTACACGGAGCCGTTGCACCCGCGCGGCAGGATGCCTCGCTTCGCCGGGAAGGAGTGGATCATAGTCTTTATTGCAGGCTTAGCGGTATATCCCAGAGGCTTCTGGGAGCGGAGGAGGCGTAAGGCCGAGATAGTTAGGGAGTTCAGGAGGTCCTATGCCAGGGGGCTAGCGGGCGTCTACGCCGTCGCCCTACTCGACGTTGAAGCCGTCCTAGAGGTGCAAGATTGGAGATGCGCCCCTAAAATTCTCGGCGAGAGCCCTCACAGGGTTTACGGGGAGCCTGTGAGAGCCTTCATAGGCCGGGTAGCGGTCATAGAGCCTCCGGCTCCCGTATTAAGCCTACCCTTAGCCGACAAGTCGAGGATCGAAGCCCTCAAGAGGGGTAGGTTCCGGAAGGGCCTGCTATCGTATAGGCGGGATCTACTCGACGCGCTAGTCAGCGCGGGTTTCCGGGTTAAGTGGGCGGGCACCGGCACAAGTAGCTACATCAACGTGCCCAAGTGTAGAGGGGACCACGGTCCCAGCTATTAGGACGAGCTCGTTATAAGCTCAAAGGGGGACTACAGTTGAAGGTATCCCTTGTCGAGGGGCCTGGCAACGCTAAGTTTCCCTTCTCCAATTGCCTGCTGGTAGAGACCCATGGAGTCAGGATTCTCGTAGATACCGGGTGTAGCCCTAACCTCCCTCCAGGAGAGTTCAAAGCCATAGTGTACACGCACTTCCACCCAGACCATATCAGGGGCTTCTCCGACGCCTATGCTAAGGCAGAGAAAGTCCTTGCCCCCATTGGCGAGGGTAGCTATAAGACGCTTAAGGACCTAGCGAGGAGATTTGCTCCAGGCCTCGAGGATAAGTGGCTCGAAATGGCGTCTAGCATAGAGCTACACGGTGTACCCAGAGTCGACGAGTACTATGAGCCCGGCGAGGACCTATGCGTGGCCGGAGTATGCATTAAAACTATAGCCGCCAGAGGCCACCTCCTCACCCACACACTCATTGAAGTAAGCGACACCATCTACCTCGTGGACATAGACCTCACAGGCTTTGGCCCATGGTATGCGAATCCCGAGGCTAGTCCGGCCCTCTTCCTAGCCGATATAGAGATGGCGGCCAGCCTAGAGGCGAGGTCCTACGCCACGGCCCATAAGATAGGCGTGTTCGATAGGGTCCAAGCGGTCGAGATGCTTGCCAGGTACGCGGCGAGGCTAATCGAGCACGCAGAAGCCGTCTATAAGCTCCTGGGCCCGAAGCCCTCTAAGCCCGTAGAGCTGGCCGGAAGAAGGGCAATTTATAGGAGGTTCGTGCCCGGCTTCGAAGAGATAATGAGATACTTCGAGGCTAACATGATAGAGAAACTGCTCCCCATGCTGTCACTATGGGGTTGTAGCCGTCAGACCCGCGAGGGCTGGGTTAAGAGAGACTGTGACTTGGATGCAGTCAAACACGACGTCTATGAGAGGGTTAAGTCGTTCATTTAGATCGCGGGCGCTCCGCGGCCATACCCTGCTAAATCCACTGGTTAAAATCTGCGTGGGCCGACCCACTGAACCTAGGGTGGGTTTAACGTGTCCTCCGAAGCCCTCCCCTTCGACGAGGTATACTGGCCCGACAAGGAACGCTATCTGGACTATTACAGGAAGAGTGTTGAGGACATTGAGAGGTTCTGGGATGAGAGAGCCAGAGAGCTTATATGGCTAAGGTACTGGGACCAGGTCCTCGACGATAGCAACCCGCCGTTCTACAAGTGGTTCGTCGGCGGCGTCACTAACATAAACCTCAATGCGCTGGACAAGTGGTATGGCACGAGCTATGAAAACAAAGTCGCCTACTACTGGGTGGGTGAGCCGGGCGATAGAAGAGCTGTAACCTACGGCGACCTCTACAGAGATGTGAACAGGTTCGCCTGGATCCTAAAAGAGATTATAGGCGTTAAGCCTGGGGAGGGCGTCACTATATACTTACCCATGATACCTGAGTTACCAATATCAATGCTAGCCGTTACGAGGATAGGAGCCTTCCACAGCGTAGTCTTCTCGGGCTTCAGCGCGGCAGCCCTCGCTGAGAGGATAGTCGACGCGAGGTCGAGGGTCCTTATAACAGCCGATGGATTCTATAGGAGGGGCAGGATCATAGAATTAAAGAAGATCGCCGATGAAGCCGTGAAGCTCGCAGCCGAGAGAGGCGTCAACGTGGAGAAGGTTATAGTCGTGAGGAGGGCTGGCATGGAGGTTCCATGGACCCAGGGCAGGGACCACTGGTATCACGAGCTGATGAAGGAGGCGCCTGACAAGGTCTACGTTAAGCCTGAGCCGAGAAAGTCCACGGACGTGCTCTTCATACTCTACACTAGCGGCACGACGGGGAAGCCCAAGGGGATAATGCATAGTGTAGGCGGCTACATGACCTACGTCTACAACGTGTTCAAGTGGAACTGGGACCCGAGGCCCGACGACATATTCTGGACTGCCGCTGACATAGGGTGGATAACAGGCCATACTTACATAGTGTACGGCCCCCTGATGCACGGGGTAACACAAATTATGTATGAGGGCGCCCCCGACTATCCTGACCCCGGCAGGATATGGAGGATAGCCGAGGAGTACGGGGTAACCAAATTCTATACGAGCCCCACAATGCTCAGACTCTTAATGAAGTACGGGGACAAGTGGCTAGAAGGTAGGGACCTCTCCAGGATTAGGCTGCTTGGCACGGTAGGCGAGCCCATAAACCCTGAGGTCTGGAAATGGTACTACACGAGGGTCGGCGGCTCCAAGGCGCCGATAGTCGACACCTGGTGGCAGACAGAGACCGGCGCAGCCATGATAAGCCCGGCCCCAGGCATAGCGCTAGTGCCGCTTAAGCCCGGCAGCGCCACATACCCGCTTCCAGGCATAGTTGCCGACGTCTTCACCTTCGACGGTAAGCCCGCCGAGCCGGGCGAGAAGGGCCTGCTAGTCATTAAGAAGCCATGGCCCGGCATGACCATGGGCATATGGGGCGACCCGAAGAGATTCATAAAGACCTACTGGGAGAGGTTTAGCAAGCCCGAGGAGGGAGTCTGGATCTATTACCCGGCAGACTACGCAGTCAAGGACCGCGACGGCTACTTCTGGCTGCTGGGTAGGGCTGACGAGGTTATGAATGTTGCCGGCCACAGGCTGGGCACCATAGAGCTTGAGGACGCCGTTCTAACCCATCCCGCCGTCAGCGAGGCTGCGGTCGTGGGCTTCCCCGACCCGGTCAAGGGTGAGGTCCCAGTCGCCTTAGTAGTCTTGAAGGAGGGATACGAGCCTAGCCCTAAGCTGGAGGAGGAGATCAAGGCTAAGGTGAGAGAGCTAATCGGCCCCATAGCAGTGCCCAAGAGGGTGTTATTCGTGAACAAGCTGCCTAAGACCAGGAGCGGCAAGATAATGAGAAGGATAATATTGAGGCTGGCCAGAGGAGAGGACCCTGGAGACGTAACTACGCTCGAGGACCCGGCCAGCGTAGATGAGGTTAAGAAGGCCCTCGAGGCTCTCAAGGAGGGCTAGCTCGCTCTTAGACAGACTTCTTTACTTATAATCATTTTTAATTATAGGGGCTCCCATTCAGCCTCGAAGGAGCCCCGCGACTCCCTGTAGTAAATGCTAGGCACCCCTATCATCCTAAGGCTTCTCCTTAACTCCCTATCGCTAGTCGCCACGTAGACTATAACACCTTCCTCCTTTAGCTTCAAAGCGGCTGCTTTTAGGGACTCGTCTGCGTCGTAGGCGGGCACGTCTATCACTTTAAGGCCCAGTCTCTCGATTAGTTCTAGGGCGGCTCTAGCCCTCTTACTCGCGAGGCCCGCGCCCCTAGAAGAAATCTTCCTGAGCTCGTCTACAACGTGGCCTGTCGTCGCTAGCTCGGCTGAGGGGTAGCCGATAGCCTCGTATATGGAGTCTATAGGGGCTAGGCCGGCTGCCACGTACATCAACGTGTTCGAGTCGACTAGAACCACCACGCGCTTAGGCATAGGCCTACTCCCTTACCACCCCCCAGCCTATAAGCCTCCACCTGCCCATTATCCTCCTGCTAATCGCTATTCTAGCCCCATCCCATGCGACGACAGGCCCCCTCAGAGCTATCTCCAGCTCGTCTTTCGAGGCCTTAGTCACTTGTCCGAGCCTCACGGCAGTGCCCACCGACACCATGAGTGACTCCCCCTTCCTCACAGGCTCCACCTTAGCCTCCATCCTCATGCCGACCACCTTCTCGAGGAGGTTATACTCTACTCTCAGCACGTCGAAGGTGGGTGGCAGCTGGTCAGGCTTGCCTACTACGTTGCCGATGAGGTTGTCTCCTTTCGTCAGCGAGGGGTCAAGCTTGGTCCCCACGGCTACAAGGCCTCCGGGCCTAGCCTCGTCTACCTCTATGTTGCCGAATCTGAGGCTTACGACTTCAGTGTAGAGAGGCTCATACTCGATCTTTTGCCCTTTCCTCCTGACCGGTACTCCCGGCCTGATCTCGATTTCGTCTCCCACCCTCAATACGCCTTGGACCAAACCCCCGCCCACCACGCCTCCTACAAGCCTCTCAGGCGGGGTGCCGGGCTTGTTGACGTCAAAGCTTCTGCTCACGAGCATTAGCGGCGGCTTTGATAGATCTCTCTCAGGCGTCGGTATAAACTTCTCTATCGCTGCTAGCACGGCGTCCACGTTAGCCCTCTTTAAGGCGCTGACTGGTATTATAGGCGCGTTCTCCGCTATCGTGCCCTCCAGGAACCTCTTAATCTCCTTATAGCTCTCCCTCGCTCTCTCCGGCGTCACTACGTCAACCTTGTTCTGGACTACAACTATGTTCTTAATGCCCAGTATCTCTAGCGCAACAAGATGCTCCCTGGTCTGCGGCTGCGGGCATGGCTCATTGGCAGCTATGACCATTATTGCCCCGTCCATCAACGCGGCTCCGCTGAGCATCGTGACCATTAGGGTCTCATGACCGGGCGCGTCGACGAAGGAGAGCCTCCTTCTAAGCCTAGACTTAGCGTTAGGGTCGCACTCGCAGACGGGCTCAGGGCTGAACCTGTCCGGGAAGGGGCACCCTTCGCACTCCCATACCTCCCCGTCAGCGTATCCAAGCTTTATAGTCATACCCCTCTTGATCTCCTCGCTGTGCCTCATAGTCCAGATGCCGGTGAGGGCCTGGACAAGAGTGGTCTTCCCATGGTCCACGTGCCCCACTACGCCTATATTAACCTCTGGTTGTCTCTTCTCCGCACCCATGACGGGGCCCGGAGTAGAAGATTGAATCGCTTAGACTTTAAGACTCTAGCGGGACTTAAAGGGGGGAAGAAGCTGAACGCCTCTCCTAGCTCTTCTCCTCGTCGCCATAGTATATCACTACGTTGAGCTGTGCGAGAGCGGTCTTCCGCCTCTCGCCCCGCGGATCGGGTATAACCCTGCCCCTAACGCTCTTTCTCCGCCTCTCACCCTTTTCCCTGGGCCTAAACCCTGGAGGCCCTGAAAGGAGGACCTTAACCCTCCCAGAGCCCGGAACGCCCGGGTGCATTGGTATCCCTGTAGCGTCGGTACCCCCCCTGATCTTGAACTTTAAGCCCGGCCAGCCAATGACAGAGCCGTCGAAGACATCTCCTATTTCGAGGCCTGCAAGCTTTATATGGACCTCCTCGGGGACCGCTATCTGCCACGCCTTAGCCCTGAAAGCCTCAGCTTCGGCTTCGACATTGCCAACAGCTTCACCCAGCAGTTCCATGTTCACCTCAACCTCGTAGTCTCCTAAGCCCTCCTTGACTTCAACCTTGAAAGGTATGTTAACCTTCTTGCCGTCTTCTGTCCTAAACCTGAGAGTCATCACTCCGACCTCACCGAGCCTTAGCTCATCGAAGAGCTTCTTACTCACCCTGGCTATTGGAAGCCTCCTCCTCTCTTGATCCTTAGTCTTCCTCATGTCGTCGGTGTACTCAATATCCTCTACACCCTTGACTTTGACCTTGACTACCTTATCCCCCGCCCGGGGGTCGGAGATCACTATCCTAAGGGGTGGCCGCTCCTCCGGCATAGCTATTCACCGCCTCACTCCCGGACCCTCGATCGGGTCCAGGTCCCGCTAACTACGCCCCCCTCCGAGCCTTTTAAAGTAGCAGGGCCGTAGGAAAACGGCTCGCGCTCGTAGAAGCCGCTTAGGGGAGCACGCTTACAGGATAGCCTGGTCTATAAAACCATCTGGGAGTCTTTAACCCTTACAGGGGGTGCGACGTTCTTGAGCGGCGAGAAGGCTGAGACTAAGAGGCTGAGGCAGCCTATAGTCGTAGTACTTGGCCACGTCGACCACGGAAAAACTACTTTGTTGGACAAGATTAGGAAGACAGCTGTGGCGGCCAAGGAGGCGGGGGGCATAACGCAGCATATAGGAGCTAGCATAGTCCCAGCCGACGTCATAGAAAAGATAGCTGAGCCCCTCAAGAAGTTCATAAACATAAAACTAGTAATACCAGGCCTTCTCTTCATAGATACGCCCGGCCACGAGCTCTTCTCTAACCTTAGAAGGAGGGGTGGTAGCGTCGCAGACTTCGCCATACTCGTCGTCGACATAATAGACGGCTTTAAGCCTCAGACCTACGAGGCTCTCGAGCTGCTAAAGGAGCGCAGAGTCCCCTTCCTGGTCGCAGCCAACAAGATAGACAGGATACCGTTCTGGCAGTCACAGCCAGATACGCCGTTCCTGTTCTCCTATAGGAGGCAGAGTCCTAAGGCTAGAGAGGAGTTCGAGAAGAGGGCATACGAGATAGTAGGCAAGCTGTACGAAGAGGGGTTCCAGGCCGACCTGTTCTTCAGGGTTAAGGATTTCAGGAGAACCGTCGCAGTGGTGCCAGTTTCAGCTAAGACGGGCGAGGGAATAGCCGATCTGCTAGCCGTGCTGGCAGGCCTGACACAGACATACCTGAGGAAGAGGCTAGTCTACGCTGAGGGGCCTGCTAAGGGCGTGGTGCTGGAGATCAAGGAACAGCCCGGTCTAGGCACTGTGATAGATGCCATCATATACGACGGTGTGCTCAAGAAAGGAGATTTGATAGTGGTCGGCGGCAAGGAAGGGCCTGTAGTGACTAACGTGAGAGCCCTGCTAATGCCTGCTCCATTGCAGGATATTAGAAGCAGGGAGACGCGCTTCGTCCAGGTCGATAGCGTCTACGCGGCTGCCGGCGTCAGGATAGCGGCGCCCAACCTGGATAGTGTGATAGCTGGTTCACCCCTCTATGTAGCCCGTGACGAGGAGGAGGCTAAGAGGCTCGGTGAAGAGGTTGAGAAGGAAATCGGCAAGCTGAGGTTCAAGACCGACAACGTGGGCGTCGTGGTCAAGGCCGATACACTAGGGACCTTAGAGGCCCTAGTAGCAGCGCTCCGTAGAAGAGGGGTTCCTGTTAGGCTTGCGGATATAGGCCCCGTGACTAGGAGTGACGTTCTCGACGCCGAAGTGACTAGAAAAATGGATAAATACCTCGGCGTGATACTCGCGTTCAACGTAAAAGTCCTACCCGAGGCGGAAGAGGAGGCTGCGAGGGCCAACGTTAAGATATTCGTCAATAATGTGATATACAGGCTCCTAGAGGACTACGAGGAGTGGGTTAAGAAGGAGAAGGAGAGGGAGAGGCTTGAGGAGCTAAACAAGCTCGTGAGGCCGGGCAAGATAAGGATACTACCCGGCTACGTGTTCAGGCGCAGCAACCCCGCTATAGTAGGCGTTGAAGTACTGGGAGGCGTGATTAGGCCTGGCTACCCGCTGATGGATGACAGCGGCAGAGAGCTCGGCAAGATAATGGCTATAAAGGACAGGGATAGGAGCCTCGAGGAGGCGAGGCTAGGCTCCGCCGTAGCCATCTCCATACAAGGTAAGGTCATGATAGGCAGGCACGTGGACGAAGGTGACATACTCTACACTAACGTGCCCGCCCACCACGCGGAAACCATGCTTCAGAAGTACAGGGACCTCATGTCTAAAGACGAGCTGGAGGTCCTCAACGAAATAATTGACATAAAGAAGAAGTTCGACGAAAACTATAAACGCCTTGTGCTTAAGCTGAAGTTCATGATAAGAAGCGGGCAGCGCTAGCATCCCTACCATTCTACTATATCTTCCTCGTTGAAGAGGACCTTAAACTCCCTCTCGAAGCTCTCCTTAGAGTCGCTCGCGTGGACTATGTTCATCATTATGTCGAGGCTGAAGTCACCGCGTATGGTGCCCGGCGCTGCTTTCCTGCCGTCTGTAGCACCTATCATGAGCCTTGCCACCTCTATCGCCGAGTCGCCCTCTATAACCATCGCCACGACGGGCCCGCTGGTTATGAACTCTACTAGCTCCTCGAAGAAAGGCTTATTCCTGTGCACGCTGTAGAACTCCTCCGCCATTTCCCTAGTCATCTTCACCATCTTAAGCGCGACGATCTTAAACCCCTTCCTCTCAAACCTAGATATAACTTCGCCTATGAGGCCCCTCCTAACCCCATCCGGCTTAACCATTATGAGGGTTCTCTCCACAGCCATGAACGAGCCACCTATAACGCTTGTCTCGCTCTAAGGCCTTTATCCTAGAGGCCTTGAAGTTCAGGGGAATCCCAGGATCATAGTGGTAATATCCTCTTCCCGGTCCAGGCTCTAGCAACCATGTCTGCAGCCAGGGCTACTAGCACCGCTGCGACAACCCCCATGAGCACGTTATAGGCTAAGCCTAGCTTGGCTACTAAGCCCCCTGTAGCGGCTAATAGCACGAGCCATACATAATCCATCCACACGTGGCTCAGATACATGACCATCAACCCCTGGCCGCCACCACGGCTTGCCTCCGAGATCAGTGGATAGCCTACGCTGACCCACCATAGGAGGAAGTACGGGTTAAAGGCGGTGAAGAATACCCCCGCCGCTACCGCGTGGAGCGGAGTCAAGATCTTGTACTCGCCTTCTGACAGCTCAAACCCCGCCAACGCCACCTGAGCTGTCAAGTAGGCGAAATAGAGTATGAATAAGGCAGTTACTGTAGCCAGAAGCCTCTCAAACCTCCTTATGTAAGACTCTACTCTACCTGCGCCTAGCCAGAGGATAGCGACGTATGGCAGCTCGAACGCCATGTGGCCAAGGGCAACGTAGAATCCCCCTAGGGGGCCTAGGGTGGCTCCCGCTACTATAGCTGATAGCGAGAGAGGGCCCGGAGATAGAGCACCGCTGGGCGTCACTGCTATGGTCTTCAGCACTAAGCCTTTGCTAGAGCCGTGGCCCTCCCTCACAGGCCGCACCAGAGGTTAGGCTAATATGCCGCCTAGAATAGTTTATCAAAACCATGCTGGGACTAGGCCTTCGGACAGGGTCCTGCTCTATAAGCCCTGCGAACCCGATGGTCACGTCTCCAACAGGCTCTTCTTGACCTTCCTGACCCACTCCAGCTTACCAGGCCTTCTCCTCAGCTTCACAAAGCTCTTATAACACTTGCTGCTACAGAACCATAATATCTGGCCCGTCCTTAGTACGAACATTAACCCTGTACCGGGCTCTATCCTCCTCCCACAGAAGCTGCACGTCTTAGCCTTGGGCATGCCTCAGCTGCACCCAGAAGCTACCTGCGTGGTTCAAGGTTAAATAGCCTTCATAGCAGGCTATCCCTGAAGGGGGGGGCTTGAATGCCCGAGGAGAAAAAGAAAGAGTTCAATATAATAGAGGAGCTCGGGTACCCAGCCGAGGTGATACAGATTATAGGTAGGACCGGAGTGACTGGAGAGGTAACGCAGGTTAGAGTTAGAATCCTTGAGGGCAGGGATAAGGGTAGGATACTCACGCGCAACGTCATAGGCGCTGTGAGGGTGGGCGACATATTAATCCTAAGGGAGACCGAGAGGGAGGCTAGGAAGCTCAGCGGCAAGAGGTAATGCTTGGAAGCCCTTCCAGGCGAGTCTGCGCATAGCTTCACCTTTAAGCTAGCTTTTCCATAGGTATCTATCCTTGGGGGCCGCTTTGAGCGTGGGCAGCGACTTTATAGAAGACATCATGAAAGCACTGGGCGACCCCGACTTCCAGGAAGGTGTTATGAGAGCCGGCCTCAACGCGCAAGAAAAAGTGCTTAAGATACTTAATCGCTACCCTGAGATCGCTGAGAAGGCTAAGAGAATTAGGAAGGTGAAGGAGGAAGCGTTGAGGCGAATAGATGAGCTAATCGACGAGGCTGTTAAGAGCTTGAAGTCCGTCAACGCGAAGCCGTACTACGCCGAGACCGCCGGAGACGCCAGAGAGATCATAGGCAGGATAGTGGGTTCGGGTAAAGTCGTCGTCATGTCTAAGAGTATGGCTGCCGAGGAAATCAAGCTTAGGGAACACCTTGAGTCGCTCGGCAATGAAGTGTGGGAGACAGACCTAGGCCAGCTGCTAGTACAGCTTGAAGAGGGCAAGCCCATGCATACAGTAGCGCCCGCTATACACATGACAAGGGAGAGGGCCGCTAAACTCGTAGAGGAGAAGCTAGGCGTCAAGGTCGATCCCGACAAGATTAACGAGATAGTTGCTGCGGTAAGGAGGTTCCTGAGGGAGAAGTTCGTTAAGGCCGACGTGGGTATCACTGGTGCCAACGCTCTGGCCGCCGACACGGGCTCCCTGGTCCTAGTTGAGAATGAGGGCAACATTAGGCTCGTATCTTCTCTCCCCAGGATTCACATAGCTGTTGTGCCTATAGATAAAATAGTGCCAACTATTAGTGACGCCCTGGACGTAGCACTGGTCCAAGCAGCGTTTGCAGGCCTTTACCCGCCCACCTATATCTCCGTTATCACGGGGCCCAGCAGCACAGGCGATATAGAACTCGTTAGAGTCTACGGTGCCCATGGCCCTCAAGAGCTTCACGTAGTACTTCTAGATAATGGCAGGAAGAGGGCTCTGGGAAACCCTTTCTCACGGAGCAGTTGAGGTGTATAAGATGTGGTAGATGCCAGTTCGAGTGCCCGGTCTTCCTCCACACCGCCAACCTATGGGGTGGTAGCGTTTATGGAGGGCCTATGGGCATAATGTGGACCGCGATAACAGAGAGCATTGAGAAGGCCTCGTATCTAGCCCTCTTGTGCTTGGGCTGTGGTAGGTGCGACGCTGTTTGCCCTGTAGAAATACCGCTCTCGCAGCTTATATGGAAGATTAAGGCGTCCAGAAGTAAGATTTAATAGGCCTTTAAGCATTCTAAGCTAGAAGGCTTATGACGCATTTATACTGGGGTGAATCAGCAAGTGTACTTCATCTACGAAGTCGAGGAGTGGGTAGACGTCTCTCCCTCCGTGATCTACGAGGAGAACGTTGACCTCGATAAGGTAGTATTAGACATACTGCGGAGGAGCCTCGAGGGCAAGATAGACGAGGAGATAGGCTTCATAATAGCGGTTTTAGAGGCTAAAGTAGTCGGTGAGGGCATCGTACTCCCCCTAAGCGGGGACCCCGACGTCTACTTCCCCGTGAGGTACAAGGTTTTGACGTTTAGGCCTGTAGAGCACGAGATAGCGCGGGGTATCGTTAGCAAGGTAGAGCGGTCCGGCATCTTCGTGAGGCTAGGTCCTAAGCTTGCAGAGGGTTTAGTGCACAGAGACCAGATCATGGATGAGCCCGTGGTCATGACCCCTGATGGCATGGGATTCCAGGGGACTAACACTAACAGGGTTGTCAAAGTAAACGACATCGTAAGGGTTAGAATAATTAGTGTGCCTCACGTGTCTAAGACGGCATACGCTATGAAGCCTGGCCTCACCATGAGGCAGCCATACCTGGGCAAGGAGGAGTGGTTGAAGGCTGAGGCTAAGGCCGAAGCTTAAGGTGAGCCCAATTGGCGGCTAGAAGGCCGAGAGGCAGGATTCCCCCTTTTAAGGCGTGTAAAAAGTGCGGCACACTGATACCTAGGAAGGAGAATGTTTGCCCAGTATGCGGTTCTACAGAGATAGAGAGCGAGAGGTGGAGTGGCGTTCTCATCGTCCTCGACCCGGAGAACTCTGAGGTGGCCAAAAAGCTTGGCATAGATAAGCCGGTGTTTAAAGCCATAATAGTAGCCCATAAGGTTATGGTGTAGCTTTTGCGTCTGCCTCGTCTTGGGCTGACGCCCGAGCTGCGGCTTCAATTTGCTGCCGCGTGGGGCCCCGTATACACCGGGGAGACCCTCCTGAGGCTTCTTTCAAGGCTCGACGGCGCAGTCTGCGTCGGGGACTACGTCTCTTCCATATGTTGTCGCGTCTTAGAGGGAAAGAGGCTGGTAGTCGTTGTTGACGGTGCTACTAGGAGGGAAGTCGTAGCGCCCCTAGAGTGTGATGCAGACTGCATAGTAGAAGTGTCTAATCCGCGTGGAGGCTTATCGCTGGAAGCTTACCAAGCAGCCTGTAAGAGCTTGGAAGAGCCATGCGGGCGGCGCATATTGGTTCGGGTCAGCGGCGAGGAGGACATGATGGCTCTAGCCTTCATTGACTGCTCCGATCTACCCGTGATATACGGTCTACCCGAAGTAGGAAGTGTAGTCGTGAAGCCCGGCCCCATAGCTAGGGTGATGGCCGGCTCCTCCCTCATACTCATGAAAAGGGAGCTTGCGCCAGGTTAAGGCTTCAAAGGCCACAGACTCACGCAGGTGACAGCGGTGGCCGCGCAAGCTGCTGTGCTCGCCGGTGGCCTTGGTAAGCGTTTCAGGCCCTATACAGAGATAATACCTAAACCGATGATACCGCTCGGGTCCACAGAGAAGCCCCTCCTAGAGTATATTATAGCGTGGCTCGGCAGAGAAGGCTTCAAGGACATAGTGCTACTTGTAGGGTACAGGTGGAGGTACATCTACAACTACTTCGGCGATGGAAGCAGGCTCGGTGTCAGGCTTAGGTACAGCCTGGACGACGAGGAGTATAAAGGCACGGGAGGCGCTATACTAAAAGCCATCAAGAATGGCCTACTGGCTAGAGACGACTTTATTGTCTGGTACGGAGACATAATAGCCTCCGTGCCCGTAGCCGAGGTATTCGACTACCATAGAGCCGGCCAAGCCTCCGCGACTCTTGTAGTGTCCAGCCGCTACCAGGTGCCGGTAGGCGTTGTCTACGACGATGGCGAAGGCGTTGTAAGGAGAGTAGAGGAGAAGCCCTGGCTACCCTTAAAAGCGTTTATAGGTGTCGCGGCCCTTAATGGCAGTGCAATCATAGACGCTGCAAGAGTGCTCGGCAAGAGCTTCGACGTCATGAAGGATCTAATACCCTACATGATTGAAAGCGGGTACAAGGTCCTATCCTTCAAGTATGACGGTCTATGGTATGATGTAGGCAGTTTAGAGCGGTACGAAAAGCTTGACAGGGACTACATAGCGTTCATGGAAAGGGAACTTGGTTTCGATGGGGCGAGCGGAGACCTCAAGTAACCCGGTGCTCATCAAAGCCCTCCGGGCTCGGTAGCGCCGAACTTCTTCAACGGCCCCGCTCGCCCTAAGAGGAATAGTAGAGCCTAGAGGCTTTAGAATTCTCAAAATACCTTCGCACGCTCTTACCCTCAACAAATCCGCGACTATAAAGTGGAGCGGGGTGATTTAATGAGCGGTGGGTACCCTGGCCCTCTGGTCTCCATCGAGTGGCTTGAGCAGAACCTAGGGAAGCCTGGAGTTAAAGTAATCGAGGTCGACTATGACCCTCAGTCAGCCTACTATGTCGGCCATATACCCGGCGCTTTACTCATCGACTGGAAGAAAGATTTAAACAAGTACCCCGAGAGGGATATTATAGACCCTGAAGGCTTCGAGAGGCTCATGCGTAGGCTCGGCATAGAGAACGATGACCACGTCGTACTTTACGGAGACTTCAATAACTGGTTTGCAGCGTTCGCCTACTGGGTATTCAAGATGTATGGCCACGATAAGGTTAGTCTTCTGAACGGAGGAAGAACCAAGTGGATAGCTCTGGGTAAGCCGTTGACTAAGGAGGTGCCTAAAGTTGGGAGGGAGAGCAACTACCGCGTCGTGAAGGTTGACCTAAGATACAGGGCGTTCTTCATAGACGTTATGAGGAAGCTGAGAGACCCCAACGTTGTTCTAGTCGACGTGAGAAGCCCCGAGGAGTATAGGGGCGAGATCACCGCTCCCCCGGAGTACCCCAATGAGCAGGCTCAGAGAGGGGGGCACATACCGGGCGCGGTCAATATACCCTGGAAGAATGCTGTTAATGAGGACGGCACCTTTAAGAGCGTAGAGGAGCTGAGGAGGCTCTACGAGTCCAAGGGCGTCACGCCCGACAAGGAAATCATAGTGTATTGTAGGATCGGCGAGAGAGCAGCTCATACTTGGTTCGTTTTGAAGGAGATTCTAGGCTACCCGAAGGTTAGAGTATATGATGGGTCGTGGAGCGAGTGGGGTAACATGGTGGGCGTGCCTATAAAGACGGGTGATGAGCCGTGAGCGAGGAAGTAGAGGTCAAGGTAATCGACTTCAGGAAGGTTGAGGACAAGTGCGGAATGTCCAAGACCGAGGCGTTCCAGATATATGTCGCCCAGTTCGCTAGGCCAGGAGTAGTCTATGAGGTCATAATGCGCGACGCTGACACGTGGCTCGCGATACAGGAGATTGCACGCGACATGGGATTCGAGATTTTAGATGCAGGCAGAAGAGAGGAGGAGGGAGTATACTACGTGAGACTCACGCTAGCAGTGTAAGCTCATTTATTTTTGATCTTCCCCATTAGCACGACCTCGACTATGTCTCCCTTTATTCTTATCTCACCCTCGCCATTCTTCACCGATATTATGCCGACCGTGAAAGGCAGCGTTATCATGTTCATGCTGACATTGCCCTCGCAGCTCAGTACCAGCTTCGTACCCTTAACCCTGCCCCTGCCGGGGATCTTAAGCACCATGTACTCATTGTCCATCTCGAACTTCAGCGATATCAGGTCCCCCTTGATCTTAATCTTATCGCCGCTCTCCTCCAGCTCCTTGATCTTATCGCCGTAAGTATCCATCTCGAAGTAACTCCCCGCCTTGCTTATCGTTACAACGTCGCCCGAATGGGTATCCGGCGTGTTTACCTGCGGGTACGTATCGAATATTGCTCTCACCTTAACCGAGCCCGGCTCTAAGGTGGCCTCGAGAGCCCTCGCTCCTATAATAAGCACGTGGTTGGCCTCGTAGTTCCTCC
Source organism: Acidilobaceae archaeon (assembly GCA_027051095.1). Taxonomy (GTDB): domain Archaea; phylum Thermoproteota; class Thermoprotei_A; order Sulfolobales; family Acidilobaceae; genus Aeropyrum. The sequence continues at coordinate 2,797 of JALUAM010000005.1, read as the reverse complement.
CCGCCACCCTTATCCGTGAATTATCTATGTCAACCTTTATCGCTCTCTGCGGCTCATTTCTTAGCAACACTTTCACCGCCCCTTCCTCCGTCTCTATTTTAGATACCGGGCAGATAACTATTTACTCTGATACGGGTAGCTCAAGAGCCAAACATCTCTTTTACCGGTATAACTCCGGGGAAGCGGTATTCCACGCGCTTAAGAGCCTCGTGCAACACGCGTTATATCCCGGACAAGGATGTGATTAATATGAGCGAGGAGAGGCCCGAGGACCTCCCAGAAGACGTTATAGAGGATCTCAAAGCTAGCATGGAGGAGGTTGAAAGAGAGCTAAAACGATTTAGAGGGGGCAGAGGCAGGCGGAGGTACCCGAGCAACTCGGACATAGCGGAAGCTATTAAAAGGCTCGGCAGCTACGCCCACATAAACCCAGAAGAGTTCCCAGACATCGTTAGAAGAGAGCTTGAAAAAGAAGGGTTCTACGTCGGCCTCGTTACAGACCAGAGGGTCTGGCGTATCTATGAGAGCCTCGTGAGGAGGGGTGCTATACGCGACTACCTAGGCGTTGTCTATTAGCTGGTGTCAGGTAAAATGGGTAGTGATAGAGGCCTCTGCGAGATCTGTAGGGACGTGGGGGCTACAGCTACGTGTAGAACCTGCGGTAGGCGGGTATGCGCTAGGCACTACGAGCGCGGCAGGGGGCTGTGCATTGTCTGTACGGCCTCGCTCTGCGCTATATGCGGTAAACGCCTCTCAATAGCCAGGTGCCAGGTCTGCCTCCGCCTAGTATGCGCTAAGTGCTCTATGCAGGTGGACCCTGTTAGGAGGGTCTGCTTGGATTGCTATCGTTCCGGGAGGAGGGCCGGGGAGCCGCCAATAGAAGTTTACTCTATGAGGAAGCTTGCGTCTCGAATAATAAGGCTTGAAAAATAAAAGCTAACTTAAACTCTTTAGAGCTGTTGAAACGTAGAGGGCCAGGACCTCAGCTGTTCTAACACCCTCCAGAGTCTCCATATACAGCACTTTGCCGTCCCTGACCGCAGCGATTATTATGGTCGGGCTAGCACTAATAGAGTATTTTTTGAACGTGCCTGCAGCTGCCTCAGAGGAGCAGTTCTGTGTGAACCAGTCGCAGAGGACAACATAGAACCTTATCCTTTTGTCGCCTTCAAACCTTTTTATGAGGTCGAGCCAATATCTATCTTGCATCCTACAAGCCGGGCATAGAGCATTATCGAAGTACACTACAACTACTCCATCACCTTCTTTAGCTATATCTAGGGGCTCTCCTGAGGTTCGAAGCAGCTTCCAAGAACCGCCTTCATATAGATATATGCCGTGAGGTTTGCCAGGCCCTGGCACGTCTCCCTTCATAATGACCCCCCGCATCATTCAAGGTTCACGGGCTTATAAAACCTGACTGTAAGGCAGAGACGTCTTAAGCCGAGGCCTTACAATCAAACCGTGGTACCACGGTGCAACTCCGACTCATACCGGAATCATACCTCCCGCGGCCCCCTAAGGGTTCTATTAAAGAAAACATTGTTCATGGTGAGCGAGATGAATGTGTGGCAGCCGGGGCTGGAGGCTAGGGTTAGACAGCTGCTTCTAGAGGCTGCTGAGGATCTAGTTAAAAACATAATAGATATAGATGTTAAACTGACCGCGAACAACGGAGATGACGTTGACGAAGTGGAGAAGATAGTGCTAGCAGCCTACAGGGAGGTATTGCTAGAGGAGCTTATAAGCGTGATAAACTACCTCGAGGCTCATGAGAAGCCCGCAGAGGCTGCAGTCCAAGCTCAGGAGGCGTCTGCAGAGGCTTAGCGATCAGTATTTAAGCGTACAACTTTAATCTTTCACACTTAGGAGGTTAGGGGTTAGAGCCCGAACGTCTCCCTATACAGTGCAACGCCTCTTAAAACGTCGATAACGTAGGGCGCTGTTATAGCTCACCGTTAACCCACCACTTTGGTAAGAACACGCCTTAAATAGAATATTTTTGTAATATTTATATCGGGGATCAGTCGTGGCCCAGGGAACCTTAACTACCAAGTCTACCCTAAGGGAAGACCTCGTCAAGAGGGTTAGGGAGAAGGTTGTTAGCGAGTTTGAGAAAATGAAAACGGTTATAGAGGACGGAGATATTAGCGTATATACGGCGCTCTCTGACGACGACGTCATAAAACTCGTGTTACTCGCACTCAGGGAGGCCGGAGAGCCCGTATCGTGGCGTGAACTCAAGAAGATCTTCTTCGGCATAGTAGGCGAGGACAGGCTCAGGAAAATACTCAGCAGCCTTAAAGCCCGCAATATGATAGCAGAGCTAACGCATACGAGGTATAGCCTCCCCGAGTACGTGCCAGACGATGAGATAGACAAGATCAAGAACCCGGGCATACTGCCCGTCATAGAGCGGGTGAAGCTCAGGAAGAAAGGGATCCTAGTGGAAGAAGGCGTCCAGTAAGGATATTCTGCTCTCCTTCTCGGGCCTAGCACTAAAACGCGGCTTATTTTTAATTGGCCTTTTTCTCCATCAACATTTAAATGGGGGCTGTGAGCGCCGCTGGGTGGGTGTGGAGCCGCTGCGGCGATGAACTATTCACGGACCGAGCGAGCCCCCATATTTGGCTTCAGGGCTCCTTATAGCCGTGTGGGTGCGTATAGTGGCAGAGGACCTTGAGAGACTAGTGCTAGGCTACGCCCTTCGGGACGCTGTTAGGCACGGCGGCAAGGCTAATGTCGGCAGTGTAATGTCTATGCTGCTGGGCGACAGGCCCGAGCTGAGGCCTAGGGC
>JALUAM010000004.1 GCA_027051095.1 Acidilobaceae archaeon | reverse complement strand
TAGGCCCGCTGCTAGCCCAGCATGCATTTACCGCGGCGGTTCTTTTCGCGGCCGCGCTAATGGATATAGCGTATAGGGAGGTAGACCCCATCTACTGGTATATAGCTGGCAAGGCCGGCCTAATCCTGTCCATGGCTGAATCGCTTGCGATGGGCCTCGACCCGAGTATTTACCTCATCTCGCTGGTCGCCTCCTTCGTGCCAGCGGTCGCGGCGCTCATATTATACTACTATTGCCTCTTGGGGGGCTCCGACGTAGCCGCTTTAGCGTTTATAGCTGTGTCGTCGCCTCTACCCGTGCCCGGAGCTCCTCCTATACCGCCGTCTGCTGCGGGAATCTTGGCCGGCGGCCTTTACGCGCTAGTGTACTACGCTGCGAAGCTCGCCGCCGCGTGCGGTCTAACGTGCCTGACCAGGGGCAAAGCTGTTGTCACATCTAGGCAGCTCGCCTTCAACCCGTTTTACAGGTGGTGGCTTCCCAGGGTCGAAGGGGGCTCTTGTAGCATAGAGGCTAGCCCCCCCGAGGTAGCGGCACTAAGAGGAGGCAGCGTTGAAGCCTCGCCCGGCATACCCTTAGTCGCAGCAATAGCCTTAGGCTACGCAACATACCTAGCCTCATCCACCCTATTATACACGCTGTAGGGGAGTCTTAATGGGGTGGCCTGAGCCCTGGTTTAGGATCTTATGGGCCCCGTGGAGGATGCAATACATAGCTAAAGCCGGGTCCAGCGGGGAGGGCATATGCGTTTTCTGCGCTGCTCCCCGCATGAACGACGAAGACGCGCTGATAGTCTATAGGGCTAAGACATCCTATGTCATCCTAAACAAATACCCCTACAACACCGGCCACTTAATGATAGTCCCCTACAGACACGTATCCAGCCTTGAGGACCTAAGCGACGAAGAGCTAGGGGAGATGATGAGGCTTGTTAAGAAGAGCCTCAAGGTTCTAAGAGAAGTATACAAGCCTCACGGGTTCAATGTGGGAGTCAACATAGGAGAGGCTGCCGGAGCCGGCATAGCGGGCCACGTTCACATTCACGTGGTGCCTAGATGGAAAGGCGATGCAAACTTTATGCTGACTACTGGGGGCGTCAAGGTTATGCCTGAATCCTTAGATCAAACCTTCAAGAAGGTGAAAGACGCTTTCAAGAGGCTAGGGGACTCCTAGACTATGTGTAAGACGCTGGCAGGCAGACGTAAAATACGATAAGCTCGGGTGATGCGCGATGAGCGGTGCAAGGGAGTTCAACCACCTGTTCATAATCACTCACACGGACCTAGACGGGGTGGGAGCCGCTGCCGTAGCCTTGAAGCTACTTGGCAGGGACGAGGACTCCTCCACCATAGCGTTCGCAGAGCCCTACAATATAGACTCTGTGATCTCCGAGCTTGAAGGCGCTATTGATAGAGGCGACCTGCTATTAATCTCTGATATAGGCGTGAACAGCTCAGTTTTCGAAAATGTTAGCCGATACGTCAGGGAGCTCGCAGGGAAAGGGGTCATAGTAGAATGGTATGATCACCACGTGTGGGCGCCTGCGGAGATCGAAGCGCTGGAAAAGGCTGGAGCGCGTGTGGTGGTTGACAGGTCAACCTGCGCTACTGGAGTCGTTGCCAAGTACCTCTTAGGCCCCGATGCCCTAGACAGCGATAAATTCCTTAGGGAGCTAGTCGATGCGGTATGCTCGGCTGACTTATGGCTGTGGAGACACCCTCTCTCGCCTAAGCTCTTCCGCGTGGTGGGTGAGAGGAAGGGCGGTGAGGACTGGAAACGCAAACTAGCGTATAAGTTTTCTAAAGGCATACTCTGGGACGAAGAAATGGAGGAGAAGCTTGTAGAATATATTGATATGGAGCTGGCTGGGTTCAAGAGAGCCCTGGGCAACACCTATCTCGGGGAAAGTAAGGGCGTCAAGATAGCAGTGGTCTACAAAGACTGGAGGGGGCCTCCAAGCAGTAGCATGATAGGAGCGCTGGCTATGTCACGCTTCGAGGCCGACATCGCTGCAATAGTTAGAAGCGATGGGGGCCTGAGCCTAAGAAGCAGAAAGTACAACGTGCAGGTGCTAGCCAGGATGCTGGGAGGGGGCGGTCATCCCCGGGCTGCAGGGGCCAAGCTAGACCTACCCCTACTCGTCAGGATCATGGGCATTATATACCCAAGACTAGTATCCTATTATTCGTATAGGAAGTTGAGGGGCGCTGTTGAGAGGCTTGCGGGGAGCCGGGAGTTCAGGGTTTCAAGCGAAGAGTAAAATCAGCCCCTCGCGACAATTAATCCCTTGAAGGTGCTCGGCTTGCTAACGCCTCGTCGCGGCAAGCTGACAGCTATAGTAATATTAATGATAATTGTCGCGGCGCTGCCAGCAACTGTCTATGCAGAAGCAGCCCAGCGACACCCTCTGGGAGAGCAGACGCCTCTAAGGCTTCCAGGCTCGCTTGTATTAGACGAGCGCGGCTACAGGTGTCTTCTACTCGAGGCGTCGAGGGCCATAATAGCGAGCGTAGTCTTCTCCCCGCTATCCGACGCTTCCCGGCAACTAGCACTCTCAATCCTCATGGTAGCAGACATGTTCGCAGAGATGGCTGGCGGCGACGACCCTGAAACCCTTAGAGCGGAGTACTCTAGGTACCTGCTCAACCTGCTAGCAGCCACGTTCCAGGGTCACCCTCTCACTACCAGGGAGGTTAGCCTTGTATGCGATGGCACTGAGATCAACGGGCCGCTAGGACCTGTAGCGCTAACCCTAGCATTAGCAGTCAAAACCGAAGAAGGCTATGTCCTGCTACCATTCAACGACAACGTAGAGGTCAACGCCCTTCAAGAGACAGCAGGCCCTGGCTCGGAAGATGCGGCCGTGGCCGCTGGCGCAGGTCCTGTCGAAAGGAGGGTCAGGCTAGACGAGTTCTTGCCTCCAGAAGAGCCGCTAGAGGAGGGGACTATAAGCGACGTTCTGAGAGGCGTTGTCACCAGCGGCGACGCTCAACAGGCAGAAGTGCCTCAGGCTTCAGGGCTAACTAAGCCCTCCTCAGCCCCCTTAGTAGACGTGAGAGCTCAGCTGCAGCGGATCCTGGATACATTCTTCGGCGGCGATGAAGGGATAGCGGCGGGAGGCTCTCAGGTCGGCAGCAACTCCCCGCAATCCCCCATAGCGGCCAACGGTATCGCGGGGGACGCCATAGCCAACATTGTCCTGGACTACCAGTTGATTGCCGCCCTAGCCCAGGCCCTTGGCGAGGAAGCTGGGGGCTTTGAAGGGGAATTCGTGGAGGTAGGGGTCTACAAGCCTCCCGCGCCGCGTAGAGAAGTAAACGTGGGTTACACCTTCCCTCTCTTCGCGGCCCTAGCAGCCACCTTGCTTACACTACTCTACACTAGAAGAGATATAGTCGCTAGGGCAGCCCGCAGCATAGGCTTGGTTAGAGGAGCACCGCAGCACCCAATAGCCGAATGTTACTTTGAGGCCTTAAGCGCGTTGGAGAGAAGAGGCCTGGGCAAGCATGAGTGGGAGACGCCTAGAGAACATCTAACACGTATATCATCTATGCTAGAGAAGGACGAACATGAAGCTATGAAGGCCATAGTGAGCTTCTACGAGATGTATGCGTACTCGCCTCTGAAGCCGGGCGATGAGGAGGCTGTAGCCTGCTACTCTAATTTAGGGGTGCTCAGGAAGTGATTGATAGAAAGCTGCTAGCACTGCTATTTATCCTTGTCGCAGTGTTCGCTAGCCTCGAAGTGCGGCCAAGAACTCTCGTACTATCCATAGCAATGAGCGAAGACAGCCCCAGCCCCCTCAACAAGGGGCCCCTAGGGGCTAGCGCGCTCGCCGAGGTCCTCAGCGGCTCCGGCTTCAAGGTGATAGTCGCCCCTTCACCGAGCGACCTGAGGTTGATCTCCCCTGAAGACGGCAGGATTGTAATCTTCGTGCTAGGCTCCGACTACCTGTCGCGCGAGTCAGCGGCCCGAACAGCGGAGGCTATAAGATACTTGAGCAAGCGCGTCGAATGGCTAGGCGTCATAGTCGCTGACGAGGCCCCTTCACAGGCGTCAAGGCTTATACTCGAAGCCGCCCAAAACGCTGTCTGCGGCTCTAAGATTCTCTCCATAGGCAACACGTACGCCGCGCCTAGAGTGATAGCCCATTTCACTTTCCCCTCTGGCTCCTACCTCCTCGAGACCGGTTACACGGCGCCCGTGTACTTCACGAAGCTCTCGGGCCCCGGCTTCGCTGTTATACCGCCTGGAGGTCCTACGCCGAACCCTATACCAGAGCCCGGGGTTAAATCCGAGATGATCGGGTATGCGTGGCCCTCCACGGAGCCCCCGAGAGGCCTGTGGTACCCTATAGCGGGGTACTGTATGAGTGACAGCGGAGCAGTTGTAGTCGTCGGCGACACATCAATATTCATAAACCGCTTTATGAATTCGAGCGAGGACGCCGCTAAGGTGGCAGTCGAGCTAGCTAGGCTAGCCTCAGGCGGCCAGGATTCGCTAGTGGTTTTCGTGCAGGAGCACTACGTGAGCCGCGAGACGCTACAAAGCATAGCTGTCAGGATTCTGCCCTCAATAATCCTAATCTACATAGCATCCGTTTACAACTCGATCGAGCCCGCCATATTGCGCGCCATAGCTACCAGCGGCCCGCTGGCAGCCGCGTTCGCAGCTAGCCTGGCATTCATAGCCTGGGCTCTGCTACCTCTACCTCAATCCAAGGAAAGGGTGAAGTCTATCGAGGAGCCTAGAAGAGTCTCCAGGGTTAGAGTTTGGCTCTTAAAAGCGAAGACGTTAGTAAGGCTATCTCGATAGCATCATCAGTGCTAAACGAGGTATCGAAGGTCATAGTCGGGAAAAGAGATGAGCTGAGGGTCATACTTGCTTCGATAATAGCTGGGGGCCATGTAATACTTGAGGGTGTGCCAGGCGTAGCTAAGACTACTATAGCTAAGTCGATAGCAGCGGCATTTAAGCTTAGCTTCTCCAGGATACAGTTTACGCCGGACGTGCTACCTAGCGACGTGCTTGGGACCCACGTGTACGTGGGCGATAGGTTTGTATTCAGGAAAGGACCCATATTCGCTAATATAGTGCTAGCCGACGAGATCAATAGGGCTAACCCTAGAACCCAGTCTGCGTTCCTTGAGGCAATGCAGGAAGGTCAGGTGACCGTGTGGGGGGAAACTTTTAAGCTGCCTAGGCCGTTTATAGTTCTAGCCACCATGAACCCCATAGAGCTTGAGGGCGTGTATCCCCTACCCGAGGCCCAGCTTGATAGGTTCATGGCTCTCGTAAAACTAGATTACCCCGACCGCGATGAGGAAGTCGAGATAGTCGCCAGAAGCGATTACATAGACTCTATGCCTGTTAAGCCGGTCGCGTCCGCAGAGGACCTCCTATTTCTCCAGAAGGCGGCCTCCCTAGTACATGTAGAACAAAGCATAATAGAATATATAGTTGATATAGTCAGGGCGACCAGAGAGGACGACAATGTTTTCCTGGGAGCTTCGCCGAGGGCTGGAGTACACTTGCTTAGGGCGTCTAGAGCGCTGGCTCTTCTAGAGGGTAGAGGCTTTGTGACACCTGATGACGTGAAGTACATGGCCTTGAGGGTTTTGCCTCACAGGATCATGCTTAAGAAGAAGGCAGAAGCCCTTGGTATAACCCGCTGGGATGTGATCAGCAACATATTGAAGAGTGTGAAGCCGCCGACGCCGGGGGTGTGATTGAGCTGTCTTCGCCTGCAAGCCATTGGCTGCTCTTCTCTACAGCAGCTATATCGGTCGGCTTTGTGTTTACTGGCGATCCTTTATATCTAATCCCCCTTGCAGCGTCTGCAGGCCTGCTTGCGGGGGGCAGGGTTTACACGACTTTCATGTCATTCGAGGCGGCTAACAGGCTAGTGGTTGAGAGGCGCTTAATAGGCAGTATGACTGAGAAGGAGCCCCACAGGGTCGAGCTGTCGCTAAGGAATAAGGGCGCCCTGCCCGTCCACTTGGAATCGCTGCTAGACGAGCCCCCCATATACCTTGGCAGAGCGTTCCAAGCCAAGGATATATATATTAGTCGTGGCGGCGAAGTAACGCTAAGCTACGATATAGTGGGAAGGCTTGGAAGGTGGTGCTTCAGCTACGTCAAGCTTAGAATAGCCGACCCCCTAGGCTTCTCCGCGAGCGAAGTCAGCGTTAACACTGCACGTGGCAGGTGCTTCACGTTCAAGCCACGCCTGATTGCCAGAGCCCTCCCTGCAGCGAGAATAGGCGGCAGGGAGGGCATTAGCAGAGCCTCTGGGCTTCATTCACGCGGCTCCGGCGTCGACTACTATAGTTTTAGAGACTACCAGCCGGGCGACGAGCCGAGGATGATAGAATGGAAGATGACGGCTAGGAGGGGCCAGCCCGTGGTTAAGGAGACGGCCGGCGAAGGGAGAGGCCCCCAAGCGCTTATAATAGTTGCTGCTAGCAGCGACGACTGGCTGATAAAGGGGCCTGAGGACACGCCTTACGAGCTTGTAGCTAGAACGGCGTTTAACATTATGGCTGCCTTGCAAGAGGCCGGAGCTAAGGTCAAGCTAAACTTAATATCACGTAAAGGCTTCGTAGAGGTCTACGATATTAACTCTGCGGCTGAAGTGTTATCAGAGGCCGTGCTCCCTCCTAAGGCTACCCTGATCGGTGCTGCGCAGGAGGCAGTAACGGGCTCCGGTGGCCTGAAGGTGCTAGTAACCTCCCTAGCCGCAGAGGACCTCGGAGTCGGGGGCGAGGCAGTAGTAGTGTCCACTATAAGAGGCGATTTCACGGTCAAGTCGGATAACGATATAGTTAAAGTCGTTGAGGCGATAGCTCATGAAGCTTTTAAGGGGCATTAGATTGAAAAAATTGGTCGTGGCCGCCCTCACAATTATATCTATATATTTAATATCGTCTTTCAGGGAGTCGCTACTTGATGCAGGCTATGGCTATTCGCCGAGCACTGCCATAGCGGCTAACGTCTTGTCCCTGAGCCTGGCGGCGGCAATAATAATATCATATAGGCTGGGCGGCCAGCTCATAATGGCTCTTTCAGCTGCGTATGCGCTGCTAGAGATAACCTTGCTCCCGGAGCCCTCGCTGCCACGCCTACTAGCCATGACCCTCACATTATACGTCCTGGCCTTAACGCGGAGTGACGTCCCACTGCGCGGCCTAAAGCATTTAACACTTGCCACCCCCGCATACGCCGTGTTCGTCATACTCTTCTTGGCGGTGCTAGTAGCCCTGGACAGGCTCTCCGCAGCGCCATTGAGTCTGCTGGAAGGCGATTCAGCCGTGCTCTACAGTTACCTACACCCTACTAGGGCCTGGAAGTATATTCTCTTCGTCGCGTTGCTAGCAGCAATCCCGCGGCTAGTACTCAACATCATAGAGCTAGTCTTATCCGTGAAATATAAGAGAGTGTACGCCTCTCACCTTGTAAGTCATGAGGTTGTCAGTGCTGGGAAGGAGCTATCTAAGCCCTTAAGTGGCGCTGAAAGCCTCGCCCTGTGGATGGCATCGTCCCTCACATCAATCTTAATTGCCACTCTTCTCTTCGAAGTTATTACTGTGAGGCCTGTCATAACCCTGCTGGACGCAGCCATATTCACCGCCTTCTTCGCCGCTGTCTCAGTCGCCCTTAAGGTGTACCTGGGGAGCGCCCTCTCCGGGAACTTTGGTAGGATAGCGTTGATGTCCTCAGCTCTTTTGACAGTTATGCTGTACCTATGGGGGCCGGGGCCCTTGATGGAAGCGTTAGGCTTAGGACCTGGCGCGGATGAAGACCCGCTAGCATATATTGCTGCACCGGAGCTGGGGGTTAGCGTAGACACGTCCCTGCAGCGGATGGACACTATAGCCCGCGTCATAGTTAACCTGTTCTGGGGAGGGTAACAGGGTCACTATGAGCAGGTAACAGCGCTGGCCAATTTTATCCGAGCGGTCCCCTAACAGTCTAGGGGGCCCAACTAGTGTCATACTCAAGGCGCCTGGACGACTATATCAAGCCGGGTAGGCAGGGGCGGGCCGTTCAATCGAGGCCCATACATGGCCCCGCAACAACTTACTCGGACATAGCTAAGAGGCTGGAACACATAGAGGCTAGGCTTGAAGCCCTAGAGGAGAGCTTAAAGGAGGTCTTAGAAGCTCTGAGAAGGCTGGAATCCAAGCTTGACAGGCTTGAGAAAGGCGGGCGAGCCCTGGGAGAGCATAGGTTAAGAAGCTTAATAGAAAAGGAGGGGTTCCTACTTATTAGCGAAGCCAGGCAAAAGCTTGGTATTAGCCCCTCTCGGCTGCTATCTCTAGCCAGGGACCTAGGTTTAGTGGTTCTCGACCTAGACGGTGACGCTGCGGTCATGAGCGAAAACGCTTATATGGAATTCAAGAGCAAGCTGGCTAGTATAAAGACGAGCGACCCCGAGGAGGCTGCAAGCTTAATGGGCAGGTTTGCTAAGGTCTTCGCTCTCCTTAGGCGTAAAGGCGACATATACTACGATTCCAAAAGCAGGTCTTGGAAGATGCTGTCTGGGACTTGAAGCCCTTTAAATACCCTTATATCAGCCATTAATGTTACATGGGGGTTAGGAGGTCGCCAGCATCATGGGATTGTATTATGCCAGAGTGATCTACACCGCCGAAGGCCTTATGATGGCTGCTATCGCCGATGAAGAGGTTATAGACAAGGCCGCCCGCGACGAGGAAAGGAACCTTCAAATAATCGTGCCTAAAAGCTTTTACGGAGAGAAGGTTATAGGTGATGCAGAGGCCGTGCAGCTCCTCGAGGAAGCCGATATACTCGTCCTAGCCGGCGAAAGAATAATTTCCAAAGCGATAGAATTGGGCTTTGTGCATCCCGATTCCGTCCTTGAAGTTAACGGGTTGAAGCATGTCCAGATCTTCAAGTTCATGTACTAGTCTATGCCCGTGGGCGCGTGTATTGGACTCTAGATATAGACTCTGCAGGACTTGATAATGCTGGGGGCGCAGCTGTGGACGTTATCGCGGTGCTAGTCAAGGCCTCGCTTAACCCCGACGTTATACGCGTTGAGCCAGACGGTAGCATAGATGTAAAGTCTATTCCCCTGAAGATATCTGACATTGATAGGAACGCCGTCGAGGAAGCTGTGAGGCTTAAGCAGAAGCTCGGCTGGAAGCTCATAGCGGTGTCCGTCGCCACTTGGGGCCCTATAAGCGCTAGGATGAAAGACTTAAAGCTTGCTGTTCAGGAGGCGCTTGCAAAAGGCGTAGACGAGGCTATAGTCGTTGCTGACGACTCTATAACGCCTGGAGACCAGTTAACAACGGCTCACGCTATAAAAACTGCTTTGGAGAGGGAAGGAGTGCGCCCTAAGCTTATACTAGCGGGCGAGGCCACGATAGACGAGGTTTCAAGCCAGGTGCCAGGCAGGCTTGCAGCACTCCTGGGCTACAACTATATAAGCTTTGCTAGGCGCCTTGAGGTCGAAGGCGGCAAGGTTATAGCTGAGAGGGACCTAGAAGACTATGTGGAGGTCGTTGAAGCTCCGTTACCCGCGGTTGTGAGCGTCACTCAGGAGATAAACGATCCTAGACCGCCCACGCTTTTACAAATAAGAAGAGCTGCCAGGAAACCAGTAAAGACTGTGACCTCGAGCGAGTTGGGAGGCTTGGAGAAGCCTAGGCGGAGAATCCTCGAGGTGAGAGGCATTCAGGTTAAGAGGAAGCAGGTTATATTAGAGGGCGATAGCTTGGAGGAAATAGCTGAGAAGCTTATAGAAGCTCTTGTCAAGGAGGGTGTCCTGAGGCTGTGAGGTGCGCGCGGCCATGAAGGTCCTGGGAGTCGCTTATGAGCCTCGGGACGCTGGCGAGCTACTGAGAGCGGCTTCCTCTCTTAACGCCGAGTTCCACATACTTGCTGCTGGGAGAGCTGCCGAGAACGCAGAAGAGGTCTCCAAGTACGCTTCCAAGGCTTACATTTTAAAGACGAAGAGCCCATATTCCATATTCAAAGCTGTCGAGAGTCTTGTCAAGCAGGAGGGCTACAAGCTCGTAATAGGGGAGGGTTATAGGAATCTCAGGGATGCTTTGTCCAGGGTTGCAGGCTCACTAAACATGCCTATGGCTACAGACGCTTACAGTCTTGAAGTAAGCGGCGAGTCAGTAGTAGTCGTGAGAGGCTTCCTGAGCGAGAGAGCGCGTATGAAGGTCGAAGTCCCGTTGCCCGCGATAGTCCTATTCACGCAGCGATTTACCGAGCCTGCGGAGCCCCTTGGCCACGGCTCTATCGTCGAGCTTAAGCCCGAGGAGGGCCCTGAGAGGGTCGTTGAAGTGAAGCCTAAAGCCGTGGGCGAGGTTAACCTGGAGGAGGCTGAAATAATAGTCGGTGTGGGCAGGGGGTTTAGGTCCAAAGAGGACTTAAAGCTTGCATTCGAGCTGGCCGAGCTCCTGGGGGGCCAAGTGGGTTGTACCAGGCCTATAGCGGCCGACCTGAAGTGGCTCAGCGAGGATAGATGGATAGGTATAAGCGGCAAGAGAGTCTCGCCTAAGCTATATATAGCTGTAGGCATAAGCGGGAGCCCCCAGCACATGTCCGGGGTGCAAAACGCTAGGATTATAGTAGCCGTCAACAAGGACAAGAGCGCCCCCATCTTCAAGCAGGCCGATTACGGCGTCGTTGCAGATCTCTACCAGTTCCTGCCAGTACTGATTAGGAAGCTTAGAGAAAAACTTGGGAGGTAACAAGCTTCAAGGGTCCCTTCTCTAAAAATGCGGGTGTCACTAACCGGGTTAAGGCGTTAAGGCAGGTGAAGCCTAAAGTGGCCGTGGAGAGCTTGCTTGTAATCCCCGATGAGCCCGTGCTGGGTGTTAGCGCGGGGCTAGCCATAATTTTAATACTAGTCTTAACTCTTCCGTTCAAAGTCAAAATCATAGAGGAGAACCTTGAGCCTTTCTTCTTTGTCATGGGGCTGGCAGCTGTCGCCCTAAACCTATACTACGGCATTATACCTGGCTTTGACAGCCTCACGAAGCTTTTCTACAAGGCGTTTACAACGCCGCTCGCCATAGTAGAAGTTGGGGGCATTCCCATAGGGATAGTTCAGGCCGTTATATTCTTCGGCATCCTCTTTTACTACTTTCACAGGGCCATCTATTCGGTTATAGGAGCGCTTATACATAGGCTTGGATTGCCGTTCTTCGCCTTCGTGCTTTCGTTTACACTAGGCCTTACATCGAGCATAATATCGGTTATAGTAGCCGCCGTCATACTCTCCGAGGTCCTGGCCGCGATTAAGATGGATAAGAAGCTGAAGACTAGGATAACAGTGTACGCATGCTTCTCTCTAGGCATGGGAGCCGCTCTAACCCCAATAGGGGAGCCGCTGTCAACTATAGCCGTGTCCAAGCTAAATGCCCCCTTCGACTACCTACTAAGGATACTTGGGCCCTACGTCATCCCCGGAGTCCTGCTGGCTTCGCTAGCCGCGGCTGTCGCCGCGCGAAGTCACAAAGGCGATAAGGTTGAAGTGAATCTTGTCTACGAGGAGACGCTGCGCAGCGTCTTCGAGAGAGGATTCAAAGTGTTTCTCTTCGTAGCCGCTTTAGAGCTGCTGGGTGCGTCTTTTGAGCCAATGGTAAAATGGTACTTCGCCAAGCTCCCTAGCTGGGCGCTGTACTGGATCAACACTGTCTCTGCTGTGCTAGACAACGCGACTCTCACCGCTGCAGAGATAAGCCCCTATCTCACCGAGGAGCAGATAAGGAGTGCATTGATATCCCTGCTCATAAGCGGCGGCATGTTGATACCAGGCAACGTGCCCAATATAGTGGCTGCCAGCAGGCTCAAGATAACTAGTAAAGAGTGGGCTGTCGTGGGCATACCATTTGGGGCCGCAATGCTACTATTATACTTCATAATAATAGAGGTCTTGGGAGTCCACGTCACACTTTACTGATTATTAGCCGAGGCCGCCGCATTAAATAGTGGAGGTGCGTTCATGGCGCTAGAGCCTCTTTCAAGGACCCTGCTACCGGTCGATCTAAGCCCTGCATCAGACGCACTCGTAGACTATATTAAAAGTTGGAAGCGCTTTAACGCCGAGATAATGCTCGTACACGTCATAGAGGAATCCATAGTTGTGCACGCCGGCGGGGGCTATGACGTCACGGGCCTTATAAGCTGGCTTACTAAGCGGGCTCAAGCAAAGCTGAAGGAGTATAGGGAGGCTCTAGAAGCCGCCGAGATTAAGGTAGACGTGTACCACGACATCCCTGTCGCGGACCCTGGCAGCATGATACCCGAGATCGCTAAGAGAGTTGGAGCCTCAGAGATAGCTATAGCAAGCAAGGGCTGGGGCCTTTCAAGGGTCATACCTTTAGGGTCCACGGTAAACATAGTTATTAAACTCTCCAGCGTCCCGGTGATACGATTCAAGGTCGTCAAGGACGGCGATAAAGCTAGAGTGCTTGCCAGAGACAACCCCTTCTCCAGGATACTAGTAGGAGTCGACGTCAACGCTAGCAAGGAAATGATAGAGTATTCTGTTAGGCTAGCGGCAAAGGCCGACGGCAAGCTAATATACGCCCACGTCGTCGAGCATGGAGAGACTCCCCCGCCTCAAGTCAAAAACGCGTTTAGATTCGCCGAGAAGATGTCATCCGCGCTAGGCGTAGAATCCGACTTCGTTGTAGTATCGGGCGGCCCAGCCAAGGTGCTACTCCAACTAGCCTCTCATCTAGATGCATCCTCGATCCTGTTAGGAAGGACTGTCAATAGAAGCCTTGAAGAGCTAATCCTCGGAAGCACCTTAGATAAGCTTCTGAAGGTGGCGCCACAGCCCGTAATAGTGTATCCCTTGTAACAATGATATCCTTCTGGGGGCCAGGACCTACCTTTTCAGCTTTTTATCTAGCTTAACGAAAGCGCCTTTAAGGTAGTCAAGGTACTCCTCTCCTCTAACCACATGGTCTGGCCCAGCGCCCCTCAGAGAGCCCATAATCCGGTACATCCAGCCCTTAAGGGATAGCACCTCGTTCACTGTTCTAACGAATAATTCCCTGTTCATAAAGTAGCTGCAACTACTCAAATATATTATAGAATCGCTCGAAGCCCTTTCAGCCGCCCATAAATATGCTCTTCTATAAGCTTTTAGGCCTCTTCTCAGAGACTCTTCATCCCCCTTCTGTATGAAAGCCGGAGGGTCAACTACAACTATGTCGAACGAGTCGTTTTCTACCTCTCCCCCAACCTCCCATACACTCTTATTTATAACTCTATACTTCTTCACGCCATTCAACTTAAGGTTTCTCACTAGAAGCGCCGCGGCTTTTTGATCCTCCTCCACGAACACCACCTCGCGGGCACCACTTATAGCTGCGTGTATGCCGAAGGCGCCTGTATACGAGAAGACGTCCAGCACCCTGTCACCCTCCGAGACGTACCTTTCCAGCTCTAACCTGTTAGGCCTCTGGTCGAGGAAGAACCCCGTTTTCTGGCCCTCAACGACGTTAACGTAGAATCGAGCCGCCCCCTCCTCTATAACGACCTCGCTCTTACCGCCGCGGAGCCACCTTCTCCTAGGCTCTAGTCCTATATCGGCTCTGCTTCTCTGCGTGCTCTTCTCGTATACATGCTCGACTCCTGCCTCCTTAACTAGGAACCCTACTATGACGCCCAGATTAGCATCTATAGCTGGGCTGCTGGACTGTATCACAGCAACGTCCCTGTATACATCCACTATTAGGCCAGATATCATGTCGCCGTCGCTGTTGACAAGCCTGTAGCTATCATACTCCTTTAGAATACCTAGCCTCTCGCGGGCCGCGAGGGCGTTCTCTAGCGCGTCGTATAGCGCCTCCTCGGCTGTACCATGAATGCACGGGCCCTGGTATAAGATACGTATAGCTACAGGCGTACCCTCCTCCCAGAGACCACACGCTATAGGAGACCCCCTGCTGTCTTCGACTTCAACCAGCTCGCCCAGCCTGACATTAGTGAGCGTCTTGACCCATTTGTTATAAACTATCGCCGAGCCCCTAAGGGCCCTTTCTTCTCCCTCGCCTCTAACCCTTACCCTTGCCGGCATTCTCCGCCTCCTGGACTGCTAGCCCGCAGCACAGGGCTATCTCTAGAGCTCTCTTGGGGTCGAGCTCCCTAGGATGTATGATCGGCCTGTTGTGAGGACACACCTTAGGCCTTCCTAGGGCCTGGTATATCTCCTCGGCGCTATCCATGTCCAAGTTCTCGGCGAGCTTGCCAGCCAGCTTTTTACATACATTTATACTAAGCCCCAGCTTATACAGCATTACTTCTAGTATAGCGGCCTTCCAGAGGTGTTCCGCTAGCAGCCTGAACCCCTTCTCTGTGAGCTTGACTCCCACATTGTCCTCGACTACTAGAAGGCCCTTGCTCTCGAGCCTTCTACACATTATGCTAGCCGTAGACACAGTGATCCCAAGAATCTTCGCTATCTCGCTGAATCTAGCATATCTGTCCCCATTGGGGAGGCCGCCAGCTATGAACACTGCTTTAAGGTAGTCTATAGTGCGTCCTGTATACTTTTCTCTCTGGCCTCCTCGCGCCGCCACGCATATCCACCCTCTGCTATGCCATGTTTCCACTTTACAATAGAAACTTAGTTTAACAGCGTTTAAATCCTATCTTTTGAACGAACTAAACAACTTTTAACGACGAGTGAGAACGTGTCCCTTACAATGTTACAGGAACTTGTCCACTAAAAAGTCTGAACCCAGCTTAAAAATCCATTGTGTTTTAACTTGTTTAAGCCACGGTCTGTTACTTCTCCTGTTGCGGGTTGGCCGAGGTTCCCTTGGCGGCTTCGATCTCCTTCTCTAAGGATGGTAGCTCGGGGAAGTGCTCCTTCAGCCTCTGCTCCGCCACTATGCTCGCGTCCTTGAGTATCTTCTGGGCCTCCTCTGTGACGTAGGTGCTGTTCAGAGTCACTGGCACCTGCGTGGTCATCTGAGTCATAGCTGCCTGCAGCGACTCGTCTATCTCCATTAGCTCTGTGAACACGTCGGGCATCATGCCTCTAAGATAGCCTGCTACCTGCTTCAGAGCTACTATGGCTGGGGCTAGGTTAGCGTTCACGTCCCCGAATATCAAAGCGGTTTCCAGCCTTAGCCTAACTCTCTCGAGCGCGTACTTGACGGTTATTATGACTTTAGCCATCTTCCTGACTTCGGCTAGCTCGTTAGCATACATTGTCGCCTTAGCCTTATCGCCCTCTACAAGGGCGTTGACGGTTCTTTCGAACAGCATTCTATCATAGCTCTGAAGCCTGCTGAGGCTGTAGTCTAGCTTGCTTATCTGACCCTGTATTCTATATATCGCCTGTATTATCTGAGTCCTTACCGGCGGCGGAGGGTTAATGAAGTTCCTTATCCTCTGACCTATAGTCTCGCTGTACTCTGGCGGGTTCCACCTCTTGGCCCAGTTCTCTAATCCCATAGCCTAGGCACCATCTCGCTGTTTACCCTAGAGCGGCTCATAGGAGGGGCTACCCCGTCTCACGGGCTCCTCCCCTTAAATGTTGCCCTATTACTAACCCGGTTGCAGGCGGGGAGGCGAGAGATCATGGTTCTCAGGGTCGACAAGTTCTTTAACATAACGGGTTCCACAGTAATAGACGATTACGATAGGAACATAGGGGTCCTGGTGAGCTTCATAAGCACCGTAGACGGCGAGATCAAGGCTATAGAGGTCAAAATCACTGATAGGGGTGTTGAGCGGATACCCGGCGAGAGAGTTAAGCTCCAGGAGGGCAAGCTAGTCGTCACCCCAGAGTGGAAGTATGAAGCGCTCAAGGTCATAGACGCGCTGGAAAGGGCTTACAAGAGGAGGAAAGCCCTAGAGAGCATAGTGACGCAGAGCGACATACCATCGGAGATCGTGGACTCCATGAGGAGGAACCTCTCCGAGGAAATAAAGAAGCTCAAGATAAAGGCTGAAGAGGCTAAGAAGATGGTTAAGGCCAGGATAAACGAGATTGAAAACGAGATGCTCCACGTTGCAAGCGCCATAGCAAACCTCCAGATGCTTTACTTCAGCGGCGAGATAAGCGATAAGAGCTATACGAGCGGCATGAACCATCTAAGGAAGTTGAAGGAATCGCTGGCCAAGGAGAAGCAGGACGCAAAACACATACTGGACAAGCTGGAGAAGACGTTCGAGGCTGCGAGCGGCTTTGCGGAGAAGACGAAGGATGAGAGAAAGCCCGAGCCGCCGGCTAAGCCCGCCGGGGTCAAATCTCCGGAGCCTAGGCCTGCTAAGGCCAGTGACGGCGACGAGATAATAGTTAAAATAGCTGATTAGACGTTTTTAGCCTGCTCAATGACGTCTATCTTCAACGTTGGCGTTCCAGCTCCCAGCCCTCCTCCGATTTTATAGCCCCCGCTAGAATAGAGTCTACTGGAGGTGCGAACGATATGAGCGTTAACTATGCCACGCTCGGCGAGTTAAACAAGGGGAGCTATATAGTTATAGACGGTGAGCCTTGCAAGATCGTCGAGATCTCGAAAGCTAAGACCGGTAAGCATGGAAGCGCTAAGGCCCACGTTGTCGCTATAGGCGTCTTCACAGGGCAGAAGAGAACTCTTGTGGCGCCCGTCGACACCAGGGTCCAAGTACCCGTTATAGAGAGGAGAGTCGGCCAGGTCTTAGCAGACATGGGTGACAGCGTCCAGATAATGGACCTTGAGACCTATGACACCTTCGAGGTCGAGAAGCCTAAGGATGACGAGAAGCTTGCCTCCAGGCTGCAGCCCGGGGTCACAGTAGAGTACTGGCTGATAATGGGTAAGCCGAAGATCATGAGGATTAGGAGTGGCGGAGAGAGCTGAAGAGGCCTGAGCCCGCTTAAGTGTCGGCTGCTCCTAGCCGGTGGCAGTGTTTTTAACTCTCGGTATTAACCCTAGTTCCACGCCTTTGCGCCTTATATACTCCCTCACCGCGGGGCCCATAGCCTTCCCTAGAGCCCTCTCGGTTGTCCTGCAGAAGCTGCATACCTCCGAGCTTGATATGAGCCCGCACACCCTACATCTTCTTATCTCGCCGCGGGGCTTAGGGTAGTCCTTTATCCTAAGCGCTAGTTTAGTAACCATTTGCAGCTTTGTGCCAGGCCTCTCCTCCTCAAGCTGGTTGACAACCTCCTTAAGCCTGACCTCCATTTGCCTATTATCCACGAAGGGGCACTCCTCGTGAAGGAATGGAAGCCCTCTTAGGAAGGAGTACAGGAATGACTCCTTCTCGTAGACTAGGTAGAGGGGCCTTATCCTTCCCACAGCCGCCTCCTCAACGCTATCAGTCCTGGGGCCCAGCTTGCTGATAGCCTCCAGGTCTTGTGTGAGGAACGATTTTAGATTGTATACTGCTAGGTCGTCGGCGTTATGGCCTAGGGCTACCGCGTCAGCCTCGAGTTCGACCGCCGCGGCGTTTGTAACATACCTCTTAATCATGCCGCAGACGCTGCACGCGGGCCTTCTACTCTTCTTGGCTAGCTCTGGTATAGTAGCGCCTATTACTTCCTTGAGGGGCACTTCTATCAAGGGGACGTCTAGGCTTTGTGCTAGCCTTCTAGCGGCTTCTCTACTCTTAACAGAGTAATCAAATATACCCAGGTCGATGTGGACCGCTACCAGCTCGAAGCCTATATCGTCTCTCACCGCGGAGAGAGCGCCGAGGAGCGTTGTACTGTCCTTGCCGCCGGAGAGCGCTACCAGTATCCTATCCCCCTTACCAGCCATTTTATACCGCTTGATAGCCCTCCTAACCTTGTCTTCAACGAATTGTATATAGTGATCCCTGCAGAGATACCTCTTCTGGTATCTGATGAAGGCTACCGCGGGCCCGCCGCAGACGCTGCACTTAGCCACCGCCTGATAGCACCCTAACAATATCTACCTTCTCTCCGGGGCTAACATAGTCGGTTTCTAGAAGAGGCGAGCCGTCCCTTATAACAACCGCGGACTCGCTAGTCATGCCCACCCTCTTTAGCAGCTCAGACACCTTTAGGGGCTTCTCAGCCTCCACCTCAACCTCCCTACCATCCGGGAGAAGCCTAGCAACTATCCTGCCCATGACGGGCCCCCCGCTTTACCGATTTACCCCTTATCACTCAAACCGATTACCGGAGGGTATAGAGTTGTATTTGACGGCTGAAGAGGAGAGGATGCTTGAAGGCGAGTATGGCCCCGCTAAGGCTATAGCGCTGAGGGTCCTCGTCAAAGTTGGTGAAGCCGTCGGCGCTAATAGGCTAATAGCTATTAAACATGCTCATGTCTCGGGGGCCAGCTACATGACTATAGGCGAGGCCGGGAGGAGGTTCCTCGAGGACCTAGCCAGGATGGGGGCAAAGGTTTCAGTACCCACTACAGTCAATCCGGTGAGCTACGATCTAGAAGACCTTGAAGCTATACCATTCACAAGGATAGAGCCTAAGGTTATGAAAGGCCAGGCCGCAATACTGAGAGCACTCAAGTCTATGGGAGTAGAGCTTACGCTCACCTGCACTCCATACTACCTCGAGGAGGTGGCTTCCAGGCTTTCCACAGGCGATCACGTTGCATGGGGCGAGTCCAGTGCGGTCGCGTACGCTAACAGTGTTCTCGGGGTGTGGACTAACCGGGAGGGAGGCCCTATAGCACTTATGGCAGCGATAACAGGCAGGACCTACTACTACGGGCCCCACGACCCTAAGTGGAGGAGGCCCGTCAGGGCGTTCAGGGTCTCCATAGCCAAGCCCCTTGACACGGCCGAGGCTGGGGTGCTGGGATACATGGTGGCTTCTATGCACGAGGAGGAAAGACCTCCCCTCGTCGACGCCTGGTTCGGAGGCGATGGCGCGCTTAAGG
The DNA here is from genome assembly GCA_027051095.1 of Acidilobaceae archaeon. GTDB lineage: Archaea > Thermoproteota > Thermoprotei_A > Sulfolobales > Acidilobaceae > Aeropyrum. The sequence continues at coordinate 8,325 of JALUAM010000004.1, read as the reverse complement.
AGTTCCTAGCTGCTGTCGGCACCGCAGGCAACCTGGCAATGGTTTACATACCAGGCGTGACACCCGGCGACCCGGGAGACGAGATATCAGAGGTTGTAACGATCGGGTACGAGGACCTGAGAAGCGAGATGGAGAGGCTGGCGCCGCCCACTCAACCCGAAATATTATATGTAGGCTGCCCGCATTCCAGCGTCCAGGAGCTCAGGGAGCTGGCGGCAGCGCTGAAAAAGTATGGAAGGCCTAAGGCTAGGATAGTTGTATCCCTTTCGAGGGGCCTCTACCTTAAAGCCTTAAGGGAAGGCTTGTTAGCGTTTCTAAGCGGATATGGAGTCGAATTCGTGAGAGACACGTGCCTAATAGTGAGCCCCTTCTCTAAGTTCAGCCGCGGCGTCGTAGTGGCCACCAACAGCTACAAGGCCTACCACTATCTTTCGAGGAAGGGCGTGAAGGCCGGCATAGCTAGTATAACTCAGATGGTGCGCATGAGCGCCTAGGTGTATTAGGCGTTGCCGGAGCTAGTGTTCAAGGCCAGGCCCATAGTGCCCGGCAACGTTGAAGGCGAGGCTGTAGTAGTCGACTCTATAAGCTTCTACGGTGACGTCGACCCCGAGTCAGGCCTACTCCACGACGGCAGGCCCGTTAAAGATAGAATTCTAGTGGCGAGGAAGAGCAGGGGGAGCACTGTGGGCTCTTACGTAATCTACGCCCTAAAGGTTTACAAGACCCATCCCAGGGCTATACTGCTCGGCTCAAGCGAGCCCATAGTCATAGCGGGGGCTGTCCTGGCGGGGATACCTCTCTTCGACTCACTGCCCCCAAGCTTCTTCCGCGCAGTTAAGGACGGCGCGGTCATTAAGGCTTACATGGACGGCACGGTGAGGCTAGTGCTCTAGCGGGACGCCGGCTTGTAGGCGTACTTCTCCAGTTTCCTGGGCGTCCGGCTAGCTATCGCATAAGCCCCCCAAAGCCCCTCATCATCTCCGAACGAAGCGTCCTCTATCCTAAAGTGCGAGCCCTCCATCGCATAGGCGCTTAAATACTCTTCTATCAACGGCCTCAAGACCTCTGCATTCCTCAGGTATACGGAGCCGCCCAGCACTAGGACCTCGGGGTCATACGCAGCAGCCACCGACGCTAACCCGGCAGCTATGATCCTAGCTACCTCCTCCACAACCCTTACAGCGAAGGGATCGCCCTCTGAAGCAAGCCTAAAGACTTCTTCGGGCGTTATGACCTGCCCCCTCGACCTTGCAAGGGCCTCCGTTTCAGGCCCACCCCACGACTTGGCAAGGCTCTGTGCTAGCTTGGGTATGCCTGTACCCGATGCTAGCGCCTCCCAGTGCCCCAAGCCGCCGCACCCGCATCTAATATTCGAGGTGTAGTCGACTACGATGTGGCCTACCTCGTGGGCGTTGCCGCGGCTGCCCAGGAGCAACTCGCCGTCTACTATGAAGCCTCCCCCTATACCAGTGCTTATCGTAACGTAGCCCATATTACTAACGCCGCTATGCCTCCCGTAGATGTATTCTCCCCATACAGCCGCTACGCAGTCATTGGCCACTACCACCTTAGCCCCTAGCTTCTTCCCCAGCTCGTCCCTAAGCCTGAGCCTCTTGAAGGGGAGGTTTGGCGGGTTCACTATATCGCCTCGGCCTATATCGAGGGGTCCTATGCTTGCTACTCCCACTGCATCTACGCCGGATTCTCTAGAGATCTCGCGAGCGAGCTCCACTATCGTATCTATTATATCCCCCGGGCTCTGCGGAGTCCGGGTAACTGCCTTTCTGACGAGAGAGCCCCCCTCGAAGAGTGCGACCCTAAGATTGGTCGCTCCTAAATCCACCGCGAGCACCCTCACTCCCAGACACCCCCTTTTCAGGCACAGATGCCCCTCTCCCCCAGGCTCGTAGCCTCGGGGTATAGGCGGGGGCGCGTGACGCCTAAGCGCCTGCTATCCGAGGCGCCGCTCAGGCTTAGGCTGGCTTCCACCGCGCTGAGCGCCTCGCTGCTAGCGGGCTTAGCCGGCTTTTACGAGGCTCTCGCTGCAGGCCTTGGAGCCGCTGCATTGATAGCTTCTAGCAGCCTACTACCAGTTATAACCTCTAAGGCCAGGAGGGCCCTGGCCAGCCGCTTTTCCGGCTACTCCAACGGACTAGATAAGCCTCAAGGACTAGGTCCTAGACCCTTTAAGGCTTATCACGGGTTCGAGATAGAGTTCACGGGCGCCTCGCAGACAGCGGTGCAAGACGTCTCTAAGCTGATAATTGACAGGTCGAGGGTGGGTGGTTCCAGGATAGCAGTGGCGTCGATACTCGAAGGCGGGAGAGGGCGAGTCATAGTCCTGCTATCCTCTGAGAGGGAGGACCAGCTTCGCATAGACTATGAGGTTCTGAAGACTATGATAGCTTCCACCGTGAAGGGAGTTAAGATCCGTGAAGCCGGTGAAAGCGAGTTGAGGCTCCTGGCTTCTCTAGCAGAGGCTGTAGAACCTTCGGGCAAGCCGGCGGCCCTTATAGTGGGTGGCTACAGGGATGCAGGGTCTAATGGGTTCAAGGGCTTGAGGCTTGGCTATCGGAGCGACTCTCCACTGCCGGAGAAGGTCTACCTTACTGTGGAGGACGTGGAAGGCCACATAGCCGTATTTGGCTCCACGGGGACTGGAAAGTCCACTACGCTCGCTGTCCTAGCGTGTGGTGCCTCGGAGGAGCTGGGGTTCTCCTCGGTCATAATCGACTGGACCGGGGAGCATTCAGGCAAAGCCGACGACCTAGGCTGCGGCCACGTAACGCTAGACCCGTTGAAGGACTTACGCTTAAACCCTCTTATAGAGGCTTCCGGCGAGGACGACATTATAGCCATAGTAGATGCCCTGGCCTCCTCGCTAGGCCTTAGCGAGCCCCAGGCTTACCTACTGATGAGGGCCCTAGAGGAGTCTAAGCCCTCAACGCTGGAGGAGCTAGAAGCCGTTATAGAGGGGGCGCCCGAGGCCTCAAAGTGGGATAGAGACGTTAAAAGGGCTTTGCTCAGGAAGATAGCTGCGCTGACCAGGGGCAGCAGCAAGCAGGCATTCTCGGGCAGGGAATACCCCTCCAAGCTGAGTATAGCTGGGGGCAGGACCCTGATAGTGGACGTCTCCAGGATACAGTCGATACCTGCCAGAAGGGCCTACTCGCTACTGCTCCTCTGGCTGCTCCATAAGACCGCAAAATCCACGGGATCTAAAGTGCTAGCAGTTGTCGACGAGGCCCACAACATTTCCGGAGGCGAAGATAGCCTACTCTCTAAGCTAGCCGCGGAGTCCCGCAAGGACGGGCTCTACCTAGCTCTAGCAACTCAATCACCATCGCTGATGCCGGTCAGAGTACTAGCAAACACTAACACTAAGATAGTTCACGCCCTGAGGAGTCATAGGGACTTGGAGGTAGTCAAGACCGCCATGTACCTCCCTGAGGACTACGCCCAGAGGCTGCCAAGCCTAGAGAAAGGGGAAGCCTTGCTACACTCACCCTCTCATCCCCAGCCTATATTCGTCAAGATCTCCAGGTGACGTGAGCCTAGCGACCAGCTCTGCCACATCCTCAAGAGCTAGCCAGTCTATCTTAACACCGGTCTCCCAGCGCTCAACCTTGCTCATCAAATCCTCGAACGCCTTGGAGGGGCCCCCTCTAGAGGTGTCTACCTCGAAGGTGGAGTGCCACCACGGCTCCAACTCCTCAGCTATTGATCCGAACGCCTCCGCAAGCACATTTTCTACTATCTTACCCCTAGGCCAGCCCCTAGACTCCAGCCTCTCCAGCAAAACCTTCGGGTGACACCTGAGCAGGACTATAAATGCCACCTCTTCCTCCGCAGCCTCTAGCCACAGCAGCGGCGTAACCGTGGACACAACCGCGCAGCCATTAACGTAGCTAGCCGCCGCAGCTGAAGCCTCCCTCAATGCGAGGTCCCATTCAATAATCATAGTATCCCGGGCAGGGTCCCTCTTGACCGCCCCCCGCGATCTCAGGAACTCGGAGGACTCGATAACACTACATCCCAGCTCGCTGGCCAGAACATTAGCCACCATTGACTTGCCCGTACCGGGGGTACCTGTGATCAGGGCCAGCACAGTTCCTCACCCAGCAAGATTGAGTTGCATGTCAGGCTGAATGTTAAAACTGGAGCGGGCGTGAGAGAACGCGGATAGATAATTAAAAAGCTAAAAAGCTGCTAGGAGGGACTATCGTTGTAGAGCGGCTCAAAAGCTATAGCGCTAGCTTATGTCAGCCGCTTACTCCTCCTTCTTCTCCTCTTCCTTCTTGCCCTTCTCCTCCTCTTCCTCCTCCGTCCTCTTAGCGGCTATCACATCGTCGATCCTTAGTATGAGCGTTGCAACCTCTGTTCCAGCTTTCAAAGCGTTCGCCTTCACCCTCATAGGCTCTATGATGCCCCTGGACCACATGTCCACGATCTCGCCGGTCTCAATGTCAACGCCGTGCCACTTGTTCTCCGGCTTCTCGTGGGCGCTCCTCAGCTTGACTATGATCTCCACGGGGTCGTGGCCCGCGTTGTAGGCCAGTATCTGGGGTATGCTCTCCACGGCCCTGGCGAACGCTTCTACAGCTAGCTGGACCTTGCCTGGCAGCTTAGTAGCGTACTCGTACAGCTCCTTGGCAACCTCGGCCTCGGAGGCGCCGCCGCCTGCCACGATCTTGCCGTCCATGACCGCGTCGGCTACGGCGCTGAGAGCGTCCCTTATAGCTCTCTCAGCCTCGTCGACTAGCCTCTCGAAGCCACCTCTAATCAGTATCGTCACGCTCCTCGGGTTCTTAGCGCCCTCTATGAAGACCATCTTGTCCTCTCCGACCCTCCTCTCCTCCACGAGCTCGGCGTAGCCCAGGTCCTCGGGCTTCAGGTCCTCTATGTCAGTCACGATCCTGGCGCCCGTGGCCCTGGCTATCTTCTCGATGTCGCTCCTCTTCACCCTCCTAACTGCCAGTATGCCCTTCTTCGCGAGGAAGTGCTGGGCCACGTCGTCTATGCCCTTCTGGGTTATAACCACGTTGGCGCCCGTCGCAGCGATCTTCTCTATCTTCTCCTGGAGTATCTTCTCTTGCTTCTCGTAGAGGGCCTTAATCTGCTCGGGGCTCGTTATGCTTATCTCGAGGTCGATCTCGGGCTTCTCGATCTCCAGTGGCGCGTCCAGCAGAGCAATTTTGGCCTTCTCAACTCTCCTAGGCATGTCCGGGTGTACTACCTCCTTGTCGAGCACCACGCCCCTTACAAGCTTTGTGTCTAGCAGGCTGCCACCGTGCTTCTTTATTATCTGCACGTTGTTGAGGTCCACGTACCACCTGTCGCCCCTCTTCTCCGCTATAGCCCTCACAGCCTCCACAGCCAGCTCGGCGAAGTATTCTCTAGCCTCGCCTACAGCCTTGCTGTTGAGGCTGGTGAGTGCCACTAGCTTTAGCTTCTCCTTATCGTCTATGCTCACGGGCTCAGCGATCCTATTGAGGACCTCGATCGCCTTTTCAAGCGCCTTCTTATAGCCCTCCACTATGATCGTTGGGTGTATGTTCTTGTCCAGGAGCTTCTCGGCCTCCTTCAGGAGCTCGCCCGCAAATATCACGGTAGTCTTGGTGCCGTCGCCGGCCTCTTCGTCCTGGCCCTTAGCGATCTGTACTAACATCTTGGCGGCGGGGTGGGCTATGTCCATCTTGTCCAGGATCGTGGCTCCATCATTGGTAATAGTTATGTCGCCTAGACTGTCAACCAGCATCTTGTCCATGCCCTTGGGGCCGTAAGTGGTCTTCAAGATCTCTGCTATGGCTCTGACAGCCATTATGTTAGCCCTAAGAGCCTCCCTGCCGTAGGTCCTCTGAGTGCCCTCCTTGAGTATTATAACTGGTATGCCCACGGCCTCGCTCACGGGCAGCTGCTGGGCGGCCATCGCCCTATCACCCGGTCCACCTTGAACTCCGGGAGTCTTAGGTAGAACCGCTTCTATATAAACATTTCCTTAGCGTTAAGTGAGGGCAACGCTTTTCAGCGCTAGTCAAATTCCAATTCCGTTTAGAAACCAGTTTTCACCAACCCGCTTAATAGCCCCTACTACGGTATAGCGGGGTTTAGGGGAGGTAGACATTGGGTAAGGTTAGAACAGCCCTGGTAAAGAGGACCGCTAGGAAGCTACTCGAGATGTACCCCGACCTTTTCACCGGCGACTTCGAGCACAATAAGCGGGTGGTTTCACAGCTGATAGAGTATAGGAGTAAGAAGCTCAGGAACCAGATAGCCGGCTACATAACACACTTAGTCAACAGGGCCAGGAAGAGGAAGGAGAAGGCCGAGGCCGAGACGGGCTAAATCCGCCTGCTTACTTGGGGGATGAGACCCTTTGGCTAAAAGCGTTGTCAGGGTAAAGCTACTAGCCTCTCTACGAGAGGCTTCAGGCAAGGATGTGTTGGAGATTGAAGCTTCCAGCTGGAAGGAGGCTCTGTCGAAGGCTAGGCGCGAGGTGCCCGCGTTAGACGTAGCCCTTAACCCGGACGGAAGCCCCAAGCCCGGCTATATAGTATTCGTTGACGGCATCGACTGTAGACTCCTAGAAGGCGGGGAGGCCGCCAAAGAGGTAGTCATATTACCTGTGAACCATGGAGGCGCGGCTGAGCAAAAGCTAGTCTACATAGGCTGGGACGAGCTGGAAGACAGTGTCAGGGACGTGGCCAGGAAGGTCGAGAGTAGCGGGTTCAAGCCCCACGTCATAGTCGGGGTGCTTCGGGGCGGCGTGGTACCCGCTAGGCTACTAGCCGACGAGCTAGGCGTCGATGACATAGGCGTAGTCGAGATTAAGCTCTACACGGGCGTGGGCATAAGGAAGCCTAAGCCCTACGTTAGGCAGCCACTCATAATAGACGTATACGACAGGAACGTCTTAGTAGTGGATGATGTAAGCGATACAGGCCTAACACTATCATTAGCAATAGAATTCCTTAAAGCGTACATGCCGTCCAGCCTTAAGTCTGCCACCCTCTACGTGAAGCCGTGGACACGGCTCTATCCAGACTACTACTCCCGCGTAGTTGAAGGCTGGATAGTGTTCCCATGGGAGAAGAGGGAAATAGAGCGTGAGCTTAGAAAGAGTAGCCAGAAAATCTAAATCCAGCTCCTGCTTCAGAGTAGAAGCCTCGCCGCTCCCATTCACGCTCTACAGGTTCGAGGGAGAGTACACAGTGGACGATCTAAAGCATAGCCCCGGAGTCGCCGTCGGCTACGCCGCCTCAGAGGACCCGGGGCCCTGCAAGGTCGCCCTAGCTTATATATATAGAAAGGAGGATGAAGGCCCCCTGGGGCCGCCCAGGATAGCCAACCCGGGCCTACACGTTAAAGCTATAAGCGTTGGTGCCAGGCAGGCCAGGGACGTAGCAGGCCTTGACAAGTTCGACATAGTCTACGTCATAGTGGAGCTCAGTCGTAGCAGGGAGTGCGGCCCACTCAAGTGCCAAGGCGAGGACCTCCACGACGTTACATCCAAAAGGGTGGAGGCATTCAAATAGTAGCGCTGCTTTTGAAGCATTTATAGCTTAGATGCCTATCACAGCTACGTCGTCCATGTAAGCCAGGTATACCAGGGTATGCTTGACGGGCAGGCTCCTAACCGCGTCTTGGTAAGCCCTCTCCATGGTAATGTATGGCAGGTAGTTCCTCTTGAGCAAGCCAAGGACGTATTCCACCTTCTCAGCCGTACTCCTCCTTATGTAACCGTTGGCCACGTCCTCTCCTAGGTCTTCCAGCGCCTCTGCAGCCAGGCTCAGTATGCTAGCCTTATACTTGTTGCTACTCCTCCTAGCAAGCCTTTTATAAAACCTGGCGGCATCGCTTATCCTACCCCATAAGGCCAGGTTTCCTTGCAAGCGCCTTCCACCCGCCCACTAGTTAGGCGAGTCAGAAGGGTGGAGGGGGATGGAGCGTGATAATCGGGTATGACCCGAAAGTGAATTATGTATTACCCGGGTTTAAGCTAGTAGCCTACAGCCTTCTTAAGAGCCCTGTCTAGGTCTTCGATCAGGTCGTCCACATCCTCCAGACCCACGCTCAGTCTAAGTAGGCCCGGCGTTATGCCTAGCCTCCTCTTCTCGTCCTCTGGCAGGTTCCTATGGCTCGACCATTCTGGGTAGGCTATCACGCTCTCCGTGCCGCCGAAGCTGGGGCTGGGTGCTATGAGCGTTAGATTCTCTAAGACCTTAAGTGCAGCCTCCTGGCCCCCCTTGACCTCGAAGCTCACAACACCGCCGTAGAGGCCCGGAGGGAAGATCTTCCTCGCCTCGGAGTAGTCTGGATGGCTGG
>JALUAM010000003.1 GCA_027051095.1 Acidilobaceae archaeon | reverse complement strand
ACTCCTCCTCCGCCCTTTCAACTAGGCTCGTGACGTCATAGCTACCCGCGGAAACCGCTTTCTCAACGCTATCCGACGCCAGGGCGTAGGCCAGGGCTATAGTGGCCTTCACCGCCGCCGAGTAGACTAGCCCCTCCTCTAGGTCGCCGAGCGCCTCCCCCCGCAGCCTGGCGGCTTCCTCCTCTAGGGCGTTGTAAGGCTCCGATAGAACCTCGTCGACGACGCCTATAGTAGATGTCACATAGTCCTTAAGGGCCTCAAGCGCGTAGCCGGGGGGCTCTACTTCTACGGGGGGCGCTCTGGCCCCCTCGAGGCCTAGGGCTCTCGCAGCGTCCAGGAGCGTCGCCGCGGGGACAACCTCGACGCCGAGGCTCCTACCATAGTCGACTAGGTCTACCTCCACGGGCCGGTTCTCGACGACGACTAGGGGGCCCACCCTCCTGGTAACCCTCTCGACGTAAACGTACTTCTCCTGGCCCTCGGGTATGATGAAGGTCTCAACGCCGGCTTCTGCGGCGGCCTCGAGCTTCTCCTTCAAGCCGCCTACAGGCCCCACGGTGCCATCGGGCAGTATCATGCCTGTAGCCGCGAACCCCTCGGGGGGGCATTCGCCCGCCTCGAGGAGGTAGTACGTCGCCAGCGCCATTGCCAGCCCGGCGCTGGGGCCGCCGACCACTATGCTGGGGGCCTCAAGCTCGTAGTAGAAGTTGTAGAGCCTCATGTCGACGCCTGCGGCGGCGCTAGCCGCGAAGGCTGCGACCCTAGCACTGCCCGTGGTGTCGACCCTGGTTGCGGGGCTCGTTGATATGAACACCTTCCCCGAGCCGGGGTACTCGATTGTCACGATGAGCCTGCCTGCAACTCCCTCGCCGGCTCCAGTCACGGCTACGACTGGCACGCTGCAAGAGAGCCTCCACGGGGCCTCAAGGGCTTGCCCCCCCGCGGGTAGCGGCGCGGGGAGGGTGGCAGATAGCAAAGCGGCTAGGACTGCTAGAGCCGTTGGAAGCCTTCTACGCTCCAACCCGCGGCGCCCCGCGGCTCCGAGAGGCTTCAAGCTTATTCTATAATGTCTAGACTCTCAGGGCTCGGGGTTAAACGCCCCGGGCCGCCGCGGTAAGCCTAGGATGATGTGTCTTGGCTCCTAGGGTCAGGGTAGTAGAGCTTGACAACGGCGTCGTGGGGGGTTATTACAGGGTGGATAGCGGGAGCGCGGCTGTCTGCGTGGCCGCCAGGGGCGGCAGCAGCTTCGAGCCCAAGGGTAAGTATGGGCTGGCCCACGTAGTCGAGCACATGCTATTCAAGGGGAACGAGTACTTCGCTGCGGGCGAGCTCGATAGGCTCATAGAGCTGAGCGGCGGGGAGGCCAACGCCTACACCACGAGGGAGGTGATCATGCTCTGCGCGGAGACGGTTCCCGAGAGCGTCGTGAAGGCCGCGGGAGCCCTGGCCCTCGCGATAAAGGCCTCCAAGCTGAGGGAGGACGAGCTTGAGGCCGAGAAGAAGGTTATAGTAGCCGAGGCCAGGGGCTACCAGTCCAGCCCCGAGTCCCAGGTGTTCAGGCTGGCCGCCATGAGCGTCTGGGGCGACAGCCATCTGGGCAGGCCCATAGAGGGGTACCCTGAGACAATCGAGTCGATAACTCTCGACGACGTTGTAGAGTACAAGGCGAGGGCCTTCTCGCCGAAGAGGGTCGCCGTGGCGGTGGTGGGCGGGGTGGGGGATGCTGAGGCCCTGGAGGCCATCAAGAGGTTCGAGGGCCTGGAGGATGGGGGCGCTCTCCCGGAGCCCCCCTCGGTGGAGCCCCGGCCCTCCAGGATCGTGGAGGACAGGGGGCTGGAGGCGGCCTACGTGGCCGTAACCCTCCCCCTCCCCTCGAGGTACTCCCTGAAGCCCGTGCTGCCCAGGCTGAGAGGCGTCGTCTTCAACCTAGAGGCCGGCGCCACGAGCATACTCTTCAAGAGGCTTAGGGAGGAGAAGCCTCTAGCCTACAGCCACGTGGTAGACGTGCACCTCACGAGCTGGGGTGGCACGCTGACGATAGCGGCCCTCGAGGTGAGGAGGGATAGGGTAGAGGAGGCTGTGGGTGAGATAGAGGAGGCTGTCGAGGAGGCCTCTAAGGGCGGGGGAGGCGACGGCGAGTGGCTGGCAGGCAGGAGGAGACTGTACAAGTTCCTCACGAGGAGGGAGGCTGTCAGCAACACTGAGAGAGCCGACAACCTGGCGGCCACGCTACTACTCTACAGGGAGCCCATAACCTCCGAGCAGCTGGTCGAGGAGACGCTGTCGTCTGAGTGGAGGCTAGAGCTACCCCGCGAGCGGGGGGTAGCCATAGTCATGTAAAAACGCCTTGGGGACTCATCCGGGGGGGTCGCTCTCCGCTAGCCCTTCTTTATCGCGGCGTATATGTCCGGGAGCGACAGGAAGTAGGCTACGAAGATCAGGGCCACGATGACCAGTATCGGGTTCAGCTCTCTCCACCTGCCCGTGGCCGCCTTGAGGACTACGTAGCTTATGAAGCCCAGCCCCATGCCGTCCGCTATGCTGAAGGTGAACGGTATGCCCGCGAGCACCATTATAGCTGGTATCGCCTCCGTGGGGTCGTCCAGCCTCACCCTAGATATTGTCGACATCATTAGTATGCCTACTATTATCAGGGCGGGCGCCGTGGCGTAGGCTGGCACCGCTGTCAGGATTGGCGTGAATATTAGGCCTAGGAGGAAGAGTATGGCTACGACCAGCGCTGTCAGCCCGGTCCTGCCCCCGCTCTCTATGCCTGCGGCGCTCTCTATGTAAGTCGTAACGGTGCTAGTCCCCAGCACCGCGCCCACCGTGGTGCCTAGGGCGTCGCTGAGCAGCATCCTACCTATGCCGGGGATCCTACCGTCCTTGTCCATCAGCCCGGCCTTGGCCGAGAGGCCTGTGAGGGTGCCGAGCGTGTCGAAGAAGTCTACCATGAAGAACGTGAAGACCACTGCGACGGCGATCGCAGGCCCCAGGGCTAGCAGCCCGGCTATGTCGAGCTTGAACGCTGCCGAGAACTCGGGCAGCGAGACCACGGAGCCGGGGGGCTGCGACACGCCTAGCAGCCAGCCAGCGATCATGGCGGCTATGATCGATATCAGCAGGGCCCCGGGGATCCTGAGGGCCATGAGGACTCCCGCTACTAGCGTGAACGTCAGCGCCAGGAGGACCTCGGGGCTCGTGAGCCTCTCGACGTTGAGCGAGACTCCGGGGTCGGGGCCCTCCGGGCCGACAAGGTCTATTATATTGAACCCTATCAGCGTGAGGAAGAGGCCGATCCCGGCCGCTATCGAGTACTTGAGGCTAGCGGGTATGCTATTGGCCACCGCCTCCCTCAGCCCCGAGAGGCTCAGCAATATGAATATTATGCCCTCTATGAAGACGGCGGCCAGGGCTATCTGCCAGGGCTCCCTGCCCTCCAGGCCCTTAGCCGCCAGCGCCGAGGCTATGAGGGGCGTGGCCACGAAGGCGAAGAAGCTGTTCAAGCCCATGCCGGGCGCCAGGGCGAAGGGGGCCCTAGCGTAGAGCGCCATCACCAGGGTGGCGAAGGCCGAGGAGAGCGCAGTGGCGGCCACAACTCCCTCCTTAGGCACGCCGGCCGCGGAGAGTATCGCCGGGTTGACGAAGAGGATGTACGCCATTGTCATGAAGGTCGTCAGCCCGGCTATGATCTCCGTCCTAATAGTAGAGCCCCTCTCGCTCACGCCGAAAAACCTGTCAATTGACTCGTAGAGGCTGGCCACCAGCCCTACACCCGTCTTCTACACTCGCGCAGAGAGGATACTGAAAGGGGAGCCCCCACGCTTTACATCAGCGATTAAACCCTGAGTGAAGGGCTTGATCTAAAGGCAGGGGCGAAAAAGATTTAATCCCCCCTAGCAGTCACTACCCCCGGGTACCCCGGTCCCGTGCTAATCGACCCCGAGTCTCGGGGCTAGATGTGCACGGGGCGGGTCACTCCCGGCCGTAGTCTCCTCTCCCTCCACACTATAAGAGGCCCGGCTACACTACACCCCAAGCGGGGAGCAGGCCTCCTTGGATACAAAGTTTGTTCTGGTCACGGGCACCGCCGGCGCGGGCAAGAGCGTTCTCACGGCCGCGCTCTCTAGGTTCATGGAGGAGAGGGGCGCAGTCGTAGCAAGGGTGAACCTCGATCCGGCCGCCGAGAAGCTGCCGTACGACCCCTCGGTCGACGTTAGGAAGTATGTGACGGCGGCTAGCTTCATGGAGGAGGGCCTCGGGCCTAACGGAGCCCTGATAGCCGCTGTTGACAGCCTCATAGAATACGTCGACGATTTGAGGGACGAGATAGACTCGTATAAGGCCGACTACGCTATAATAGACACTCCGGGGCAGCTCGAACTCTTCGCCTACCGCTACGGGGCCCCCTTGATAGTAAAGGCGCTCGTGGGTGAGTCGCCTGTGGTCAACGTGTTCCTCATAGACGCGGTGTTCGTCGACACCGCGGCTAATATTGTGTCGGCGCTGGCTCTTGCGAGTAGCGTTGCCGTGAGGCTAGGAGTGCCCCAGGTTAACGTGGTGAGCAAGGCTGACATACTGCTGCCCGAGGTCAGGGAGGAGCTCGTGCCTAGGCTCGGCGAGCCCGGCTTTATAAGGAGCCTCCTCGAGAGGGACCAGACGGTGAAGGGCTGGAGAAGGGCTCTGATGGAGGCGCTGGCTGATGCTGTAGAGACAGCCGGCTTCATAGGCGAGGTGCTCCCCGTCTCGGCACACGAAGATGAGACGCTCGCGGCCCTCTACGCTAAGATACAGCAGGTCCTTGCGGCGGGGGACGACTACAGGATATACGATGTGGCGCCGCCCGATGAGTAGCGGGGGTGGTCAGGACTGGCTGGGTCCAGGCCCCGCCGCGGCCACATAGTGGTCGTGGACTTCGGGGGCCAGTACGCCCACCTCATAGCCAGGAGGGTCAGGGAGCTGGGCAGGTTCAGCGTCATAGTGCCCGCGGCGGCCGGCCCGGAGGCCCTCGAGAGGGAGGCTGAGGGTGCCTCGGGCATAGTCCTCAGCGGGGGCCCGGGGAGCGTCTGGGAGGAGAGCCACGACTGGGCGGCCGAGTGGGCTGTGAGGAGCGGCAAGGCCGTGCTGGGGATATGCTACGGCCATCAGCTCCTCGGCAAGGTCCTCGGTGGCAGGGTGGGGAGGGCCCCCAGGCCCGAGTTCGGCCCCACCCCCATCGAGGTCCTAGCAGGCGACCCGCTCTTCAAGGGCGTGCCCAGGAGGTTCACAGTGTGGATGAGCCATAACGACGCTGTGCTAGAGCCGCCGCCGGGTGCGGAGGTCCTAGCCAGGAGCCCTGGGAGCCCCGTGGCCGCTATGAGGTGGGGTGACAGGGTGTACGGGGTCCAGTGGCACCCGGAGGTGGCCCACAGCGAGTGGGGCATGGAGCTGCTCGAGAACTGGCTCGAGATAGCGGGGGCCCCTAAGAACTGGAGCCCCGGCGATATTGTCGCGGAGCTAGTGGACTACGTTAGGAGGGAAGCCGGGGGGGCTAGGGCCGTCGCGGCTGTGAGCGGCGGCGTCGACAGCACGGTGGCGGCCGTCATAGCGAGGAGGGCGCTGGGCGACAGGCTGACACCCGTCTTCATAGACCACGGCCTCCACCCTGAAGGCGAGGTCGAGAGAGTCTCCAGGCTACTAGCGAAGGCCGGGATAGAGCCTCTCGTGGTAGACGCCAGCGATAGGTTCCTCGAGGCGCTGAGGGGCGTAACGGATCCTGAGGAGAAGAGGAGGGTGGTGGGGAGGGTCTATGGGGAGGTGCTAGCGGAGACGGCTCGGAGGCTGGGGGCCGAGGTCCTAGTCCAGGGCACCATATACCCCGACGTGATCGAGAGCGGTGCGAGGCCGGGGGCCGACGTGATAAAAACGCACCACAACGTGGGGGGCCTTCCGAGGGACCTGGGCCTCAGGGTCGTCGAGCCCCTAAGGTGGCTCTACAAGGACGAGGTAAGGAGGCTGGCCGAGGTCCTAGGCCTGCCCAGGGAGATCATAGAGAAGCAGCCCGTGCCGGGCCCCGGCCTCGCGGTGAGGATCGAGGGCGAGGTCACCAGGGAGAAGCTCGAGATAGTGAGGAGGGCCGACGCTATAGTAAGGGAGGAGGTCGAGAGGGCGGGCCTTCACAGGGGGCTCTGGCAGTACTTCGCGGTGCTCACAACCTCGAAGGCGACGGGTGTTAAGGGCGATAGGAGGAGCTACGGCTATGTGGTCGCCGTGAGGGCTGTCGAGAGCGTGGACGCCATGACCGCTAGGCCCGCGAGGCTCCCCTGGGGGGTCCTCGAGAGGATAGCTTGGAGGATCACCAGCGAGGTTCCCGGCGTCGTCAGGGTCGTCTACGACGTCACCAGCAAGCCTCCCGCGACCATAGAGTGGGAGTGAGCGGGGCTACGTGAGGGGCTCCACGTCGTCCAGCTCAGACGGGTCTATTACTATGACCTCGCCCTCCCTCTTCTCCCCGGCTGCCCCAGGCTTCTCCTCGCCGCCAACCTTCTCCTTGTGTATCGCAGCGTTCCAGGACTTGCCGCAGCTGGGGCACTTGAACGACGCCATAATGGTCATGGTTATCCTGCCGTACTTGTCGGGCAGCGGGGATATCAGGGTCCACGTCTTCTCGGGCTCCTCTACCCTGGTGCCGCAGCTAGGGCATACGTAGGGGTCCTTCTTCCTCCTCGAGCCGCCCCTCCGCCTACTCAACCGCAGCCCACCTCTGCTCGTAGCCCTCGGGCTCCTCAAATGTTATCGAGTGGCTAATACCTCTTTTCTTGAGTAGCATGGACAGCCTCATTATGAGGTCTCCTACCTTCTCGGGCCTCGGCTCCGGGTCGGGCAGCGAGAAGATGACCCTGAAGGTGACGCTGTCCTCCGAGATCTCGTCGACGAGTATGGTGTAGCCCGTGGAGCTCAGATAAGCCATCTCCCTCAGCACGGCCTCCAGGTCCTCCCTTATATTCTCCTTCATCCTCTCTATGAGGGCGTGGTCCGTGATCCCCCACATCCTTATGCTGAGCCTGAAGTAGCTCATGTCCTTCCTGGT
>JALUAM010000002.1 GCA_027051095.1 Acidilobaceae archaeon | reverse complement strand
GGGTGAGGGGGAGAAAGGGGGAAGGCTGCCGCCTCTGCCGGGAGCCCAGGTCGGCAAGGTCAGGCTCAGGTTCGCGCCTAACCCTGACTTCCTGATCCACATAGGCAACGCAAGGCCCGCTATACTCAACGACGAGTACGCTAAGATGTACAAGGGCGTGCATATACTTAGGTTCGAGGATACAGACCCCAGGACCAAGAGGCCTATGAAGGAGGCCTACGAACTCATAAAGGAGGATTTGAGGTGGCTAGGAGTAAAGTGGCACGAGGAGTACATACAGAGCTTGAGGATGGATGTCTTCTACGACGTCGCTAGGAGGATGCTCGAGAAGGGCTGTGCCTATGTTGACACCTGCGGCGAGGAGGGCAAAAACCTCCTCGCTCAGGGCAAGTACTGCGGCACCAGGGACGAGCCGCCAGAGTCCAACCTAGAGCTTTTCGATAAGATGCTTAGCGGCGAGTTCGGCGAGGGGGAGGCTGTCGTCAGGGTTAAGACAGACCCTAAGCATCCCAACCCCAGTATGAGGGATTGGGTCGCTCTGAGGATAATAGACACCGAGCGCTACCCGCACCCCCTCACGGGGAGCAAGTATATCGTGTGGCCTACCTACAACTTCGCTGTCAGCGTCGACGACCACTACATGGGCGTTACCCATGTGTTAAGAGGGAAGGAGCACCAGGTCAACACTGAAAAACAGCTTTACGTCTACAAGTGTATGGGGTGGGAGCCGCCACATTTCATACACTTCGGGAGGCTCAAGCTAGAAGGCTTTATACTCAGCAAGAGTAAGATAAAGGAGCTCATAGAGAGCAGGCCGGGCGAGTTCATGGGCTATGACGACCCCAGATTCGGCATAATAGCGAGCCTTAGGAGGAGGGGGATACTGCCCGAAGCTATACGCGAGGTTATACTATCCGTGGGCGTTAAACCGAACGACGCTACAATCAGCTGGGCCAATCTTGCGTCGATCAACAGGCGCCTCCTGGACAAGAGGGCTGATAGGCTCATGTTCGTTTGGGACCCCGTGGAGTTGAGGGTGGAGGGGCTAGGAGGTTGCGTCGACGCCGAGATCCCGTACCACCCCGAGAGGCCGGAGAAGAGGGTAATAAGAGTCTGCGACGGCGACGCCCTACTAGTCAATAGGGGCGACGCTGCCGGCGAGGTCAGGCTTATGGGTCTCGCCAATTTCACTGTCAGCGATGGCCGCCTGAAGTTTACGGGCGCCTCTCTAGACGAAGCGAGGAGGAAGAAACTGAATATAGTCCAGTGGGTTAAGAAGAGCGAAGCCGTTAAGACTATAGTGTTGGAACCCGAAGGCCTGGAGCTGAAGCGTGTTGAGGGCCTAGCAGAGAGGGAGATTACACGTTACCGCGTAGACTCTAGATTACAATTCGTCAGGTACGGATTCGTCAGAGTAGACAGAGCGGTCCCCAGCGAATACACGGTAATATTAACTCATAGGTAGGCGGAAGGCCTGTTTAAGCAGCCTCGCCCCTTACTCACAGGCTAACGCTTAAGTCAGCCTCAGCCCTCTACCGCTTTTAGTGGCGAGGCGGCATGAAGCGCCAATGGGCTTAACCAGCTTCGACCTCTCTCCCGAGGACGTGCCCACCCACTGGTATAATATTCTCCCCGATCTGCCGGAAGAGGTCCCTCCTCCCTTAGACCCCGAGACGGGGAAGCCCGTAGACCCTAGGAAACTCGTGAGGCTCTTCGCCAGAGCCCTAGTGGAGCAGGAGGTCTCCAAGGAGAGATATATAGAAATCCCTCTAGAGGTCAGGAAAGCCCTCATAGAGTTCGGCCGTAGGCCCACACCTCTCTTTAGAGCTGTAAACCTTGAGAGGTATCTCTCGACCCCAGCCGAGATTTATTTCAAGTACGAGGGTGTAACGCCGACGGGCAGCCACAAGATCAACACTGCGTTGGCCCAAGCATACTATAATAAGGTGGAGGGGGTTGAGAGGCTTGTCACCGAGACGGGCGCGGGCCAGTGGGGCTCGGCCCTGGCAGCTGCAGGTGCCTACTTTGGCCTCAAGGTGAGAGTCTACATGACTCGCAGCAGCTACAAGCAGAAGCCGTATAGGAGAACATTGATGGAGCTGTTCGGCGCCGAGGTGTACCCCAGCCCTAGCGATAGGACCTCCGTGGGGAGGCGCTTCCTTAAAGAGGACCCTGAACATCCCGGCAGTCTCGGCATAGCCATCAGCGAGGCTATAGAAGACGTGCTCAGCGATGAAAAGGCAAGGTATAGCCTGGGAAGCGTCCTAAATCACGTTCTAATGCACCAAACCGTTATAGGCCTTGAGGCCAAGAAGCAGCTAGACGAAGCAGGAGTATATCCCGACATTATGATAGGGGCTGTAGGTGGTGGCAGCAACTTCGCAGGGTTCACATATCCATTCGTATACGATAGGCTCAAAGGCTCGAGCAACACTAGGTTCATAGCCGTCGAGCCTAAGGCTAGCCCCTCTATGACTAGAGGCGTATACACCTACGACTACGGCGACACCGGGCGTCTTACCCCACTGCTCAAAATGCATACAGTTGGGCACGAGTACAAAGTGCCCCCCATACATGCAGCCGGTCTTAGATACCACGGTGTAGCCCCCACTCTCAGCATATTAGTAAATCACGGGATCGTCGAGCCTATAGCATACCACCAGACCGAGGTATTCGCGGCTGCAGCGCTGTTCACAAGGCTAGAGGGCATAGTGCCTGCTCCGGAAAGCGCTCATGCGGTGAAAGCGGCCATAGACATAGCCTTAAAAGCCAAGGAGGAGGGTAAGAGGCTTGTGATAGCATTCAACCTCAGTGGCCACGGCTTCTTAGACCTCCAGGGGTATAGGGAGTACCTGGACGGGCTCCTGGATGACTATGAGCCTGAAACGCTGCCCATCTATAAGAGACTCGGCAGGGCAAACGCTTAGGATTTAACTAGTCGCCTGCGCCCTCTTTTCTCCTAGACGAGCAGTTTAGTTAGGAAAGGTGGTGCCTTCATGGCTTACGGGGTGCCTGCTCGGACTATAATAGGATTCCTGCTAATAGTCGTCGGCGTAGCTATGCTAGCAGCGGTGTTCTTTAACGCCTACAAGGCATCTCAGGAGTTCACTCTAGAGGTTGAAAGCGGCGGGGGGCTCGTGGAGGTTTTAACCGAGAATAGCCGAGTCTTGATAGAGCTGTTGATCAGGATTGCATTCCTAGCAGTAGCCCTAGCCGCTGGCTCTATCGTGCTGGGTAGAGGGGTAGATCTCGTGAAGGGATGCCCGGCACAGTAAACGGGGAAAGGTGTGGGGGTTTTGGCGTCGGTGAGCTTCCTAATAACCATAGTAGGCCTGATACTAACGGCTTTGATGATCTCGCCGCTATACGTTCTTTTAAGCGGGATAGAGGACGGCGTGTCCGTAGAGGTTAGGCCCGGCGACGGCAGCGTGACAATTATAATATATTATAATATTGGTGTGCCGTTGACTGATGTCTCCATCGTGATAGCCTCAGCTGACAACACTTACACCTATAACTATGACTACATAAGTGAGGGAGACGTCGTAGAGTTCGAAGTGCCTGTGGAGGATTTAGCCGATATAAGCTATGTTACAGTTAAGGGCAAAGTTGCAGGCCTCTATGCTTTCTCGATGACGGTTAGAAGGTGATTACTCTGTGGGCTACGAGGCGGTAGTTTATAGGTGGGGGGTGCGCGTAATCTCCTCGATAATGCTGGGGGTCTTCGAAGCCGCATTCTACTATATCATATTCGCTGTTCTCTTCCCCAGCCTGCTAGAACAGCTATACTATCAGCTGGGCCAGGAGCCTCCCCCCGCAGGCTACGCTAGGAGCCCATTCATAATAGCGGCTATAACCGCTGTGTTCGTCGTAGCTAGGATCCTCTATGGTACCCCTCTCTCGCCGGTCTTCAGGGCCGCCGGCATACTATTATCTCTTAACATAGCGATAGCCTCTGTGGGCGGCGAGCTAGTGGTCGGCGTCAACGGGTTAGAAATCTCCGATGGGGTTTACCTCGACGCGGAACTAGACATAACTCCCATCTACGCGGCCGCTCTCTTCTTCCTCGTCTTCCCTAGCATAATAGGCCTATTTATAGACTATTATCTGAGGGAGGCCTCCCGCTAACCTCTAGGTGTGCCGCTGTGGCGGCCCGCGGCAGAATGAGGCTGGAGGCTGGCGTGAGCATCGCGCTCGCTATAGTACTAGCCGCCGCCAGCCTCTACTTCTTCTCCAACTCCATGGCTCTGATAACCCAGGAAGAGCCGAGGGTCGCGGCTAGCATAATGGCGGCTGTAATAGGCATAGTTCTATTATCTGCTTCTGTTACGCTGATTAGGACCTGGGTGATAGCCAGGGCCTATGAAGAGGAGAGGAGAGAGGGCGGGTGATGCAGGTCTGCCGCTCCTGAGCCCTTACGGGCGATGAGGAACGAACCCCTGACTGACGCTCCATCCCTCTCAGCCCTCTACTAGGCTATCAACCGAGGCGCGGTGGAGTAGATTAGACGCTCTCAAGGCTATCCGGGCGCCATCCCCCGCCTCCAGCGCTACCATGCCCCCCCAGTACTCTGTAAGCCTGAAAGTCGAGCCCTCAACCCTGGCGGGGCTAGCGGGCTCCAAGCCTCTCATGGCTGGAGGAGGCTTGACCCTGAACATCACTCCCTCCCATTTGACGCCGATAAGAGACGCGACTTTCTCAGCGGCGCTAGCTAGCTCCCTCACAGCTACGGCTATGCTGAACTCTGAGACCCGCGTCCGCCTGGTCTGCTGCCTAGCTATGCCCTCTCTAGATACCCGTAGCTCCCATCTACGCGCCTCCTCGAGGCTATGAAACCTAGCTACTTCCGTGGCAACAACGTGAGGCTGCTCGGAGACCCTCTCGATGAGCCTGAAGCTACGGGTAACTCCTACTTTGACGTTAACCTGGCCGCCGGTCCTCCACCAGGCCAGGTACAAGCTATACTCTAAGTCAATGCTCTTCCTGGCAGCCTCTCGATCTACAGCCCTGCAGGGCTCGAGGGACCCTGTAGACCTCAGGCACCTCTCATAGCTCTCTTTAAGCGAGCCCCTGTGCACTCTGCAATAGTCGCCGGGGCCTGCAGGCGCCGTGCAATATACCCTAGGCGTCTCTTCAAGCTCGACCAGCTCGTGGTTATGCCACCTGCAGTACTTCTGCCACGGCCTAGCCGCGATCTTAACGGTTACCGGGGCGCTGGCTGTTCGCGCTACAGCCTCAGGGAGCCTCTGGTACATGAGCCCGCGCATTTCTACAGTGTACTCTACAAGCGTGTAGGCCCTAGGGCCGAAGATCCCGGGGACTGCAACCTCGACCTCGCCCAGCTCCTTGACGCTAAATAATATCTTCCTGGGCACTATCCTTCTCAAGGCTGAGAGTCGGCCCCCAGCGCCTTAGCGACATCGTCAGACCCCTCCTGCATCCTGATTATAGCTTCCAGGGGTATAGGGTGGAGGCCTGTTGCATACTTTAGCTCGTAGACCGCCTCATAAGACGCTCTCTCTACTAGCCAGAAAATCGCGGGCTCGCCAAGGGCCCCGGGTCCCCCGGCCTCCCTGTACCCCCTGACTACCGCCTTGATCACGGCATTGAGCCAGCCTCCGAGCTCTCTCGGCGAGCCTGTAGCCGCCTCCCACGCATCCGAGCCCTTAGCCGCCATGTAGGCGAGCGCCCTGGCATAGTCCACGCTTCTAGCTAGCGCCGCTATATCCCTCTCGGGCGGCTCCAGCTCCATCGGGTCTCCCGGCTCCTTTGAAGGCTCGCCCTCGAAATCCGTGAAAACCAGCCTTCCGCCGGGCAGCTTAAAAACCTGGTAGAGGTGCATGTCGCCGTGTATCAGCATTGAAGGCCTACCCTCAACCCTAGTCGCCAGCTCCTTTAACAGACCCTCCGATAGGTCTTCAAGGGCGTCCGCCGCCTCCTTGACAATCCTGGCTTCATCTTCATGAAGCCCCCTCGCAATGCCTCTTATAATCTCTGCCCTCTTGGAAACCCTTGCCAGCCATCTCTCCACGTCGCTCCTAGTCGAGGGGCGTTGTCTGCACCACTCCTCGACACATGACCCCAGGGTTCTGTGCAGCGCTGCAAGGGCCATTCCTAGGTGAAGCGCCTCTGGGGGCACCACCGGCCCCTCCGATATGCTAAGCCGGGCCGACTCAACGAACACGTGGGCTAGAGGCTCTCCTTCCACACTCTCAGACACGACTATATAATCGCTGCCCTTATAGAGCATACTGCACACAAGCCTCGGTGCTAGCATGAAGCCCGACTTCGACAGGAATAGCAGCACCCTGCTCTCCCTATCGTGGCCTTCAAGCGCTCTCATAACCTTCACATGCAATCTGCCGTAGGGCGGGGCCGACGCCTCGTAGACCTCGCCCCTAAGGCCGGTACCCATGGACTCTAGCGCTGCTATTTTCACCGGGCCTGTGATGCATATTACACGTAATACACCTATGCGCTCCGAGAAGGCGTCATCGTAGAACCTGGGGTCGGCTTCGGCTTGCCTACCGTCGACAGTGTAGAACGCAACAGCCCCGCAACCCTCTACCACGTAGTAGCCTGCGGCCTGAGTGCACACTAAGTCCTTGCACCCTCTTAACCACGGAGCGTTTCTAGCCGAGGCTAGCGCCCTCTCGCAGCCCGGCTCCAAGGCCAGTCAATCCTCCCCCGGGAAACCCGCCTTCCTGGCCTCCCCAGCAGTAGTCCTAAGGTACACTTGCAGATCGTGGGGGTGAATGCTCTCCAGGCTTAGGACCTCCACTTCTATAACGCTGTCGGGGGGCACGTACTCTATGCTAGCCAGCCTGTAGGCTGCCTCCCGCGCAACGTCCTCGGCGAACATTGGCCTCTTGAACGCCTCCATCACGAGCAAGGCCTCGTCCTTACGCTTCAGCAGGGTGAAGGAGGG
This sequence comes from Acidilobaceae archaeon, assembly GCA_027051095.1. Lineage (GTDB taxonomy): Archaea > Thermoproteota > Thermoprotei_A > Sulfolobales > Acidilobaceae > Aeropyrum. Next base: position 84,011 of record JALUAM010000002.1, on the reverse strand, counting down.
CGCAGAGAGGCTGTTAAACAGAGCCGATGCCACGTCCTCAATGCGCACCATAACTTTCCTAGTAGTAACCTTACCCCTCAATTTAACTCTCTGCACATGGCTAGGCGCGAGCCTCCCCTCCCCAAGGCCTGCTATCTCGGCTATAGTCTTCTGAGCGCTAGGGCAGACAGTAAACCCCGTGACCCCAGCTTCCACCGACCAGAGCTCCAGGCCCTTGCCCACCTCGACTCCAACCTTAGCCTCTACCGGTTCCACCCCTCTGATCCCCGAGAAATCGACCTCCACGTAATAAACCGTTGACGCCGAAGCCCCTGCTTTACTTGCATATGTGTGCCTCTTAAGCAGGTTCCTTGCGACCCTCTTCAGCAGGTGCTCGAGGCTCCTAGGAGTCCCCTCGGCGAGCGCCTCCTCCAGAGCTTCTATGTTTCTAGACAGATGAACCCCCCTTCTTCTCTCATAGACGTCTACGTAAAGATCTATGGTAAGGTCTAGGTGCTGGACGCCGAGCGGCGTGTCGATAGCTACCCTCCTCCTGACACCCCTGAAACCTACACGCTCAATGTATATAGGCCTTGAAGGCTCTAGGTCCTGGAGCTCCATCTGGATAGCACCTCTAAGCTGACCTCAGCCGCCGCGACAGGGTACTCAATACCAAGAGCTTCCAGCACCTCGGGCTTCACCTCTCCAAGCCAGCCTAGGACCTCGCCGCCAGACGTAACCAGCCTAGCTGTCCTGCCCTCCATGAACAGCGGGTGCTCAGCCTTAAGCGCCCTGAACTTGACACCTAGGACCTCCATTATGCTGTATAACGGCGCCTGTATCTCCTCTAAGCTAACCTCCTCGTCGAGAACCAGCATGCCAGCCCTCAATTCGTCCCTTGGCTCGCCCTCCTCCAGGTAGACTACATGGCCCACCTCGAATATCTTCAAAGGCTTCCTTCTGTACTGGTTATATGCGGCAGCCTGCAGGAGAGTTACTAATATGCTTGGCCTGAGCACGCTGTACTCCCTCTGCACGGGGTTCAGGACTTCAACTGCCAGCTCCTTCATGCCAGAAGCCTCCACGGCTTCAGGGCTAGTGAGTATAAGCTGTGCCACCTCCGTGAAGCCTAAACCGACTGCCAGCTCCCTGAAAGCCCTAGCAACCTTATGCTCCCATAGTATGTCGCCGCCGTGATACTTGCCCTTGAACCCGCTTACTATGTTATCGTAGCCCACAGCTATTGCCATGTCCTCGTACAAGTCCACTTCACCCATAACGTCGGCCCTGAAGGGCGGCACCACCACCTTTACCGTGCCGTCCTCAACGCCCTCTACTCTAAACCTCATACGCTCGAGAAGCTCGGCAGCCTCGGCCGCGCCGAGCTTTATACCTAGCCACTTAGAAGCCCTTCCCACATCGACTTCTACGAGCTTCTCAGCTAGCAGAGGGGTGCTCTGCCAGGGCGCTCTACCCTCTAATGACACCCTCCCCACGTAGGCGCCCGGCCTCTCGGCCAGCGCCGTCACTATTATGTCCAGGGTTTGAGCCACGGCTTCAGGGCTCGTGCCAGTGACGTCTATGAAGAGGCTCCTCGTGCCCGGCTCGACCCTCGTCACATCCGAGTTTATGACCGGCGGCGCCGCTATCACAATATCCCCTGAGAATAGGAAGGGATGGGATCCTCTCTCCTCGTCTACCGCAAGCTTCCCATAAGCCGCCCCTCTATCATCTATCAATAGGAGCTCGGAGAACTTCATCTCCCTGGGGTAGTCGAGCGGCTTGAACACTGTGTCTAAGTGGGAAACCCTGTATGTCAGCTCTCGCGAGGGGAGTTTGTCAAGGTCGTGGAACCCGATTGCGACCTTAGCCCTCCTCCTACCTATGCTCTCGTGGAGCTTCTCTTGGAACTGTATTAGTTCTTCTAGGAACTCCTCGTCAACATTGACGTTGTAGACCACTGCTGCCGCTATGAAGGGCCTCCTCGGAACCTCCTCCACTAAGAGCCTCAACCCGCTATCGACGACCTTAGGCCTCTCCCAGCCCTTCTCGGCGCCTATAAGCCCTCTCACTGCCCGGGCAATGCCCTCGCCTATGAACATGTCGGGCCTGTCAGGGTTAACCTCGACCTCTATAAACTCCCCGTCCTCCGTCACCTCAGTCTCACACTTGAGCCTGAACAATGCCTCCTCTAGCTCTTCCACCCCGAGGCCTGTGAGCGCCCTGAGCCTAGACAGGCGGAATCTAAGCACAGGCATCCAGGCGCCGCCCCCAGCTTCTGCGCACCTTCTATGTATCGCTGTAAGACCGCAATTCAAGGCTTTAACTCACGCGCCCGGGGCAGGCACCTATACCAGCGAATCCTCGAGCCCTATGCCTGGCGGCTAGCCCTCATTACACGGTAGGCTGGAGGCACAGGGTTTAAGCCTCCTATGGCGGCCACCTCTAGCAGCAGGGCTGCAACCACGAGCGCTAACGCAGTTCCAGGCTCTATAGGCCTAAAAATGGATGATGCTGCAACCATCAGCGGAGAGGGGTACGGCCAGAACCTTCTCTTGACCGTAAAAGGTATCTCGCCGCCCCTAACGGTTATGTGGAGAAGAGCGTGAGGCATGAGAAACCCAAGCGTCACGACGTGAGCGTATATCACTATATCGCTAAGAGACCCGGCGTAAAGCGCCGCCAAGGCTCCACCCACAGTGCCTGCAAACGCTGAGAGATGAGACAGAGCTATGTATCCTCTAGCACCGCCCGAAACTGACCTAGCCGCTGCTACAGCCATGACTGCTAGGTATAGGCTTAAGGCAGTAACGCTGACAGCTACCAAGCCGTCAACTCCCCACGCTAGATAGGCTAGGGGCGAGAGGGCCGCTGGGTATGCCGAGAGCTGGGCTAGCAGCCTCCACCGCTCCTTAATCCTATACACGTTGCCCACTGTTACGGGGCTCAGCACCAAAGCTGTCGGTGACGAGAACCCTACCACTGCCAGAGCGGCTAGGACCTCGGCGCCGCCCTCAGACACCATGCTTGAGAGCGCAGCTGCAACGCCGCCAAGCGGAGGCGCTAGAAGCGCCAGCTTATACTCCCTATAAGCTAGGCGGGGCTTCACGATTTGAAACACAGTGTACACCATCAGGAAGGCCATGGCCAACACTAGAAGCGCTGACGCCGCTAAAACTCCTACGGCTAGGGGCGCCAGCGGGGTAGCGGCTAGCAGGGCTATAGTTGCGCAGGCTACCAGCCCCTCTGCCCCCCTCCTTGGAGCGCCGCTAGCCAGCGAAGTGACCACGTTGGTAAAGATGAGTGCGGGGAACAATAGGCCGGCCCCCAGGCCGGCTAGCGACACGTGTACAACGGGATTGTAAGGTGCGGCGGCAAGCCCCAGGGCTAGGAAACCCGCTGAGAGCGCTACGGTGCGGCCCGCGACGCCGCCTACATGGCACTCCAGCCGGGCTCACCTTATGTAGAATCTAGCGCCTCTTATCTCGTCCACGTCTCTCGTGTAGAGCTTCCTTATATCTGATACGCCGTAGAACGCCATCGCGAGCCTTTCTATTCCGAAGCCCCACGCGCCGACGGGGTAGTCTATCCCCGCCGCCTCGAGGACCTCAGGCCTGAACATGCCGGCGCCGAACAGCTCCAACCACCTGCCATTGGGCAGCCTCACGTATCCCTCCACGCTAGGCTCTGTGAACGGGAAGTATGCGGGCTTGAACTTCAGCTTCAGCCCCAGCATGCTTGCTATCTCCTGGAGCCTGTTAAGCAGGTCCCTGAAACTATAGTCGTAGTCGCCCTCTATACCGTCTAGCTGGTGGAATTCCGGCAGCCTCGTAGGCCCTACAGCGTCGCTTCTAAACACCTTGCCCAGAGTAAATACCCTTACAGGCGGGCTCGGCCTAGAAGCCAGCACCCTCGCAGAGACCGCCGTGGTCTGGCTCCTGAGGATATACCTAGCTGCTATGCTGGGGTCCCACTTATACTTCCACCCCCTCTCGTGAACCCTCCTAACCCTCTCTACTAGGTCAGCGTATCTTCCGAGGTCTGCGGCCCTCGGCTCCTTTATCCACAGGCTATCGTGTATCTCCCTTGCAGGGTGGTCCTGAGCCTGGAATAGCATGTCGAAGTTGAACAGCTCTATCTCGACTAGCGGGCCTCTAACCTCCCTAAAGCCCAGCTCCCTCATTATATCCCTCAGCATCTCTATGAACTCGTGGAGGAAGTGCTTCCTAGAGGGTAGGACCCTAGGCGGCATAGCCTCAACATTGTAGCTCCTAAACTTGAACCTTCTCCACTCGCCTGTCCTAAGCATCTCGGCTGTAAGCCTAGAGGCCTCGGGCTCGACCCTCTCAAGGAGCGCAGCTGGCTCCCCCTTAACGGATAATAGTATCCTCTTGGATTTTACCCTCCTTACGAGGCCCCTCTTTAAGGCCTCCTCGAGCCCCTCACCCTCCCACACGCCCCTCTCAGCCGCCTCCTTGAGCAACCTCTTGAACCCTTCGAGCGTTGCTAAAGCGGTCCTCGCGTCGACCACGAGCCTAACTATGCCCTTAGAAACTTCTATTAGGCCTCTCCTCTTAGCCTGGCCTAGTGCCACTGCAGTCTCACCGCCCAGGATCTCCTGCAGCTCATTTATGCTCGTCTCCCCGCCCCTAGAGGCTAGCTCCTTGACAAGCCTCTCCTCGGGGAGCCCCTCGGCCAGAACCCTACGCCCCCTATCCGTGATCTCGATCCTCTCCTCCTCGACTTCCTCGACATCGACTAGCCCCTTATCCCTCAGCAGATAGACTATGCTAGCCAGCGTGCTCTTATCGACTCCAAGAATCCTAGATGCCTCCTCGATACTGCCCCTCACGAAACGCCTCTCGGCTATGAGCTTCAAGACTCTATACTCGCCTTCGCTTACAGGCACTTTCTCGGCCACGAGCCCGCGCCCCCAGCTCTATCCCCGAAAATCCGATTAGAGTTCCTCTCATTAATTTTTAGAGAGTGAGGCCTCGAGATGAAGGGCTACGAGGGCATGTGGCTGGAGTTTATAGCTGCGCCTTGTATAGGGGAGAGGTATACTATGCCCCTGGGCTTGTCGCGCTCCGGAGAGTCCTGGACCTTTAGGGTCTACAGGGGCACGGGCATGGCCAGGCTGCTAGAAGATCGAGGAGCGACATTAAGGTTTAAGCTTATGCTGCTTTCGCCCTCTGATCCTCTGTTCTTCGTAGAGAGCTACTTCCATAGGCTAGAGGCTAGGCTTGAACCGTGGTCTCAATGCCCGCGGGTAGACCCCCTCCTGGGCTCATGGTACTTTTGCGACGCAATGCTATCCGGTACTAGCCGTGACGCGCTAGCCTATACCTGCAGCGGCGGTTTGAAACTTATAGTTGAAGGGTCAAAGCCTTTAGCCTACGCTAGAAGCTATGGCTGCATTGTGGAGCTGCTAGTGCTTCACTCTAAGCTGAAAGCCGGCGTGACCCCCAGCTTCGACATAGTATCTTACGCCGAAGGCCTAGAATGGTGTATTAGGAGGAGCGCTCCGGGTAGAAGCGATCTAGCGGTGGTTGCTTATGAGCTTCTGCAGGATATTAGGATGCTTGCGGGAAAGGCTTGAACCCGTAGTAGCTGCCTACCGCTCAATAGTCGAGAAGGCTATGGGCTACGACTGGGCCTCCGAGGTCCTCACCCAGCTCCGCGCCCCTTGCGACCCAGTGCTCGCCTGTACAGCCCTCGCAGAGCTAAGCGAGAGGATCCGCGGGAGAAGCATCTGCGTTATAGGCCCGGCCGCCGAGTCGCCGCCAGAGGGGTGCGACGTCTACGCAGGGCCGGAGGCTGCTGCTGGCTTAGCGCTCTCTAGCGGCTTAAAGCTACTTTACGTAACCGGCGACGGAGACGTCTCCCTCAGGCTTCACTACATGCTCTGCGACGCAGCCGACTTCATATTGTACCACCTGCATAACGATAACTGGCACGCGAGTCCTCCACCCTGCCCCCAAAAGATTATATATACTAGCCAGGCGGCCGCTTCGAGGGACTGCATCGTGGGGGGTGCAGGGTTTACCGACGGCGACAGGGCAGCCGTGATAGCCATGGCCCTGGGCGCCCTGGAAGTTAGGCTTGAAGGCTTCACGATGAGCCCCCTTCACGCACATAAGGACTACGGCGGCTGGCCGGGAGCTAAGAGAGCTAAGCTAGCCCTCTCTGCCAGGCTGCTTTCAGAGGCCGCAAAGGCCCTCGGCTATCACATCGAGCCGCGCGACCCCCCCGGCTACCCTTCCCGGCTTCTAGCCCCGGGCACCGCACATTAAAGGCCGCTAAGCCTCAAAGTTGGTGCTGGGTGGAGGTAGCTTGATGAAAGCTAAAGGCATAATAATGGGTTACCGCCGCGGCACAAACACCCAGTACCCTCGTCAGGTACTCGTGAAACTATTAATAGACGACCCCCGAAAGGCAGGCATGTTCGTAGGAGGCAGAGCGCTCTACAGAGACAAGCACGGCAATACCTATAAAGGTAGGGTTCTCAGGCTCCACGGGAGGAAGAATGGGGTTGTAGTTGTTAGATTCGAGCCGAGCCTTCCAGGACAGTCTATAGGCGATATAGTGGACGTCGTTAAATAAACACACCTTTTTAATAACGGCTACCGCGTATAAACCCCGAGACCTGCCTAATTTAAACAAGGCTCGCAACTATAACACTTAACTGGGGAGTTACCCTGAAAGCTGGCATTTATAAGCTACTTTCACACCCTCTAAGCCGCACCGGGCTTATAGAGCCTGTGACTGTAGGGGAAGATTGGAGTTATGGGGAAGTTAGGAGGGTTTTCAGGGAGAGCGGCGCACGTATTGTAGCCGTACTTGACTCCAGGGAAAGGTTCAAGGGCGTCATATACAGGTCCTCCGTGTTAATGGTTACCAGCAGGAAGACTATGGCCAGAGCTAAGGACCTAGCCTCGGAGCCCCCCGCAGTTCTTACCCCATCCCATACGCTCTACGACGCTGTCAACCTCATGCTTAAACTGGACGAGTGGTACCTCCCCGTCGTCAGTGAAGGCTTTATTCTAGGATTCGCGGGTCTAGAGCTAGCCATAAGAGCGCTACTAGAGGGCGGCGCTCTCTCGGGTATAAGCGTAGAGCAGGCAATGACCAGGAATCCTGTCCACGTCAGCCCCGACGACCCGTTATCTAAGGCTTGGAGCATAATGGTTGAAAAGAGATATGCCGGGCTACCGGTAGTCTCGGCGGGCGGTAGGCTTGCAGGCATAGTCACACAGTACGACCTGATAAGGAAGGGATATACTAGACTGGAGCTCGAGGCCTCTGGAGGCTACAGTACTATACGCGTTTCCGAGGCCATGAATCCAAGCGTGGAATACACTTACCCCTGGGAGAGCCTCGACAGGACCGCCTCTCTGATAGTTGAAAGGGGATATGGTAGGCTGCCTGTAGTCGACTCGAAGGATAAGAGGGTCCTCTTAGGAATCATTGACCGGGAAGACATAGTTAAGGCCGCATTAAGGTTTGAGAGGTGAACAACTATGGCGCGGGGAGGTCCTAGGATAAGTGGTGGTTTTAGAGGCCCTGTTAAGCCGCGCTCCCGGCCCGAGGGGATTAGATGGCTTAGAGCCGACGGCTCCCCCAACTGGAGTCAGAGGATTAGGAGGAGGGAGGGAGACGCAAAGCAGATAGCATCGCGCCCGCCCATCACGATCTCTAAGTCGTCTCCCATAATGGAGGCCGCGGAGTCCATAGCTAAGCATAGAATCAGAGGGCTTGCTGTAGTGGATGCCAAGTATAGGCTAGAGGGGGTACTCCTAGCCACCGATATCGTCAACTACTTGGGAGGCGGCCCATATTATAATATAATCGTTAATAGGCACGCCAAGAACATTTACACCGCTCTCAACAGGGAGCCCGTGCAATCCATAATGAATCCCTCTCCGATAACAGTTGATGTGGCCTCCAACATAAGCGACATAGTTAAACTAATGGTCAGGGAGGGTATCGGCTTCCTACCCGTGCTCTACGAGGATGGCAGCCTCTACGGTGTTATAACCGAAAGGGACGTGATAAGAAGCCTAGAGCCCTTACCCTACGATAAGAAGGTCGAAGACTACATGACTTCGACTATAGTAACTATTGAAATCGAAGCGCCAATAAAGGAAGCATGCAGGCTAATGATCACATATGGGTTTAGGAGGCTCCCGGTAGTAGACTCTAATGGCGAGATTAAGGGTGTAGTAACCGCTAAAGACATAGTAGAATTCTTTGGAAGCCATGAGGCCTTCAAGTTCGTGAAAAGCGGTGATATAGAGGAGGCCCTTTCAGCCCCTGTATATGAAGTCATGACGCCCGAGTTCTACACGATACATCCCAAGCTTAGTGTGGCCGACGCCGCAAAAGTCATGCTTGACCGCGGCGTTGACAGCCTAATAGTAAGCGACGGTGACAAGGCTTACGGCATAATAACGGAAAGGGATGTGCTAGTAGCGGTAGCCCTAGGAGAGGATTAACCTTGTATCCTAGAGTCTCGAGGTACATGAAGAGGCAAGTGTACTCTGTGGACCCCAAGGACTCTCTAGACACAGCTAGGTCCATAATGCTCGCTAGGTCCATTTCAAAGCTTGTGGTCGTTGACGGCGAAGGGAGACCTATAGGCGTTATAACGGCCTACGACATAGCTAGAGCCCTAGCATACAAGTACCCGTCCAGAACTATAGACTCTATCACGGTCGAGGACGTAATGAATACTAATATAATTTCTATAACGCCTTCGAAGAGCGTCAAGTCAGCGGCGTTAATCATGCTCAAGCATAACATGCCGCTATTGCCTGTAGTAGACGATGAAGGCAGAATTCAGGGTGTCTTGACTAAGAGCGGCCTGCTTAGGGCATTCATAGAGCATTTCTCCAATGCTTACAAAGTCGAGGATGTAATGAGAAGGCATTACACCAGAGCATACAGAGGGCATAGTATAATACACGTTGCCAAGCTGGTCGAGCTGGACTCCTCCGGCAAAGTCCTGGTCTTCGACGGCGACAAGCTGGTAGGTATAATAGCTAGAAGGGACATTATCTTCGCGTTTACACGGCTACAGGGGGCTTATAAAAGAGTTGCCAGGTCCTCTAGGGCGGCAGTTTACAGAGGCCAGATCGTGACTTCCAGGATATACACTATAGCCCTAGCCGAGGACATAATGACGCCTAACCCGATAACCGTGGGGCCTCTCGAGGACTCTGCGAGAGCAGCAGACATAATGTTATCCGAGGGCATAGGCTCCCTGCCGGTAGTCGACAATGAGAGAGTTGTAGGCATACTCACTAAACTCGAGATTCTTGAAGCTTTAGCAGCTTGGCGTAGACGCGTAGCCGCTAGTTCATAAGGGCCTCTATTTACCCTTCAAAACGCCATACTCTCAACCGTGGGGTGCTGCATAGTAGTGTCTACAACTGGAGGCTTCAGGCTTTCACGTAGCGAGTACAAGGCTATAGCCCAGAGGATGAAGGCGATACAAGAACAGCAGATAAGGATAGTCAGGAACATGTCCCGCATTAAATACAAGGTTGCCATTATCAGCAGCAAAGGCGGCGTGGGCAAGTCGTTTGTCACCGCGTCGCTAGCCGCAGCCGTAGCCTTGAAGGGGAGGAGAGTCGGCGTCTTCGACGCGGATATACACGGGCCTAGTATACATAAGATGCTTGGCCTCCCAACAGGCCTGGGGCTCCAGGCTAGGCCGGACGGCACTATGGAGCCTGCAACAGTGCCCCCCGGCCTTAAAGTCGTTTCAGTGGGCCTCCTACTGCCGATGGACGAAATACCGTTGATATGGAGAGGGGCAATTAAGACTGGAGCGATTAGAGAGTTGCTAGCCTACGTTGACTGGGGGGAGTTGGACTACCTCTTCATAGACTTGCCCCCTGGCACCGGCGACGAAGTCCTAACCATAACGCAGCTTATACCCAAGCTGACAGGCTTCATAGTAGTCACAATACCCAGCGAGGTCGCTAAGTCTGTGGTGAAAAAGGCTGTGAGCTTCGCTAAGAGAGTGGAGGCCCCGGTGATAGGCATAATAGAAAATATGAGTTACTTTAGGTGCAGCGATGGCTCCATCCACTACATATTTGGTAAGGGCGCTGCAGAGGACATAGCTAAGCAATACGGCATTCCGATGCTGGGCAAGATCCCGATAGACCCGCGCATACGTGAAGCAAACGATAGAGGCAAGATATTCTTCCTAGAGTACCCTGACAGCGAAGCCGCTAAGGCTTTCAGGGAAATAGCTGAGGCTGTAGTCAAGATAGTAGAGGAGATAGGCCCCAAGCCGCCGAAGTGGGGGCCTCCAGCGGATAGCGAGAGCATTGAGAGGGAAGGCAGTAGCTAGACTGCTCCTAGCTTGGCGGCAACTTCCCTCGCATCATATTCTGGTGCAAGCCTTACGTAAGCCTTCTTCTCGCCTCTTGGCGTTATCAGAGTTCTAACCTTTACAACCTTCACGTTAAACAGCTTCTCCACGGCCCGCTTGATATCATGTTTGGTAGCATCTCTCCTCACTATCAAGGTTAGAGTATTCTGCTCTTCTAGCAGCATCAACGCTTTCTCTGTATAATGAATCCTTATAATCACGTCCTCCGGCCTCAAGGCAACTCCACCTTGAACCTCTCCTCAAGCGCTTTCAGAGCGCCCGTGGTTATCAGCGTTAGCCTGCCCGGTTCGCCTCCGGGAGCTAGCTGGAGAACGCTGACCAAGCCCGGCTCTACAACGTCGACACCGGGCAGGCCTTTCACAGACCTGGCAAACCCAGACTCGTGGTCTTCAACTATGAAAAGCACGCTCTTAGGCATAACATACCTCCTACCTCTCATCTTGCCTTTGCCGGCCTTCCAGCGCCTCCTCTCCTTGGCCCTAACTATGTCCTCGTAGAGGCCTAGCTTCTGTAGAAGCTCCTTGGCCTCCTTCACGGTAGTAACGGCGTTTAGGACCTCGGAATCCACTATAACCGGCAGCTTCTCAGCCGAGAACACGTGGCCTCTAGCCCTAACCATCTCCGGCATGCTAGTAGCGGCTAGGGCGCTCATAGTGCCGAGCAGCCTCTCCTTCTTATTCACCTCCTCGTGAAGCCTCTTCTCCACCCTAGGCGGGTGGGCCGCCCTACCTCCCCTTGCCATGTTCACTAGGGCCGCTCTCATAGTACCCTTGATCCTTGGCACCCTAGCCACGCCATAGCCCGGCCCCAGGCTCACCGCGCTGGTTCTTCTTCCAGCCATCGGATCTCTCCCTTTAGGCTGGAGTCTCGCGGTGAACTCGCTGAAGAAGACCCTCCTTATAAGGTCCTTCCTGACATAGAGGCTGAAGAACTTTGGGAGGAGTATATCTTCTACTTTCTCCCCGCGGGCGTTGTAAACAGGCACTATCACCGGTCCACGCGTGTAAAGGAAAAGCGTGCTATACATACCCCCGGCACCCGCCTAGTTGCCCTGCTTGCTCTCCAGGCTTATGTATGTTATAGTCGGCTTCTTCACTTCGCCAAGCTTCAGGTACCACTCGGGAGGCCTAATGGGCCACCTGAGCACTACAGGCCTCTTAGGCGTCCCCGGTATACTGCCGGCCAGCATCACGAAGTCGCTCCTTATTATGCCATAGTGTAGGAAGCCGCCGGCAGGGGTAACCTTATAGCCGTCGCCCTCACCACCTATCATCAATATCCTCTTATTGTACTCCGTCCTCCTGTGGAAGCCCGTCTGGCCTGCCTGAGGCGTCTCCCAGAACGTGCCCTTGCCATGGCTCCTAGCGCCTATTCTCCTACTCCCTTTCCTATGCTTGTGCCATCTAGGCAGCTCCTTTACGCCCCACCTCTTAATAACGCCCTGGAAGCCCTTGCCCTTAGTGACCGCTATCACATCCACCATCTGGCCCTCCTGGAATACCTCGCTTACTGGAAGCGTTGTTCCCAGCTTCTTCACGGCGTAGTCGAATAGCTGGTTTACATCGTCTACCCCCCCGATCTTGATTTCAAGTATGTCCGGCTTCTTCTTGCTAAGGCCTCCTGTAAGCTTCGGCTGAGTAGCGGCTAGTATCCTAACCTCCACGGCCTCACTCAGCTTCTCGCTTAAGGCTTTCACCATTTTATCCGTGTCATAACTACCCAGAGTCTTCACCTTCCTGTGTAGCTCCAAATCTAGAGGTGGATTAGCCCACGCCTCACCGATCGTGTATAGGCCCCTGTTAGGGTCGTAGCCGTAGAGCCTAACAGCTAGCACATACATGGGGGGCGATTCCACTAGGGTCACAGGCACGAATATCTCCTTGCCGTAGGTCGGGCTACCGGGCCTATCGTCAACTATGAATACGTGCGTCATGCCCACCTTGTAGCCTAGGAAGGCTAGGGGCACGGGTCTACCTATGTCTACGTGGGGCCAAGATCTAACTCTAGGCACTATCCTCGACGCTCTCTTCCTAGGGGAGAAGCCTAGGCTCCCACGTCTGGGTGCTCTCTTCTTACGCGCACCCATTACTGAGCACCTGCAGTAGCCGGGACCCCCAGTCTAAAGAAACCTTCAAGGCCTATAAAGGAGGTTGAGAGCGGGTCAAGGGGATTAGAATAAAAAGCCTAGGAGGTTTTAATGTGTACAATCTACGTTATAGATTGCTAGCGTAGCGGCTAGAGCTTCTTCAGTCCTAACGGTGAGAACGCCCTGGCACCATACGGTGTTAACTACATCATCGTAGAGCGATTTATCAGTATATTCTAAAAGCCCCCTCCAGGGCCCCCCGAAGACTAGTAATAAGTCTCTACCACATATCGATACCCGTTTACACTCACCGAACTTACTCGTCGCCACGACCGCGAACCCTCTGGACCTGTAATCCTCTACCAAGTCATTGACGCCTTCGTACTCCAGCACCTTGAAGCCCATGTAAGCGTTGACTCTGTCCTCCTCCACGGGCTCTACCATTATCCTATCCCTCTCGACGTCAACTATTCTCACTAGCACAACTTCGCCGGGCTTTAGCTTCTTAGCGCTCCTCCTGACTATGCCGTATCCCATCCGCCCGAGAAACACCTTGCAGCGGTGTCCCCTACAGGACTCGATAAGCCCGTAAACTAGGGCACCTGGAGCCGGCTCCTCGGGGATGTCATGGGAATAGGTCCTAAGCGGCTGAAGCACGCCAGCGTACTTCAAGTCGTCGCTGAGTGGGAACAATTTCTTCTTAAGGTGCGGCGGAGCGAGCTGGTACCTTAACAACTTGGCTAGGAGGCTTGCATCCTCCGCCCTCGTATCAGGGTCCTTAAAAATAGCGACCTCGTCGACCCTGAAAACGGCCAGCAGCCTACCTATAATTCCCGCTTTCACAGTTTTCATCAAAAGGCCCTGCTCAACCGTTAAAACACTCCCCGGTATTGCTACGGCGAGCCTCCACTCCCTCCTAGGGGGAGGCCACCGCCAGCAGCTCACTTCTTCTTCTTCCCTCTCCTCTTATCCTCTTCCTCCTGCTTCTTAGACGTGTCCATGAATAGGGTCGTCCTCTGTCGCCCTCCCAAGCCTTCCACCCGAGGGTATCAGGCGGCGTCGCAGGGCTTTACCGGTAACGCATACACTTTAACCCTTACATCTACATTACACAGCTTCCGGTGCCCCCTGTAATGGCGTTCCTCTATAAAGCGCCTCTAGAGGACCCCGGCCTGCTGCTCAGGGAGTTAATTAAAAGAGAGGATATCATAGTGGCTCCCGGCGTGTACAATGCCGCTGTCGCACTTCTAGCAGAGAGGATGGGATTTAAGGCCGCATACCTTTCAGGAGCAGCCTTGACTGGCAGCCTAGCTATGCCCGACCTCGGCTTGATAACTCTCAGCGAGCTAGCACTCTTCACTAGGTATATAACACGTGTCGTGAAAATACCGATTATAGTAGACGCTGACACGGGCTTCGGCGAAGCGATAAACGTTGAGAGGACCGTGAGGGAGCTAGAGGACGCCGGCGCGGCGGCGATACAGATAGAGGACCAGGTTCTACCCAAGAAGTGCGGCCACCTGAAGGGTAAGCAGCTCATACCGCCCGAGGAGATGGTTAAGAAGATAATAGCCGCGGTTGAAGCCAGGAGAAGGGAAACCGTGATCATAGCGCGGACAGACGCCCGTGGAGTTGAAGGCCTAGAAGCCGCGATAGAGAGGGCCAACCTCTACGTTGAGGCAGGGGCTGACGTCATATTCCCGGAGGCCCTTGAGAGCCTGGAGGAATTCAAGGAGTTCGCTAAAAGGGTGAAGGCGCCGTTGCTAGCCAACATGACGGAGTTCGGGAGAACCCCCTACATAACTGTCGACGAGTTCAGGGAGGCCGGGTACAAGATAGTGATATTTCCCGTTACGACGTTCAGGGCTTCTATGAAGGCCTCGGCGGAGGTCCTCGCCGAGATAATGGAGAAGGGGACCCAGAAGCATATACTAAACAAGCTAATGACCCGCAAGGAATTCTACGACCTTATAGGTTACTATGAATATGAGGAGAGAGACCGCGAGATAGCTGAAAGGGCTTCTAGGCTCGTGTCTAAAGCCCGGAGCAGAGTTGGAAGCTGAAGATTACAGACGCCGGCCCTCCCCCCAGCCTAGATGAGCAAGGCTTAATTAGGGGGAGCTATGGACATAGTCGACCTAGTTGACTCGCTCACCTCGCGCCTCATAGCTTTAGCCTGGTCGCTCTTCCTTCTAACCTGGACTATAGCATGGACTATAAAAGGCGCGCCGATACCGTCGAGTAAGATTAAAAGGATCGGGACTAGCCTCGCAGAAGACGCTATATGGGCTGCATTCTGGCTAGCGCTGGGTTCCACTGTGTTCGCTGCCGTGGTGAAGCTCGCAGACATCATCACACAGGCCTTGGGCCTGGGTGGCTGAATTGTGGGCGAGCTGGAAGTCTTAGCCTTCAAGCTAGCCGTGCTAACCTTCTACATAGGCGTCTTGGTCTACGCGCTACCAATCCCTGTCAGACCGTTGAAGAAGTGGGCGCCCACCCTGATCTACGACTCGCTCACAGCCATACTATTGATAAGTTTATATAAGGGCCTCTACGCCGCTGCAAGCCTCGTCAGCAGCCTAGCAGGCGGCTCCTGGCATAGACTTCAAACGTGGAGTGAAGCTGCCCTCGTAAACGCTGTGACGCTTAAGACTGTATCGATACTCACTGACTACTTCTCAGACAGGCTCGGCCTTATAAAGCCTCTAGCATCGCTTTTAGGCGGCATAGCCGGCGACCTGGCATACGCGATAGTAGCCCTGATAGTCTTGATAACTGTGCTCACCGAGCTAGTCACCAAGTACTCCTCGCAGATATTGGTAGTAGGCCTAGTCTTGTATTCCATACCGTTTAGGATAGCTAGGCCCGCAGGAGCCTGGCTGATAAGTTTTATTATAATCTTCAACGCTGGGCTCCCCCTAATGCCTGTGTTCCTGGAGGCCGTTGGCGACCCCGGCGAACTTGAGCTCAGCTTGGACTACAAGTTTCTAAGCGTTGACTTAGTGTCGGGTAGCGGGGAGCCCGTAGCCGCTGGCCAGCTATGGATTTACGCTGGCGACGAGGTAATAGCGGTATACCCCGTGATCGGGGGCAAGGCTGTGAGTATGCCCGAGAAGGCCCCCTTGGTAGCAGTGCCCGTGGAGGGAAAAGTTAGGTTAGAGTTCGTACACATGGCCACTAGGTTTAAGAGCTTAGAGCCTAGAGAGATCAACCTAGCTGAACTCGACTTCATAGACTCCGTTACTGTGACAGTACCCGAAATCATATGGACTCCCCACGAGAGCCTCATGTTCTACTCGACGGTAGCGCCTAGCGAGTTCAACGTAGAGTATATAGAAAACTACGAGAAAGCTAGAGCCGTCATACCGTTAAGGGAAGGAGAATTCGCCGAGATCCTATGGCGGTGGGGCTGTAACGTTAGAGTAGATTTTAACGTTCTCGAGGGGGATATTGACGATGCAACCGGTATCTGGAAGTGGAACGGACACATAGGCCGTTACATCTATCTAGAGGCACTAGAAGACAGCGTCATAGAGGTTATAGTTGAGTACGAGACGGGTTCATGCCCTTCGATAGAGTCCGCATTGAGAGCAGGGCTCAAAGATTACCGCGAGAGGGCGGCTCCCTCCTTCATCGACTACCTAACCACAGACATTATAAAATTAATACTAATTTATTATATAACAATGCCATTTGCATACTTGACTATACTTTTCATCGCCACGACAAGCTTCGCTAAGCTTCTGGGAGGCGGGGCCTCGATAAGGCTTAAGTTCAAATGAGGTGAGTATCATGGCTGTAATAGATTATCTAATAATGGTTTTGATGGCGGCATCAGCGCTGGTCATATACAGGAACCTGTCCTCGGAGAAGCTAAGGCTTAAGGTGCGCGGTCCCCGTGAGGATTTCTCTATAAATGGGAGAAGCGTAAAGCCCTACGTCTTATTCGTCGAGGGCGATGAAGCCCTAAGTGAGGTCAAGGCAAGAAGGCTCTCGGAGGTCCTGGCTAGCATAGGGGTTGATTCTGCCGTCGTAGTGACATACTTCAACGTTGATAGGTCTCACCTCCTCAAGATGCTAGAGGAAGAGATTAAAAGCGTCGAATTTAAATACCACACCACGCGGTTGCCTAGATATCAAGCCAGGCTGGAATTTCTTAAAGGTGTGTACGCTAGAGTTGCCAGGCTCCAAAGCGCCATAGCATCTACCATACATGTTATAGTGTTTGCGGGCAGCGACTCAGAGCTTAATGTTGTCAAGAGGTCTCTGGAGGCAGAGCTGGGCGTCAACGTTAGAGTGGGCTCCTATGAAGGGCTAGCACCCATGATATCCTCGGCTAGGCCCGTGATAGGAGGCTCTCACAGGCTTCCACCGCCTGTGAGACACGACTGGGGGGCTAAGGTAATTGTGGGGTCTAGGAGGAGCGGCGGTGTAGCTGCTCTCTCGTGGCCCCGCGACCTTGAAGCTCATGTAGGCGTCTTCGGCCCCACGGGCAGAGGTAAAACAGTGCTTCTCGCTGGCCTCGCAGCCCAGCTCTCTACAGTGCCCGAGAGGCCGTATTCGATAATAGCCGTTGACCCTAAAGGCGACCTATCAAAGCTATTAGAGCCTGTAGCGGACCTTGTAGTCAGAATTAGGCCGGGCCTTCAGGTGGCGGCTAGGTCTGGTCCCTGCATAGGCTCTCCTCTGCTTCAAGGCCTCACAGTGTTTGACTTAAGCGGCGTCAGCGAAGAAGAGAAGAATAGCATCGCCATCAAGATACTCTCTAGTATCGTCGACCACGTGGTTAGCGGCGGAGCTCCAGGGAGAGTAGTGATAGTGGTAGACGAGGCGTGGAGGATAAGCTCGGCTTCTCACCTATTCAAGCTGATAGCTAGAGAGGGTAGAAGTAAAGGCCTACATATGATATATGCTTCCCAGTCGCCGGCAGACATGCCCCGAGACATATTATTTAACACGAGGGTTTTCCTAGTGTTCGGCGGCTCAGAAGCAAGTTATCTAGAGGCCGCAGCTAGTATAGGGCTTAGCAGCGATCTACTCGAGTCTTTGAAGGACTTAGAGACTGGTGAAGCCGTCCTGAAGGTTGGCTCGGCTAAGGGCGAGGTAGTCAGAGTGCTCGAGTTCCATGAATACCTTAATAGGCCGGGTAGCGCGGAGGCTGTAGCGGGTGGCGGTGGTAAGCTTTGGGTAAGAGGCTGAGGCAGCAGAGAGCGGGTAAGGGCACGCCAACATATCGGAGCCCGAGCCATATTCACGTGGGCCCCGCAAAGTATCCGCCTCTCACCAAGGAGACCGTTAAGGCTAAGGTTGTAGACCTGCTACACGACCCCGGCCGTTATGTGCCTCTGGCTAAAGTGGTGACCGAGAACGGCCTAGAATTCTTGATGCCCGCCGCTGAGGGCATGTACGTCGGCCAGATAATCGAGATAGGGCCGGACGCGGAGCCCAAAGCCGGCAACATACTGCCCCTCGGCAAGATACCTGAGGGCACGATGATATTTAATATAGAGCTAAGGCCTGGGGATGGGGGTAAGCTGGCGAGGCAGGCTGGCAGCTATGCGCTGGTAGTCGGTAGATCCGGTGATAAGACCATCGTCAAGCTGCCTAGCGGCAAGGAAAAGATGATCCCCAACGAGTCGAGAGCCACAATAGGTATACCCGCGGGGGCGGGGAGAGTAGAGAAGCCTTTGATGAAGGCCGGTAACGCGTATCACAAGTGGAAGAAGAAGGCGAGGAAGTGGCCCAGAGTTAGAGGTGTTGCCATGAACGCCGTAGACCACCCCTTCGGAGGTGGCAGGCACCAGAGGAGGAGCCACCCATCTACTGTAGCTAGAGAGACGCCGCCAGGCAGGAAGGTCGGCCATATCGCGGCAAGGAGGACAGGCCGTAGGAAGAGGTAAGCCCTACCCTCTCAATTCAATTCCCCTGGCTTCCACAGGCTCCTTCTGGGGGGCTCTTGGGGAGGCTCTTCGGCACCGATGGGGTTAGAGGTGTCTGGGGTTCAACCTTAACCCCCGAACTCCTCTTGAGACTCGCCAGAGCCATAGGCTCCTACTTTGGCCGAGGGGCACGGGTCCTAGTGGGCCGTGACACAAGAGCCGGCGGCCACGTCGCAGAGCAATTGGTCGTCGCGGGCTTAATGTATGAGGGCGTGAAGGTCTATCTTGCAGGGATCACTCCCACCCCCGCCCTTCAACTCTACATTAGAGACCACGGCTATGACGGTGGCGTTATGATAACCGCTAGCCACAACCCCCCCGAATTCAACGGGATCAAGGTCCTAGGCCCCGACGGCATCGAGGTTTCCAGGGAAGACGAGAAGGCCATAGAGGATATATTCTTTGAGGCGAGATTCGGGGGTTCCGACTGGAGGGGCTTGACGAGCGCCCCCACGAGTGAGCCCGGAGTCAACGACTACTACGTGTCTAGGATCGCGGGTAGCGTGGACTCAGATACTATAAGGAGGCTTGAGGCCAGGGTCGTTGTAGACTGTGGCAACGGCGCTACAAGCCTCACAACGCCTCTAATAGTAAAAGCCGTGGGGGCAAGGCCGTTAACACTGAACTGCAATCCTGATCCGAGCTTCCCCGGGAGACAGCCCGAACCCACTCCTGAGAGCCTCGAGCACGCTTCCAGCCTTGTAGCGGCCTCCAAAGCCGTCATGGGCGTGGGCCACGATGCTGACGGCGACAGAGCAATAATCATCGATTCGGGGGGCAAGGCTCACTGGGGCGATAGAAGCGGTTCCCTGCTGGCCTTATACATCCACGAGCATGGTCTTGTCAACGCGCCGCCTAGAGTCTATACCGCTGTCTCGAGCAGCGTGCTAGTGGAGGAGTTTCTGAAGCCCGCGGGCATCGAAGTTGTATGGACTCCCGTGGGCGCCGTTAACATAAGCTATGCTATGAAGAGGGAGCCGGGCATAGCAGGCTTCGAGGACAATGGAGGCTACATACACCCGGCCCATCAGCTGGTAAGGGACGGTGGCATGAAGACCGCGCTCTTCCTGGAGATGCTGGCCAGAGAGAGAGGCGATAGCAGCAGCCTTTTCTCCAGGCTGCCACAATACTATGCAGTTAAGAGGAAGGTGCCTGTGGGCTCGAGAGAGGAAGCTGAGTGCTATGTAAGGGAAGCCGAGAAAGCCCTTGCAGGCCTGAGGCTAATAACCATCGACGGAGTCAAGGCTATAGGCGACGGCTTCTGGGTTTTAGTGAGGCCCAGCGGCACAGAGCCGGTGGTCAGGATAATGGTTGAGGCTAGGGAGCCTAGCAAAGCCGAGGAGCTAGCTAAAAACCTAGAGTTGGACTTGTCTCAGCGTTGCGCCCCTGCCGAACGGGGAAAAGCTAGTTCCCCGTGACTAACAGCTTAATCGTGGATACCTCGCCCTCTGTCGTCTCCAGCACCTTTGCGAGTCCAACTGCGTTCACTAAATCCATTATCATGTCGTAGCACAGCTTCGAGTCCACTATAATCTCTATTGTCTCCCCTTTTCCGGCCTCCCTCAGGGTCCTAGCCACCTCGTATAGAGGTTTGGGGCATTCGGCGCCCCTCAGGTCAAGCCTCTTCAAGCCGTTCACCTTCTAGCGGCGCCTCAATACAACTGGAACTTGTCGAGTATCCTCTTATCAGCTACATACTCGGCTAGGACCTTTGGCGCGTCGACCCTAGGCCCGCCCACGTCTACGACTTCTCCTATTATCCTGGCAGGGTAGCCGCTCTTCCTTAACTCATCTACTATATCGGTCGCTGTCTCCTCAGGTGCCAGTATCACGAAAGCACCGTTAGTGCCCGCAGTGGAATTCAACATTAAGTACCTGTCGGTAGCATACCTGGAGAACTCTGGGAAGAGCAGCGGTATCTCGTAGAGCCTTATATGGGTTCTAGCGTTGAGAGCTAACTCCCAGACCACGTATATCCCGGGCCCCGTGACGTCGATCGTAGCGTATATGTGCTCGTCCGGCCTAAATTCTTCCCCATAGCGAGGCAGATATTTAGCTATGATTCTGCCCGCCTCCCTGTTCGAGGTAGCTATTGTGTTAAACGCCTCCTCCTTAGCCCCCAGGAGATCGTCGCCCGGGATCCCATACTTCTCTAGGTCGTCTACCACCCTTTCATCCATTACTGCTGCCAGGAACACGTTAATTGGCGCCAGCTCGCCTATAGGCCTAGTCAATATTAGCTTAGCGCCCTTCCTGACCCTATCATAAAACGTCGGCGGCACTCTGTCTGTAAACGCCGAGACCGTAGCTCCAAGCAATAGCCTGCCTCTCTTAGGGCTTTCGACTTTCAGCAGCCTAGCGCCCGCATCCTCGGCGTACCTAGCTAGGTTGGTTTCTAACTTCTCTCTAACAGCGTCGGACGGCGCGTTTATGACAGGCGCTATGGCTAGGTCCTCCGTCGCCCCCATTACGTATAGGTCGTTCAAAGAGTTGTTAATGGCGCCTGCCACCTGCCGGTAATCGCCAGGGTCTGAAGTCGGATCTATTATGTGAATTGTGTCATTGTTTACAGCCGTGTACCCCTCAGGCTCCCCTTCGACCGGCGCCACGAAATCAAATAGTATAAACTCGTCTCCCTCGAACGGCGTCACTATCGAGTGGCCCTTTCCTATGTAAAATCTGCCAGCCTCAGCCATTAGCCTATAGAAGGGTGAAATCCTAGAATAGAAGCTGTCGGCGTCGAAGGCATACCTCTGATGGACCTGTATCAGGACTATCACGTGGGAGCCGTCAAAGCCCTTAACGTCGTCTACTCTCATGCTCTCAGGCTTCTCCAGCTCATAGATCCTCCTTTCAAGCCTTATCCCGCTCTTAGGGGTCTTAATCACGTCTGCGTCCTCTCTAGGCGCTATCTCTAGCTTAGAACCAGCTAGCTCAGACCTAATCCTAGTTAGAGCCGGGTACACTACCCTCTCCAGGTCGACTTTCACGGCGCACCCTGTAGCAAGTGCCAGCGGGTTAACGCCTAGCTTCTTGTAGTGCTCTACTCTATCCCGAGCCTCCTTCAAGATCTCCTTAACGCCGGCCATAAGGATTCACCCCCTCTTCCTAATCCTTATCACCCAGGTGCCCTGGCCCACCTGCTCGACGCCTAGCACCTCGTGGCCCTCACTCCTGGCGGCGTCGGGCACGGTCTCACATGAGGGTGGGTTATCGATCACAACTTCCAGCGTGCTGCCAGGCTCTACCCTTGCGAGAGCCTTCCTAGTGAATATCACCGGGTAGGGGCATGTGTAGCCTCTCACGTCTAGCACGTAAGTCCTCTCGCCCTTCCTGTAGAACTTAGCCATAGACCCTCACCCCCCTCCTGTAAGCTATGTACAAGACTAGAGCGATCCATGCTATGGCTGTAGCGTAGACTAGTATCAATGCCCCAGCGTATCCGAGAGAGGTTAGCGGCACCTTGTAGCCTCCCACTAGCTCGAGCGCGAGTGGCCTCACATAGTCCTTCATGAACGGGTATGTTGCTACGGCGGCAGCAAGAGCTGCTAGCGCTTTGAGATGACCTTCACCCACACGCCACAGCATGCCCGAGGCGCAGGAGCCTGCTATGACCATACCGAAGGCGAAGAGCACTCCTCCTATGAAGTTCAAGGGCCCTGCGTATTTAACGTAAGCCATCGGGTCGACGAATCCCATGTACTTCAGCAGCGCGACCCCCGTAGCCCCTACAATCATAGCTATCGCTATACCCACCTGAAGCCTTATAGACCTCGCCATTTCGGGGCCTCCCAGCAAGTCTCTGAAAGCCGTGGCAAAGCAGAACCTAGACCTCTGTATCACGAAGCCCACTACAAATCCCAGCATAAATGCTGCGAGAAGCCTACCGCCACCTATATAGTAGGCTAGCAGGGCCGAAGCGGATGCCACCGCTGCCAGCAAGAGGCCATAAACAGCGTCCTTCCCCGCCTGCGCCCTCCTCGGCTCGGGAGCAGCAACCTCCTCCAGCTCTAACTCAACTTCTCTCAGCATTCTCTCAGCCCGCCACTCAAGATACTTGGCTCCAAGGTAACCACCTATCACTAAGCCTGGAAGCATGGTGTAGCCGTGGAGGCTGAGAGCGGTTATTGCCGAGAGGAAGCCGCCCCAGTTGCAGCCCCAAGCTAGGGCAACGCCTAGCGCCATGAGTACTCCTCCGAGAGCTGCGTGGGCGTAGTCGCCCAGAGACGCCCTCCTAACATGAAACTCCCTCGCTATCAGTGCCGCGAAGAACGCTCCGGAGAGCAGGCCGAGGTCGCTCACACTGGTGAAGTCGAGGTAGACCCGGGCGAGTTCAATGGAGCCTGTGACAGCATCCCTAATGGTAGAGCCCCAGACGTAGATGCCAGTGTATATTGTGAACGGCTTAGAAGCCACCACGAAGAACAATATATTCACTATGCCGAATATGATCCCCGCTAGCCACTCAGGCATCGGCCTCTTTAGCGCAGAAGCCATCACCGACGAAAGGTAGCCTAGATACCCTCCCACGCTACCAGCCCCTAAGAAGTGCTAAGCCCGCTCAAGCTATTGACCGTAAACAATGTTTAGAATCTATCTTATTAACCTCTAACATGTAACGTGAAACACCTCTTAGAAAGTTAAAAATCACCATATAATTAATATTTTTGAATAGTAAAAGGTACTCGATAGGCGAAATTTTAACGTATCAAACGTATTGGTTGAATGCCCCTCTAAGAATCAAGTTTAACTAGGACTCGCAGGCCTTGGCAGGCTTGCCGCAGCGGCTGAGGCCGGAGAAGGTAATTTCACATGTAGGAGGTAGCCCTCAATTCAACTTAGCGTTTGAGGAAGCAATGTTAGAGTATTCTATGAGTTCGGACATAATTTTAGGCAGGATATGGATAAACCCTAAAAGCGTTGTAATAGGATATAATCTTGAGCCCTGCGAGGAAGTTAGATGCAATGAAGCTGAGAGGCTTGGAGTACCAATAGTTAGGCGTGTCAGCGGCGGCGGCGCGGTATACCACGACTACGGTAATATCAACGTGACGCTCGTCATTCCGGAAAGATTGAGCGTCGACGAAGGATATAAGATAATAACGGGTATTATCATGGATGCTCTACGGCTGCTCGGAGTGAAAGCTCACATAGAGAATATTAACGATGTCGTAGTTGGCAGGTGGAAGGTTTCCGGATCAAGCCTAGCGGTTAAGGCTCGGGCTACGCTAGCCCACGCAACACTTCTAGTAGACTCCGACATAGCGCTGCTAAGGCGGCTTCTCATACCACGCTGGGACAGGGTTGAAAGGGGCGAGGTCACACCTGCCAAGTATAACCCTGCAAACCTATCAAGCATAGACCCCTCAATAACGATGAATAGGGCCCTAAAGGCCCTTGCAACAGTATTGAGCGCTGGGGAGGCCGAGTTCGCTTATGACGCTGGCGGCGTAATCGATAGAGCCCATAGGCTCTGTATAGATAAGTATATCGCTCCCAAGTGGAGCCCCCCTAAGGGGTCACGCCGGGAATCGTGCAACGAAAAACCGCGTCACCTGGCCCCCCTCGGATAGGGGAGCCGGCCTGCCAATCATAACCCTCCCCGCAGGGGCTCATTACTCCGCCATACTCCTCATCGGGATCCATACTATCTAGCCGACGCCTCACCCTATAAGGTCGCCGGCCAATCGATAACCATCAATTAAGGGGCGGAGGCTGTGAAGAGCGCCTGCGACGAGCAGAGCCCCGCCTGCAGGGGCAATGAGAGGGAAGAGCCGAATGAGCCTCCGCCCCGCGAGGAGTGCATGATAAGAGTCTATGGAGGCTATGCCCGCCTCAGGGAATGGCTGGACACCATAAAACCCTTGATATACGAGTACAACTCGGCTATAAGACATACCGGCTACTACCTGAAGCCCGTCCACAAAGTATATTATAAGAGGGCTCAAGGCGAGACCAGAATCTACGAGTATTATGGTAGATATTGGTGGAAAATAATATCTAAGGGCGGCAAGCGTAGGCTAGTGTATGCGGGGCGCTTTAAGCCTAGCGGCGTTCCCGAGCCGCCTAAGATAGAGCTTGAAGGGCTCAGAGTTGTTGTGGAGGGTGACGATGTTATAATAGAATGCGATGTATACGACAAGGTTAAGCGGTTCTTCGGCGACCTGCCTTATGAAATCTTAAGCTAAAACGTGTAATCGCTTATGACTTTTTAAGTGCTAGGGAAGTGCGGTGTAGGCTAAGTCATTATTGCCCCTCTTGCCCTGCCTTTCATGGCTATTGTAATGCTTGTGATGGTAATGGAGGAACCCTAGGGTCAGCGTGAGCTTCATTTCCGGGTGGAGTCCTAGCTCCTTAGCAGCATTACCCTTATTAATCGCTATTTCGAGGTGGCCGAAGCTGTTAAAGTAAGCTATGAGCTCGTGAGGCTTGCCCTCGGAGAACGTGGACACGAACCTGGCGACCCTAGTCCTTTGCTTCTCCTCACCTTCATAGCCGCTATTACCTATTATTATGACTGCGTTCTTCTCCCCCATGAGCCTTGTGCTCCAGGGAAGCTTCTCAGCTTTAGCGCTTAACGCCACATTACCGAATTTGTCTACATACACCACTTGGACTCTAATGGTCTCGTTGCTCCCGTTAACCCGCTCAATATAGTCGATGCTCACCTTCCTTACATCGCTGGCCTCTATCTCCTCCCCTATCTCATCTAAGTCGACGGCCTCCGAGGCAATTAAGGCGGCGGCTGGCGCAAACACGTCCCTACCATGGAACGTCTTACTTATAACCCATTTGCCGCCCGGCAGAACGCCTCTCATCCTCAGCTTTGCCCTCTGAACTACCTTCTTCTCGTCTAGCTTATACACCTTTACTATGCCATCCTTCTGGGCCGCCGGGAAGAGTATGCCGTTGTCGGGGCCTATGAACACGTAATTCTTCGTTTTTATGGCCAGCGCGAGCCTCGAAGAGCCGACTCCGGGGTCGACAACAGCCACTATAACGCTACCCCTAGGCAGCCAATAATAGCTATGGGCTAAAACGTAGGCTCCAGAAATTATGCTAAAACTCGGTATGGAGTGGTCGATATCTATTATATCTATGTCGTCGCCCCCTACGCTCCTTATGACCGCTCTCATTATCCCCGCGTAGGGGCCCTCCCCGAAGTCTGAGAGCAACCCTACAGTGCGTTTAGCCATCGAATACCCCCGCTCGGTCCTCCGAGGCTCTATACAGCGGCTGAAAGATTTAAGGGTTAGCTTCTCCGGATAGTGGTTTACTTAAACCCGGAAAGCAGGTAAACACGCTATTATATCGCTTCCGGATAATTTTACATCTTGATTGCAAGCTTATCTGTTCGTCTGACCGCTATCTCTTTTCCCTGCAAACCTGATTTCTCTAAAGCTAGCGGTTAAACTTCATTCCCGCTAACTTAGTAGAATGCGAGAGGGGAGGAGGGCGGTATGCCATGGCTATGAAGCTACCCTCCGATAACGAGGGTAAGATTAAACTCGCGATGAGCATACTCATAACTATTATCAACGATACGGGTGTACCGCGTAACATTAGGAGGGCGGCGGCTAACGCTCTAACTCATCTGCGAGACGTGAGGCTAAGCCCGGCTGTGCGCGCAGCCAACGCTATAAGCGTGCTCGACGAGGTAAGCCAGGACCCTAACATGCCGTTCTACGCTAGAACAAGGATCTGGCAGGTAATAACTATACTTGAGACCGTAAAGGATTAACGGTGAACTATGGATTGGTGTATTTCGCCCGTATAAGGGGTATATATGCTACGGCGTTGGCCGCCCTCCTCTTGAAGCATGGCTTCCTACTATCTGATTTAAGCAAGGTTCTTAGAAGCAGGATAGATGTACCTGTATCTGACAGGCCCCCCCACATAACTGTGAAGACGAGCGATGAAAGCCTCGACGAGCTACTAATTATAGCATATCCCTGGGAGGCGGGAGTCGAGGCGGAGAAGGCGATCTTAAGCGAGGTGGAGGATGCTGCTGTTGTTCGAGGTAAGCTGGGTCTGCACAGCGTCGTCGACGTCGTCAGCAAGGGGTCTTGTCTAGCAGAAGCTCCCTCCGGAATATTAGTAGAGGTCCAGCAAGGCGGCGTGTGCCCTGGTGAGGGGGAGGTCTTGAGGGCTACTGTAGTCAAGGACTCGCTGAGAGAGGGGGAGAGGATCGTCGTTAAACCTGGCGTTGAACTTGTAGGCCTCACTGTTAGAGTATCCGTGCCCGGTAGCGGTGTAAGCTTCAGCAAATTCGTAAGGGACGAGCTCAGGCCTTCACTGATCTCCGCCCTGGAAGGCAGGGTCGACCTGTCCAGGGCCCACGTTAGGTTTAGGAGCGGCGCTAGCCTGGCATCGCCGCTGGAGGTAGCCGAGGAGGCTAGAAGGCTCTTCGAGAGAGCTGTTAAGCTAGCGGAGGAGAAGCCTTCTGGCCAGCCAGCCCTCGTCGAAAGAGGCAAATACATATCGATAATAGTGCTGCCTAAGACTGCTAAAAGGGTCATGGACAAGCTGAGAGGCAGCCTTTACCCCACAGTCAACAGACACCATGAAGTCAAGTCATGGGGGGGCGACATAGAGTCGACACTAGTGGACTTCGCCGAGGAGGGCTTAAAGAGGGGCTTGTGGGGGCCGGAGGCTGGCGACCTAGTCGTAGAGTTTATAGCTGGCAGGCTCGCGGAGGCGAAGAAGGTGTACATACGGCACGTGACCCCTCGCAGGAAAGTGATCTCCATAGGCCCCTTCCATGTGGCTAGCATAGCGAGGGGTCAGGAACCGGGAGAGCTAAACATAACTCTAGAGAGAACGTTCAAGAGCTACGGAACCTACGACGCCCTCGGAGTGGAGAAGAGGCCCGGCGATAGAGGCGTAACAAGGATCGATACGAGCAAGTGGTACGTCATACACGAGTACTATTCTGCCTCCGGCGAGCTTCTAGGAGTCTACGCTAACATTAATACTCCGCCGGAGGTAGGCTCAAGCGGCATTAAATACCTAGACCTCTACATAGACGTTGTGAAGAGGCCCGGCTCGGAGCCCGAGATAGTAGATGCTGAGCAGCTCGAGAAAGCCTACCATGAGGGTCTTATAACTGATCAGCTTTACAAGAGGGCTAAGGCTGAGGCTGAGAGAGTAGTCAACGTTCTGAAAAGCAACTATCATTGACTAGGCCGCCCGAGAGGCCCTGCATGCGTCATCTACGTTTTTAAACGTGTTAATACCCACCACGGGGAGTGCTAGCCGCCTGGCTTCCCTGAGTGCATACATCTTCATCGTGGCAAGCCTTATTAGGTAGACCAAGCGGGCCCCCAGCTCCACGATTCTCTCTGCGGTCCTCTCTAGCTCCGCTGGCGGCCCCTTAAAATCGACTAACACCCATGTAGGCATGGCCCCCCTAAGCGAGTCTTCCTCGAGCACAGCTAACCCTCTCTCGATTCTAGCCCTGCCTATATACTCCAGCGTGTCCGGCGCCCTGACCGCAGCGTCACCCTTATATTCTAGCCTTACACGGGCGCGGCCCGACTGGAAAGCCGCTGGTATCATAGGCCAGTCAACCTGCACCCCGATTCTCGCGCAGAGCCCGCCATGCCCTTGCATTACGCAGACTGCGTTGTTAATACACGACTGCAACGTATACCCATTATCGGCCAGCACTTTATAAACCGGGGAGCCTCTAGGCTCCATGGACTCTAACTACCTCCTTCCCACCGACTATTCTCGGCGTTATTTCCCCTATGCCCGCGGGAAGCCCTACGCTTTAAGCTTGGAAGCATTGCTTGTAGCACAGGTGGAGCGGGGGCTAGCAGCCTTTGAGGCCTCGCATATGCCCGGGCTGCGGTAGGACCTCAGAGCTATTCGTAGAGGGCCTATGTCCCGACTGCTTCTCTTCGAGGAAGCCTCTCGTGAGAGGGCTGCCTCAGAGCATCTCAGCAGAGCTGTGTCGCATCTGCGGCTCTGTCAGAGTTAAGGGTAGATGGCTGCAAGCAAGAGGATTCGACGATGCAGTTAGGATCGTCGTTGAATCCATGCAGTTAAAGCCTTTGCCTCCTATAGAGGATGCCAGAATCTCCGGCTTACAGTTCGAAACTATTCCTGACTGGAGGACGAGGGTACGGCTTAAGATTGAAGGTAGGGTTGGGAGCGCTAAACTCTCTCAAGAAGTACTTATAACGGTTTCCCTGAAGCCCTCCATATGCCCGACTTGCACTATCAGGAGGAGTGGAGAATACGACACGCTAGTTCAGGTTAGGGGCGAGGGCGACCTAGTAAAGCTGGTAGAGAAGGCCTTGGAAAAGCTAGGCGAGTGGAGCAGCCTAGTTGAAGTTGTCGAGAGCGGTGAAGGCGTAGATGTGTATTTTACTCATAGAGGCGCTGCGTCTAGATTCCTCAAAATGCTTTCAAGGCTTGCCAAAGTGAAGAGCATCAGCAGCATAGAACATGAGCTGGTAGGCCTCTCGTCAAGCGGCAGACCGAGAAGCCGAAAGTCTATAGTAATCAGGGTCGAGGGCGCAGACAGCCATTAAAGCAAACTAAACAATAATAACTATACCTGTAGGAGTAATGGTGTCTCATGGGGGCTAGCCGGGCTTAGAGGTGCTTTATATGACTGGGAAGGATAGCATTGAGGAGGCGAGGAAGATACTCGACGAGACCGTTAGGCTTGCTAAGGCGTTATACGGGCCCAGGTGGATGGACGTCTTAGAGGAGCTAGAGGATAGGTATGAAGGAGACCCTTACTGGGTTCTAGAACATCTGAGAGAAGAGGCGCGGAAGCGGGGGATAAAAGTCTAAACTCTAATATTATGTAATATGGCCCCGCTGCAAGAGCCCGCGTGACAGCCCAGTAGCCCTGGGTTGGATGAACGCGGGTGTCAGGGGCGGGGTACATCGGCTTTAGGCATTATTCTACCGCATAAACTTAATAATAGTGACGCTACCTTCAACGGTTTGTAGCCGTGTAGAGGCGGGAGAACACCTCTCTCCCTGAGCTTAGACACAGTGGAAGCAAGCTCTCTCACATCGACTCCCAGCCTCTCCGCGGCTTCGGCTAGGTCCTCGGACGCTGCTAAAGCCTCTAGGATTCTCACCTCTTCGCTGCCGAGCTTCCCGCACCATGCGAGCGTTGCAGCTAGCTCCACTAGGGCAGAGTATACTGCGTCCTCGACTATCATTCTCAGCTCATCGCTCGATACTAACAGCTCGTCCGGAGTTCTTATTATTTCGACTCCAAGGCGCGAGGCTAGTGCCTGAGCTTTCTCGTCAACACCCCTAGCCACTACTAAAGGCTTCATGCCCGTTATTCTAGAGTTAACGTAGGCTTGTCTTACAGCTGAAACGTCCGCAACCCCCGCCTTAACCTCTACAGCGTATAACTCTCCGTCTTTCTCGGCAACTATGTCTATGTCCGAGACCTCGACGCCGCCTATTATGACGGGCCTTCTGAACTCTATAACATTGAAACCCATCTCCTCTAGGAGTTTAGCTGCTATTTGCTCGCTGCTCCTCCTAGTCCTCCTCTTAACGCCTCCTCCAGGCTCCAAACCGCCCTACCTCCAAGCCCCTCCCAGAGCGCTTCCTCGAAGTCAAGGGGCGCTAGGCGTATGAAACTCTCCCCGAGCATCACTATGGACGAGCGTCTGGCTAGGTCCTCAGCCCTATACTTAATCTTCCTTCCTCTAACCGTGAAGGAGGGGTCCGCTAGAACCGCTACATCCATGTTTCTCAGCCGCGCCCGCATAACCCTGCCTTCAACCCTCATCCACCAGTCCTCCCATTCAACGCTAGTCGCGCCTATCCCCAGGACCTCGCTAAGCCTTCCAGCACTAACATTACTAGACACTAGTATGAGGTAAGGCTTCGCCTCCTTATAGAGGCCTCTAAGCCATAAGTTCATAGGGCCCGCTAGCACGAAGTCAGAGCCTCCATAGAGGGCCCTCATAGCTATTAAGTTAAGGCCCCATAGGACCTCGACGGGTCCGGTCAAAAGCTGTGAGCACCCGTAGCAAGCCGGGTGGGAGTTCGTGTGCTCTATATTGTCAGCTGCTTGGGCTTCCTTTGCTCCTCCGGTCTTATCTTTATGATGCCATAGTGTATAGCGCAGCTTATACAGTAGCACTTGGTCACAGGATACCTCATTATTATGGCTCCCTTCTTCTCAAGCTCGCGAGCTAGCTGCGGGTCTACAGGGCTGTAGGGCCTTGTGACGCAGACCGCCTTATCGGCTGGCACCACCCTACCACAGTTATCGCATTGGATGGTGCCCGTCTTGCCTTTAGCACCCTTCCTGCGCCCTCTATTCTCCCTTTTCTTGGGCACTCTTCCGGCACCCGCTGTACATGTGCATGAAGGGGATTATTAAGTGTTAAGCGGGGCTACCCTAGTGCCACGCCCCCGCATCGCCTGTCCTAGGGGGTCGTCGACGAGGCCTGACGCTATTACAGCCATGCCCACGCCGTCCTTGACAGCCTGTGCCGCCATGAGTAGCTTCCTGTTCATACCGGGACCTACCTTCTGAGCCAGGGACTCCGCCTCGTTGGGATCTAACTCTTCTACTAGCCTGTCGCCTATATATACCCCTTCAACGTCGGTTAGTAGTATTAACCTCTCGGCTCTAAGCGCCGAGGCTATGCGAGATGCCATCTGGTCCCCGTCCACGTTGAGCGGGACACCGTCACTGCCAAGAGCTATAGGAGCCATGACTATTACTTCAAACTCGTTGAGAAGCCTCTCAAGAGTACTTACATCAACCGAAGTTATCCTGCCGGTATAGCCCCCCTCTATGACTCTTTTCCGCCCTCTCTCGTCAATTATAAGTATCTTCTTCTTCCTCTCCGCCCTCACTATTCCGCCGTCAACGCCGGACAGGCCTATAGCGTGCACGCCGCTTGCCAGCAACTTAGCCGTTAAGGTTTTATTTATAAGCCCCCCCATGACCATTAAGTATACTTGCAGTTCCTCCCACGTCGTATACCTGCTCTTCACGCCGCTAGGTGATACAACGAATCGCGGCTCTATCCCCATTAACCTAGACACCCGCGTGACTTCGTCGCCGCCTCCATGGACAAGTATGACCCTGCCACCGCTAGAGGAAAACCTTGCGATGCTAGACACTACCCCGTTAATGTTGGACGCGAGAACCCTGCCTCCCACCTTGACTACTACGACCATTACTGCCCACCTTCAAGCTGGGTGAAGAGGCGGATAGTAGAGTCCCTCCTCCTCCTTAAACCCCATGGCTATGTTGAACGCTTGAATGGCCTGCCCCGCCGCGCCCTTAACAAGATTGTCCAGCGCGGAGTAAGCCGTGATTCGGCCTGCTTTTTCGTCAACGCCCACAGTTACATCAACGAAATTACTTCCTATTACATATTTAACGTCAATCCCTCGAGGAGATAGAACTGGATGGACCAGTCTCACAAAGGGCTCCTTTCCGTACATGGAAGCGTAGAGGCGCCAAACCCTCTCTAAGCTAGCATCAGCCCCTTCACCCACCACTACATGGGCTGAAGCAAGGGCCCCTCTGACAGATGAGACCGCATGAGCAGCCATAGAAACTTTTATAGGCTTACCCGCGAGCCTCGACAACTCCTGCTCAGCCTCGGCTTGATGCCTATGACCGCCCTGAACACTATACGGTCTTATGGATCCCTCTCTCTCCGGGTGATGGCTAGACCTGGCAGGCTTGCCCCCCGCCTCGCTACTACCGGCCTTAACATCCACAACTACAATGCCTTCTAAGAGGCCGGAGGAGGCTAAAGGCGCAACTGCTATTATAGCCGCCGTCGCGTTACAGCCAGGCGACGCTATCAGCTTAGCACTCTTCAACTCGTCTCTTCTAATCTCGGGCAGCCCGTACACAGCTTTCTCCAGTAAGTCGGGGTAGGGATGCTCTACCCCATACCACTCCTTATAAACGGATGGATCCTTTAGCCTGTAATCAGCGCTGAGGTCGACTACTAACATGCCGCTCTCTACTAGCTCCGCTGTCAAGCGAGTGCCGACACCGTGAGGTAACGCCATGAACACTGCATCGGGGTCTGCTTTCAAAATCGAATCTATCGATAGCTGAGAGAATCTCAGGGATCTGTAAAACCCTCTAAGGTGGGGGTGTGCGAAGTGAATCGGCTTTCCAGCGTACTCGCGGCTACTAGCATACACGACCTCGGCCTCCCTATGAAATAATAGTAGCCTAAGCAACTCTCCTCCTGTATAGCCGCTGGCGCCCGCTACTGCTACCCTAACCAGGCCGGGCCACCCCTCATGTATCCAGGCGTAGTTACATTGCGACACTGTTAAAGTTATACACGTGACTCCATGGAGAACTAAATGCGCATTGCTAAAAAGAGGAGAGGCTCTCCTATACCCTCGGAAACCGCAGAACCCTTAAGTTACTTATGTATCATATTAGTTATGAAAGCAACCATTATTAATCCACTGCTTCACCCTTCCCCCGGGGGACGTGCGTTGAAAGCTACATGCCCCATATGTAAAATCACCTTCGAGCTTCCTGACGACGTAGTGGACGGAGAGATCGTAGAGCACGATTGTGGTGTAACCTTAGAGGTCAAACTTGTCAATGGAGAGGTCGTCCTCAAGCCGCTAGAGGGCGTCTACGAGGACTGGGGTGAGTAGTTATCAAGGCCGCTTTGGTAGTGGATGTTGTGAGGTGGGAGGAGAAGGCTCTCTACAAAGCCTTCCTGGAATCTGGAGTAAGAGTCGAATTAGTGAATCCAGGGCGTAGCCCCCTGCAGCTAACGGAGCCCCCTAGCGGTTACAGCGTCGCCCTTGTTAGGGCTATGAGCAGGCTTGTAGCACTGGCAGCCGCCGGCTTCTTCGAGGCTTGGGGCGTTGAGACCGTTAACAGCTACAGAGCCCTAGCTATCACAGGCGACAAGGCCTTGAGCCTAGCATTCTTGGCAGTCAACGGGCTACCAGTCCCCAGGTCCTACCTTGCTCTAGGCCTAGAATCCACGCTAGCTGCTTCCAACGATCTAGGGTACCCCGTAGTTGTCAAGCCCTGCTGCGGCGGATGGGGTCTTAACTCGTTTAAGAGTCCTGACCCGGATACCCTAGCGCAGATGGTCGAGCTCAAGGAGTTCTCCCGCTGCCCTCCCTCAAGGTTACACGTGGTGCAGGAGTTCATAGGCCCAGGAGGCCGAGACTATAGGGTGTTCGTTATAGGCGGCGAAACGGTAGCCTCCATGGAGAGAATAGCTAGAAGCGACTGGCGCGCTAACGCCGCTAGAGGCGCTAGTGTTAGGCCAGCTAAGCTGCCGCCGGAAGCAGAGGACCTAGCTATCAAGGCTTCAGAGGCTCTAGGAGCTGAAATCGCCGGTGTAGACCTGATCAGGGGTGAGAATGGATTCAAGGTGCTAGAGGTTAATGGCGTACCCGAGTTCAAGGCGTTAAGACATGCGACTGGCACGCCGATAGAAAAACTTATAGTCTCATATTTGATTGGGAGAGCGAAGAGGTGAACAGGCCTGGAGGGCCTCGTTGAACTTGCGCGCGTCTATGGGGAGAGAGGTCTTCGCATAGTTAGAGGCGAGGGAAAGTACGTGTGGGATGATAAAGGGAGGAGATATTTAGACCTCCATGCCGGCCACGGGGCAGCGTTTTTAGGCCACGCTAACCCCAAGATCATAGCCGCTATAAGAGAGGTTCTAGCCTCCGGGCTACTAGCAGTTGCCGCTTCTTTCTCGACTCCCTGGAGGGAGAAGGCTGCAGAAAGCATCGGCCGCATAACCCCGGGACGCTGGATCATGTACATGCTTAACACTGGCACCGAGGCGGTCGAGCTAGCCCTTAAGATAGCTATCAAGGCTACCGGTAGAAGGAAGATAGTAGCGTTTAAAGGCTCATTCCATGGTAGGACGCTTGGCTCACTCTCCGTCACATGGAACCCTGCGTATAGGGGGGTGTTCGCCGCCAACGGCTACCCGGTGGTGTTCGCGCCATACAACGACCCTTATTCTATAGATAATTATGTAGATGACGATACAGCAGCAGTCATAATGGAGACTGTCCTAGGAGAGGGTGGCGTGGTGCCTGCCGCTAAGGAGTTCGTGCAGGCAGTGAGAAAAGTCACGCGCGAGCGGGGAGCCCTACTTATCATAGACGATGTTCAGGCAGGCTTCGGCAGAATAGGATGTGCCTGGAGCTGGATATGCTATGGTGTCGAGCCAGACGTATTCACGGCGGGCAAGAGCATAGGAGGCGGCGTGCCCGTAAGCCTGGTAATGGTTAAGCACGAGTTCAACGCCTTGGAAAGGAGCGAGTACGGCTCCACCCACGGAGGCAACCCCCTGGCCTCAGCCGCAGTAGCCGCCGCGGTGGAAGTCCTGATCAACGATAGAGTGCCCGAGAAGGCATCACGCATGGGGACAATATTCGAGGAGGAACTAAAGTCTAAGCTTGAAGGCAAGAGGCTTGTGAGGGATATCAGGGTGAAGGGCTTAATGGTGGGTGTGGAGCTAAGAAAGCCCCCGGGGCCCGCGCTGAAGTGCTTACAAGACAACGGTATACTAGCTCTTAAAGCCGGGGCCACCACTGTTAGGTTCCTCCCTCCCTATATAATTGAAGAGTCTGACGTGGAGGAGGCTGCGGATGCCCTTGCAAAGTGTATTGAGTAGAGAGAAGGTTATCGAACTATTAAAGAGACTCCTCGAGGCATATAGCCCTACTGGCAGCGAGTTCAAAGCCTCACGGATAGCGTCTAAGGAGGCCTTAAAACTTGGCTACGAGGAAGCATGGGTTGATGATCAGGGTAGCTTTCATGCGGAGAGAGGTGGTAGCGGGCCTAGAGTGCTATTAGCTGGGCATATCGACACAGTGCCGGGCTTCATAGATGTTAGAGTTGAAGGCGACCTTATCTATGGAAGGGGGGCTGTAGACGCTAAAGGCCCCCTCGCATCATTCATCCTAGCAGGGCTTCTAGTCGAGGGCTGCAGGGTGAGGGTCTCCGGGCTTGCAGGCGAGGAGGGCGACAGCAGAGGGGCTCTCGCCCTGCTAGCGTCTAAAGAGGAGTTCGAACATATTATAGTAGGGGAGCCTACGGGACTCTCGATAGTAATAGGCTACATGGGTTCTAACCCCTTAGTTATAGAGTGCAGGGGCACCGGTGGCCATGCTTCAAGCCCTGAAGTAGGCGACTCGGCCCTATCAAAGATCATTGAGGCCTACGAGTCGCTTAAGGCGAGCGCCAGGTCCTCAGCCATGACAATGCTACGCTCTACAGCCGCTGCGCATAACGTCTTACCGGGCAGCTCGACCGCTATGATAGATGTGAGGCTTGAACGCGAAAGCCTCTCACTAGTGTTACCGAGAGGGTGTAGAGTCAGAGCCTTGTCGTACACGCCGCCCGTGCGCGTCAAACCGCAGGCCCCCATAGTCAGGGCGCTGCAGAGGGCCATGTTAAGCAGGGGCTTGAAGCCTAGGCTAACGGTAAAGCGGGGAACCAGTGACATGAATATATTAGCCTCGATGACGGGTAGTATTGTAGCATTCGGACCCGGAGATTCGAGACTAAGCCACTCAAACATTGAATATATAAAAGTGTCGGATGTCATTGAAGCCGCTAAAATAGTCGCCGACGCTTTAACACTTATCTGTGGAGGGCGGCTATGAGGAGGGGTGCAAGCTGGAGAGCTCTGCTATGACCGACCCTGTGAGGCGTCCACGCAGGCCTCCGAGCCGCCCTTGACCTTTCTTAGGACAACTATGTAGCCCGTGAAGCCGGCAAGCCATTGACCTGGCCTCACCGCATCCCTCCTAATTTCTACCCTTCTCGCCATAGTCTCGAATGCATCCTGTATAAACCAGCCTGGGGGTAGATTCTCGTGTAGCTTAACTAGCTGATTAGCGGTGGGTAGGAATAACACCGCTGGGGCGCCCATTCTCAGCTTGCAATACAGTGCGGGCAGGGCATTCCACGGGTCGGGCATGTCAAGCAACACTGCATCCAGCAGAGGCAGGTCTCTAAGAGAATCGAACCTCCTGACGTCGCCTAACCTGAACTCCACGCAGTCAGAAAGCCCCACGGCCTCCACGTTCCTCCTAGCCGCGATTAAATAATCCCTGTTAACATCGTAGCTATACACCCTGCCCTCGGGGCAGACTACAAGCGCCGCCATAATAGTGAGGAACCCGCTACCCGATCCAGCTTCGAGGACGACGCTTCCCGGCCTTATGCCGGCTAACAGCGCTATCAATCCCAGGTCCTTAGGGTATATGACCTGCGTCTTCCTCTCTAGCCCCCCCTCCATCAAGTCGAAGATCGTTGGAGGAACCACAGCGAGCCTACCAGTTCTACCCTCGACTACGAGCCCCCAACCCTCGTCTAAAACTTCAGTCGCTCTCAAAACGCCGGCTATGGTAGTGTAGGCGGCTGCCTTCGAGAGACGTACATGGTAGCTACGCCTCTCCCCGTCGGCCCTCTCCGCTATGATGACAGCCTGGCAGCCCTCACCGGCCTCGGAGCAGCAGGTCCTAGACCTTCTAGCCCTCAAATTGGAGCCCCCACGCTTCTTCCAATCACCGGCGTTATGAAGACTTCTACTACAGCAGCCACCATTAGAAGCACTGCAACCACTGCTACAACCCTCACAGTGAACCTGATAAAGTAGGATACACTCCGACACCTAAGGAAACAGTATACGCCGCTGCTAGCCGCGCCCAAGAATGCTGGGATCTCTATGGAACCGTGAGGCAGTATGAGTGCTAGAGCCTGAACGAGGGTCAGGCCCGCCTCGTTGACTGCGAAGGATATCACTGCGCCGACCAGGTAGCCATTGAAAATTATCAACACCATCCCGGGGACTACCACAGCGAGCGATAACAGGTAGACTAGCATAGTAGTCAGCATGTTTGAAGCAAATATAAAGAGCACTTGAGCGAAGGGGTCTAACCCTGCAAACTCAGACCTGACAGCCTCAGCGAACCCTCTAACTAGGTCGTAGTTTGGCTGCATGTACCCCACTACCGCCGAAGCAATAAATGCCAGCCAGGGCAGCAAGAGCACAGCGAGAAGCGCGGGATTCATGCCTTTACCATGCATGACGCCGCACCGATCCGCCTACGTTCGCTTCATAATAGTGCCCCCAGGATTTTTACCCGCTATGCTAACCCTGTCCTCCGGAGCCCTCTAGGTTTCTAGCTAGCTGCGGGTTCACTAAAGCCACTAATATCCCTCCCCCGGGCTTTAACTCCTCAACCTCGACAGCAGCAAACGAGCCAGCGGGCACCTCGAGTCTACCCCCCACGAGTTCTTCAACGGTCTCCAAAATCCAAGGATTATGGCCTACCAGAACATAGCCATCCTTTACATCGAGATCGCGGAGCGCGTCCACTCCAGACGGAGAGTCTGGTCTAAGCCTATCAGTTATCTTGACCTCGCCGACGCGCCAAGTCCGAGCAATTATTTCTGCCGTCTCTACAGCCCTCTTCAGCGGGCTTGACAAAATCACTTTAGGTTTAGCCGGGAGAAGCCTTGACACGAGCTCAACGTCACGCCTGCCCTCGCTAGTAAGTCTTCTCTCCTCGTCGCTAACACCCCTAGGAGGCTCGGCCTTCCCGTGCCTAAAGAATACGAGTAGCATGCTACTCAACCCTCGTAATAGGGGTCAGCACGCGAAAACTTCTTCATTCTCTCTCAGAAGTTAGGGCCCAGGTCATCATCCCATGAGCAGGATTTGAGGGTTCAACGGCTAATTTGCTTTAACCCGGGGGAGAGTGCAGTTTGCCAAGGTTTACCGTGGACCTAGCTGAAGGCGAGGGCCTAAGGATCTTCGGGCCTGCACGGGTTAGAGTAGTCTCCGGCCTCTCCATGATACTAGGCGCGGAGCTAGGGCCCGGCGAGGAGGTTTACGTGAGCAGCAGGAGAAGCTATCTTCTTAAAGGCGTTAAGTCGTCTAGAGTGGAGATCGAGCTTATGGGAAGGGGTAAAGTAGAGATACCCGCCGACGGCGAGGAGCCTCTAGACGAGTGGGTTACGATAGCAGACTCGATAATAGACTCGTGCCCTGACGGATGCGTAGTAGCCGTTATGGGGCCGACAGACTCTGGCAAGACTAGTTTCACCGCCCTGCTAGCTAATAGGAGTCTTCTTAGAGGTCTACCTCCGGCCGTGATTGACGCTGACGTAGGCCAAGCCGATATCGGCCCGCCAGGCTTTGTATCCATGTCCATGCCCGACTCCTGGGTTCTATGGCTTAGGCAGCTTAACCCCGATGCCATACGCTTCGTGGGCTCCATAGAGCCTGGGCCCGTAGCTGGTAGGATCCTCTCATCGGTTGCCAGCCTAGTCAGCCTTTCGAAGGCGCGGGGAGCAGCTAACGTATTCATAGACACAGACGGCTGGGTAACAGGGTGGGCCGCACTAGAGTACAAGGCCGACCTCGCAAGGCTTGCCAGGGCTCACTACGTCGTAGTCCTAGGAGACCATTACCTATACTCGTACTTGCAGAGAGTAGTGGACGCTGAGGTGGCCTTTGTCAGGAGCCCCCAGGTCCTAGCTGCCAGGAGCGTAGAGGATCGTAGGGAACTCAGAAGCGAGAACTATAGGAGATTCCTAGAGGGCGAGGAAAGAGTGATAGACCTCACTAAGGTTAAAGTTCAGGGCGGATGCCTTGGCATGCCACCCTATGAGAACGAGTCTATAAAGGCTGCCGTGGAGTCTCAGACAGGCTACAAGGTTAAGTTCATGTCTAAGTACCCGGGCGGCATATGCATAGCTCTTGATGCTCCGGGGGCTATAGACTCGCAGGTAATAAAGTCTATACAGAAAAGGGCGGGCGAGAACGAGGTTATAGTCGTTACCAGAGGCACTATGAAAGGCGTCGTATCTGCGCTTACAGGCCCCGACGGCAACGACTACCCAGCGCTACTAGTAGATATCGACCTAGACAGCCTCAAGGCCACGTTTAAGACCAAGTATATGGGTGAGGTTAAGAAGGTATACTTCGGCAGAGTCAGGATCGACGAGGAGTACAGGGAGGAAGCGAGAGGTAGAATCTGGGTGTGAGAGAAGAGTGCAATCTCTACAAAACGGCGTATAGGGTCGTAGCCTTGCTCGTAATGGCTTATGACATTATAGCCACTTCTGTCGCCATCCTTCTTACATATAAATATCTAGAGGGTGCTGCGAGAATCGCCTTAACAGTGATAATATTATCCACATCGGTGCTAGCTGGTTACAAAGTCTTCGAATGGCTACTCTCAAGAGCAACCATAATATCGCGGCTTGAGGAGCTGTGCGGCGGCTGCCCTGTGATTCACAGACTAGGCCGTGAAGCGTGCTGCCACGTTAGGGGCAGCTGCATTTGCGTCGACTTAGTATATGGGGTGGCCCGCATGACGCTCATAAACGAGATAATTAATGTATACAGGATAAAGCCTTGGAGCCCCCTCAACTTCTATGGAGCAACACCCCTAGAAGATGGCAGGGTCCTCACATTGTCTTGTAGAGAGCGCGACGCACTTGTCGAAGCTAGGGGGTCGGTTGAGAGGGTCGACTTAAACGAGCTTATCAAGGGCTGAGGGGTTAGCCGTGAAACCCATGAGCGCTAAGGGTCCTGCAGTTGTAGCACTCTTCTATTTAATGATCGTTGCTTCCTCGTCGATGCTTCCTACCCCTCCAGGCGTGTCAGCCCTCGAGTCCTCCGATAAAATAATCTACTGGAACGGCGAAGTAGCTGTAGCATCGCTGCCTGCAGGCTTTCAGGTAGCGACGCCAAAGGGCTCATGGAGGGTTGTAGGGCCTCAAGCAGTTAGCGCTTGCAGCGATGGAGACCACGTATGGGTTGCAGCTTGGGCCGGCGGCCTTTCCTACCTGTACGTGTTCAGGGACGACGGTGCAAGCGTTTACACTGCGCCCGGCGAGGTAGCAAGCCTTTCCTGCGGGCCTGGATGGTCTCTTCTCGGCGTGGTGAGAGGCAGAGAATTCGACCTAGTCTACTTCGAGGACGGTTCAGCCTTTCTCTATGCCGGCGTCGCAAGCTTAGACTCCACTGTGAGATCGGTTAGCCCTGTAACGTCAGTCTACGGCCTAAAGGCCGCCTGGGCGGGAGATATAGTCGTGGTACTGAACGGCAACAACGTTACAGCATATCATGTTCACGGCGCCGTTGTTAGGGGAGTGTGGCTAGTAGACGATTTCACTCTCGTCTACGGCTCTTACGGCGAAGACGGGCTGATAATAGTCATAGATGGCAGCAAGCCGATATCGCTGAGCTATCCCGGGGCTAACGCTTCCGTACACGCCGTCTACGCTAGCCTCCCCGGCAGGCTCCTCGCGCTATTGATACCCGAAGGCAGGCTTCCCTTAATCGTGGAAGTCTCTCTTGCCTCGGGAGAAATCCTAGCCTCGTATAGATTCTACCCGTCAGCCCCCATGATATATAATGGCGCCTCCGTCGGGGCTGACGGGATTTACCTTTACATAACACTAGTCGACGAAGCCTATGCCGCTCTCAGAATCTACAGGCCCGCCTACACGCTCATACCAGGGGGGTCCTACAGTCTTGGCCTCATAGCGCCGGTTAAAGGCGTGACGGCTACAACTGCCAGCGGCTTAAGCGTGTCGATAAACAAAACAGAGGTTAGTAGGGGGAGAGAGCTGGGCGAGACCCAGCCGCCTCTACTACCCCCGCTACCTATAGAAGCCGACGAGCGCGTGCCCAGCACCTCTAGGCTCCAAGCCATTTTCACGGCGCTAGTATTACTAGCTCCGCCCGCCGCGCTCTTAGCAGCAGCCCTCCGCGCTAGCAGCGAAGGCGCGTTCGGGGGGGTTAGATGTTGAGCGCCAGCGATACGATTGAAGACGAACTGATAGCCGCGCTCCAGAAGAGTTTCAGGCTTACTAGATACGAGGCTAAATTATACCTGGCCCTGCTCAAGGGAGCTTCCAACCCGAGAGAGGCTAGTAGCATGAGTGGCGTGCCCCTCCCCAGGATTTATGATGTAATCAGAGTGCTTGAATCCAAGGGGTTTGTTGTCGCAACAGAGGGGTGGTATAGGCCTCTGCCCCCCAGCGCCGTGGCTATAGCGGAAATAGCTAGGATTGAGGATGAGGCGAGAAAGAGGGTAAATCAAATATTAGAAGTGGCTAGGGCTCTTGAATCTATAGCCTCCGCTAAGGCCGAAGAGCTAGAGATAAGCGTCGTTGAAGGCCTTTACCCCGCGCTCTCCGCTGCAGCCGAGGACCTACGCTCCATAAACAATATGTTCGTTGTAGTGTCTATCGCGCTCTCGGACAGCGTTGAAGCGTTCCACCCGCTCTTAAGAGACTCCGTGGTGCACGGTGTCAACACTGTGCTAGTATACTCGCTGGGGGCCAAGAAGAGCAGGGCTAATATACCCGATGGCGTGAAGGTCGTGGAAGCCGGGTTCTGGCTTCCAGACCTCATAGCAACCGACGTAAAGACCGTTTACATAGTGCCCGATAGGAGGTCACGCAGCGTAAAGGGGATCTTCATAAAGGATAGGAGCTACTCGTCCTATATTATAAAGCGGCTTAGAGAATCCCTAAGGCTCTAAGCGCCTCCCTCAGCACACTAATCCTAGGGTCAGCCAGGTTAACATAGATTATCCTCATCCTGCCGTACTTCCTCTCACCAACTATCCCCATCTTCTTCATATCCTCTAAGTGCCTACTCACGACCTTATGGTTGAGGCCGGTCTCTCTAACCAGCCTAGTTATGTTCACGTGGCCCTCCCTTAACAGTATTTTTAATATTTTTAGCTTAGCCTTGCTGCTGAGTAGCTCCTCCGCCTCCACAGCCGAGCACCCCTTCAGGCTGCTTAATGCCTAGCCGCCTGCATGATAGCTTCGTTTACCACTTCTCTAAGCCTATCAGCGGGTATCGGGGGCGCCAGCCTGATCAGAGTCGTCCTCCCCCTCATCCCCTTGCCAGATATCCTAGCCTCTATGAGACCCATAGAGTTGAGCTGCCTTATATAGGTGTGGAACTGGGTGTAGCCTCTAGCCTTGACCTGAAGCGTTTCGCATAGAAGCTCGTATCTCCTCCTTAGCTCGCCCGTTGTTATATAGTCCATGCCCTCTACAGCGGCGTCTGCGATAGCTCTTAGTATTAGGAGCTCGTGCAACCCTAGGCTCTTAATCTCGCTGACCGGTATACTACTAGCCTCCTGCTCCGCTAGGGCCTTCCTAACCAGATCCGCCCCTATAAACTGCCTGCCCTCCGCTTCAGCCATCTCGGCCGCCATCCTAAGAGCCATTATAGCCCTTCTAGCGCTACCATCACCACCCTTATCCTCGCCGTAGGTTTCACTTATCATCTCTAATATCTCGTCGTTCCAAGAGCCCGGCTTAAGACCCAGTTCAGCTCTCTGCCTCA
Source organism: Acidilobaceae archaeon (assembly GCA_027051095.1). Classification (GTDB taxonomy): domain Archaea; phylum Thermoproteota; class Thermoprotei_A; order Sulfolobales; family Acidilobaceae; genus Aeropyrum. Next base: position 41,234 of record JALUAM010000002.1, on the reverse strand, counting down.
GTATCTCGAGCAACTCGTAAGACCTATAGGCTGGCAAGTGCAGCTTGAAGCTTACCTGCGACTCGACTTGAGGTATAGTCTCCCTCATGTAGCTAAGGGCTCTCACGTCGCTTGCAACCAGCAGAAATCCTATCCTAGCGACGCCGTCCTTAGAGGGCATCTCCTCATGCACTCTTAAGAGAGCATAAAGGTCGTCAGCCTCCACCTTAGGGGACGTGAGCATGCTCTGGAACTCGTCCAGTATAACAAGCAAATACGTGTTATTTATGTATAACGTGTCAACTATAGCTTTTAATATGTCTATGACGGGGCTACCCCTAACAGTAACGCCCAGCTCGGCATTCCTCACTATCATAGATAAAATAGAATATAGGCTGGGCCCTGTGTAGACATTGACGTACGCCACTTTCACCCGGACGCCCTCTCTTCTAGACGCTTCCACTAGCTTCTCAGCCACGTATTTCGCTATCGTAGTCTTCCCTATACCCACGCGGCCTAAGCTACCGTAGATCACTGCTATGTCTGACAGGCCCGCGCTAGAAAACAGCTTGTTAAAGTAGATTTTGAATAGCATATCAGCCTCCTTGGCTCTAACCCTCAGCTCCCTCGGCACGTACGTCTCGCTGAAAACACTCTTATCCTCGAAGACACTGCCCATAGGATACACTAACGCCCACCCCTGTACACGTGTTACCTAGCTCCCTGAAAGAAAAAGGGTTAAAGCCATCAACATATCTTTTTACCCGGCCAAATAGACTAGAAGGCAGGATGGGCCGCAACTCCTTGTAATACCCAACGCTATTACGAAGAGCGAGTCTACAGATTCTACTGCGAGGGCTACCCTCGCGTTCCTATCAATCCTTAGGTTCTTAGAGGCAACGATTTCCTCGATAGCACGCTTGTCAACGACTCTTTTGCCCTCGCCCCTAACCGATACTATCAGCCTTAGTCTTCCCTCTCCCATCAGAGCCGACTTTCTTCCTATTATCGATTCGACAGCGTTGACAACGTCATTCTTCTCGGCCCCCGCGATGCAAATCTCTGCGGGAACAATCCTCTGGATGAAGCCCCTCTCGCCCCTTGCAGCCATAATCGATAGTCTCCTGGAGTCACCGTCGGGGGTGTAGACTAGTATGACTCCGGGGAAGCGCGAAGGCTCGGCCCTACTCTCCGGGTGAGCCATGACAGCCAGGTCCCACGCCTCTTCAAGCGCCCATGATTGCCTCTTAGGCTTTGCTACTATAACCGCTGTTGGGCACTCGGGCATACGTCGCTCACCGGGCATTCTCTGCACAGCGGATTCCTAGCTCTACAGTATGTGCGTCCCAGCGCTATCAACAACCTGTGGGCCTCCTCGCTAACCCCCTCCCCGAAGAATTCTAGCAGGGCACGCGAGATCTCGTCGTAGCCAGCCTTATCACCTACGAGGCCCCATCTTTTAGCAATTCTAGCCGCATGAGTATCCACCGCGAAGACGCCAGGAGCCTTCCTGACGAGGCTCAGAAACACGTCTGCCGTCTTCGGCCCTACACCCTGAACCGATAGCAGCTTGCGCCGCAACACCCCCGGCTCCTCCCGCAACAGGTACTCCTCGCCGCCCCACTCAATCACTTTACTCGCTAATAGCTTGAGAGCCCTAGCCTTCTGCCTAGAAAGGCCTGCAGGCCTAATCGCCTCCTCCACGTCCTCCAGCCTAGCCTTGGCCACGTCTTCAGGTCTAACGCCTATACTAGACCTCAGCCTCATGTAGGCTCTAATCGAGTTCTTGTCGCTAGTATTCTGGCTCAGTATTATTGCTGCTAGCACAGCGAAGGGGTTACCGTCAACCTCATACGCTACCAGCGCGACATAATCTCTCCAATCCACCCTCAGCGACTTTTTAAGTCTCTCTAGGACCTCGGCCCCCGTCGCCTTATCACGTATACTGGCCAATGAGGAGCCCCATCACACATTTCAGCCCCGCACAAGCCTATAATGCTGGATTTATGGGGACAGCGCTTGAGCGAAGCACCCTGCCCCGGATGGAGGCACAGCGAGCACACTGCAGACGTGCTCATAGAGGCGTGGGGGAGAACCCTAGAGGAGTCTCTCGAGGAGGCCGCCAGAGCCGTCTACGAGGTTATGACCGACACCTCCAGGGTGGAGCCCAGAGTCCGGCTAGTCGTCGAAGCCGACGGCATAGACCTCTACAATCTAATATATAGGTGGGTGGAGGCGATGCTCGCATACACCGACAGCGAGGGCCTGGTGTTCGGGATATTCAGAGTATGCGAGATACATGAGGGGGACGGAGACAAGCCGTGGAAGATCAAATCCGTGGTATGGGGAGAGAAGTTCGACCATCAGAGGCATGAGCATAGGACTATAGTCAAGGCTATGACGTATGCTCAGATGGAAGTCAAAAAGGATAGCAACGGGTGCTGGAAGACCCAATTCGTAGTTGATATATGATGGGGGCTAGCGCTCCATAGCCGACCTGAGCTTAGCCGCGCATCTACCGCAAAACTCCGCGCCCTTAGCGTCGACGTCGGCTACACTCAGACTGAAGCTCATGACGCACCTCTTATTACTGCAGTGGCCTAACCCTAGCAGGTGGCCCAGCTCGTGGAGCACCTCCTTCACAAGCCTCTCCTCCAGTAAGCTACCTTTCCCCAGCCTCCCCGTGTAGACTGAGGCGACTCCCAGGCTGGGCGTCGCCAGCCCGAAGACAAAGTTCATCCCTCCCACGTACCCGTCGCCCTCCACAACAGCCACTATTTTAACCCCCGACTCAGCTATGCTCCTAAAGCTCTCGTACACGTTAACATTGATGCTGTCAGCCCTATACTGTAGCCTGTCCCAGTCGAAAGCAGAGATCGGCGGGTTGAATCTCTCGGTTGCAACCAGCCACTCGCTTTTAACAGGCATAAGCTTAGAAGCCCTCTCGGCGACTCTAGCCAGCATGCCCACATCCACTCCGCCGATAGCCGCTAGAAGAACCCTCACAGCCATAGCCCACACCTATCCCTGGGAGCCCGGCCATTGCTCTAGCCCCGGCGCAGGCCCCTTCCTATGGTCTAGCACCTCTAAGGCCGCTCCGGGCCTCCCCAGCGCTTCTATTAAGAACAGCTCGACGTGTGGCCTAGCTACCCCTTTAACCAGGTGGCCCGCTATTACAGTCTTCGGGTCTAAGCTTAACACCGCGTGCAGGTGAACGCTGACGGAGCCGCCCGTCGAGACAGCGTTGCCGTCTAGAGACGCAACTTCTATGACGAGGCCTTCGCGGGGCTTGACCTCGACCGTTAAATACTTATTCCTGGAAGGGCTGAAGAAGCCTATCACCGCCTCGCTGAAGCCGCCTATCCCTGTTACCAGCGCAGACTCTATCCCCTGAGCTTCCATCAAGCTCCTTACTACCTCGTGAACCTCCTCGCCCTCCCTAACCTTAACCATGTACATCCTGCCTGGGGCGAAGAGCTTGCGCTGGATCACAGGTTTTTCACCCCAACACCACATCGTGGGGCTTTATCTCTCTAAGGCCAGCAGCTGTTATCCTAGCCAGCCTGGCGCTCCAAGCCTCTTTGATCGTCGAGGCGCCTGCATACCCGAGGGCTGCTTGGAGGCCCGCAGCGAATTCTAGTAGGACCTCGGCGGCGCTACCCCTATAGGGCACCAGCCCCTCGACACCCTCCTCTATCAGCTTAGACCTACCCCCATACCTGTCGCCCGCGTGCCTCTTCTCTATAGCACCTCTGCTCGCCATTCCCCTGTACTGCTTGTAGAGGCGGCCGCCCACGCTTACCAGCTGGCCGGGAGACTCCTCTGTACCGGCCAGCATCCTGCCCACCATGACACTCGAAGCCCCAGCTATTATCGCCTTGGCGGCGTCACCCGCATTCCTCACCCCGCCGTCAGCTATAATGGGGATCCTGTTCTCCGCGCCCAGCTCCTTAAGCGCCTCATACGCGTTTATCACAGCTGTCAGCGTCGGCATAGAAGCCCCCGTAACCTCCCCCGTGGTGCATATACTCCCGCTTGCTATACCTACCCTGAGCCCCCCCACATCCTCCACTACGCTGACAACGTCTAGCACAGCCTCCTTAGTGCCCAAGTTACCCGCGACTATGTCGACCGATACCTGCTTGGAAAGCTCTCTTAGGGCCCTCAAAGCGTTAACGTTGTGCAGATGAGCCACGTCAGTCACTAGGAAGTCCACGCCCGCCTTCTCCAAAGCCTTAGCCCTCTCTACGTCGAAGGGGCTAACCGCGGCGCCGACCCTAGGCCTACCTTCCTCGTCTATCGTAGGTATAGGCTTGATCGCTGTGGTAAGCGCTGCCACGGCTTCCGCCTTCCTGAGCCAGAACTCGCTCCGGGGGCCGGCCGCGACGTAAACCCCCCTATACGCTGAGCCTTCGAATATAACCGCCGCGCCGACGCCCGCCTCCGCCATCCTGAAGAGGAGCTGTGACACAGGCTCCCCGGGGGTGCTCTTCGCAACCTCGAACCACGGGCTCGGGGGCGACGACTTAACCCTCTCAACCTGGCCCACCTGCTCCTCTATGCTCATATTCCTGTGTATAACGCCCACTGCCCCCAGCCGGGCCAGGATCAGTGCCATCCTCCACTCTGTCACAGTGTCCATCGGGCTGGAGACGAGCGGTATAGACACCCATATGCTCTTAGTCACCCTGCTCGATAGCTCCACGTCCTTGGGCTCTACCGGGCTCTTACCTGGCACTATGACCACGTCGTCGAACGTAATAACTTCTCCCTTCACGGAGGAGAAGCCGGCCATCGCAGCCACCCCTAGCCTGCAGCGCCAGCCAGCCTTCGCTCAGTTAATTCACTCTTCCACAGTAACCTTCCTACCCATCCTCACTACCTTATCTGGGTAAACTATGATGCCTTTATCTGTGATTTCGAAGGGGTGCCTCCTCATGCTATGCTTAGTACCGCGCATCTTCCACACTATCAGGCTCCTAACTAGCTCACCATTGTACTCGTCAAGGTCAAGCCTGATTATGCCGTCCGCCGCATGCTCAACGCCGGGGCCGCCGAATCCCCTCTCAGTGACGCTCACCTGGCTCACAAGTATGCTAGTAGTTCCGAGTCCCGAGAGAACCCTCTTAAGCAGCATCACAGTCCTCCTAGCCAGAACGGGCTTAGCTAGGTAGAGCGTCGAGACGCTGTCAACTACAACCCTCTTGGCGTCAGTGTCCCTGATAGCCTCCTTGAGAACGTCGACAAGCAGGTTAACATCCTCCGGGTCCTGGACAACATACCTCTCCCTTTTCGCGGCCTCGCCTATGCCCCCCGTGAACGCGTCCACAATGGCAAATGTGCCCTCCTTCTCATAGGGCCTCACGTCCCACCCGAACTGGGCCATATTGATCCTAACCTGCACCGGGTGCTCCTCAAGGGCGACGAAAACTCCGCCCTCACCCTCCTTAAGCCCATTCCACAGGTACTGGTACGAGAATATCGATTTACCCGTGCCCGGGCCCCCGCTCAGCAATACAACGTTCCTCCTAGGGATGCCGCCATTCAGGATCTCGTCCATACCAGGTATGCCCGTCTTAACCCTGTCAACCATACCTCCCACCTCTAACAGACAACTAATTCGGCTAAACCCGAATATATCAATCTCCACCCAGCACGGGAGAAACTACAATGCGCCGCGGGGCTCAGTGCTCCCTCCCTCATCACCGAGTCTCAGAGCCCACCAAGTAGCTCCCGCTCTACGCTTCATAGCCCTAATTTAAACCCTATACGTTAAAGATTAAAATCGCGACTTAGACGCATTCAATATTACAAAAAAAGGTGACTCTATTGCTTCTATTTTAAGCGTTAATTCCCTGAACCCTTAATTGCAGCGTAGGCCTCTAAGCCTCCAAACACTGCCAGCTGCGCCACGGTTATAGGCGTAGGTCCTGTGTCGCCCCATACGGGCACTATGTGCATAACCAGGTACGCTCCTTTCGATAACCCTGCAACCTGGAATGCTACATGGCCGTAAACCGATGCCGCTGGTTGAGCGTAAAATGACGCTGATGGCACTATTAGCGGCGAGCCTATACTAGTAACTTCCACCAACGTGTTAAACGGTAACACATTTAACATGGCAAAGCCCACATACTTTGCTCTAGCCGCCTCACCTTCAGGAGTTATCTCGGCGTCGCCGCCAGCTCTAAGCACGACCGCGCCCAACGGCAGAATCTCTTGCGGCACGTTCCAGAACGGTGTGCCCGTAGCCTGAACGAATATCCAGCCATAATCTCCTATATATGACGCTAGCAAGCGCTCCGAGACGCTGCACGGAGATCCTGGAATGCTCGTCACATCGCTTATGCTGACATCACCCTGTAGCCATATTATTATCGCGTCCTTTGGAGGCTCCATGGTGCTCCCTTGCACTATGTTCGGGAACAAAACGTTGCACAGTTCCGTTACCGAGTCTATCACTACGTAATTACCTATGCCCACGAAGTTCAACTCCGAGTCGATAGCCTCCAATAGCTCTTTCTGGACTATTAGCTTAGCTTCATTAATGGACACGCCGGCCCACGCAGCATAGCTATCCTCGCCTATACCCGATATTAAAGCCGGGTTTGGTATGGCTACTATGTAAATCGGCGGCGTCTCTTCTAGGAACGGGTTAACTATGCCGAACTCAACGTCCAGGAACTCCAGAGTGTAAGTAAAGTCTATGAAGCAGTCACCAAGGAAGTCGTAATAGTGGTCATAGAATAGAACGCCCACCCTGTAAATCGAGTTACGATCCACAGGGAATATCGCAGTAAACTGGAACTGCCTTAGAGACTCCCTCGAGTAGTAGAAGTCCTTCCAATGCTCCAAGACCCATGAGCCGGTTACTTCGTCAAATCTATACACCGCAACACTGAATATTCTGAGCGGCTCGAATGACGGTGGGCATGCCAGATTATATGTCGCAGTCCTGTAGTAGTTTATCTTACCCGTGATTCTTATATAGTCGCTACCACTTATATCGCGGGCAACTATATACTGCCATAAGAGCGAGTCAGTCAGCACATCAATATTGCTGTCAGCATCAACATTGTAATTGCTAAAGCCGGGCGCATTGAAGTAGCTGAACATGGTGAGTTCGTTGATACCGTTGCCATCGAAATCAACATCAAATCTCACGCTATCGAAGACATTCAATTGCACATAAGGCTGAGGAGCCTCGATTATGCACTGTTGGCCGGTCGGGTAACGGACTTCTATCTTAACAGCGTAACCCCTTACATAAACTAGCGCGATTTCTTCAACATCAAATACTTCTTCAAACGGGCTATCTTCACCGTTGTCCCCGTCGCCCCCACCGCCTGTTCTAACGTTTCCTGCACCAGCCTCGGTGAAGTAATAATACGTGCCTACGAAGCCGTGTATGTAGACTTCGCTTAAAGGCGTTATTGAGCAACCCCTTACGTTTACATCATTAAGTATTCTCACGACACCATATTCGTTTATAGGCACTTTAATATAGACTAACGACAATGCTTTATGTTCAGGATCCGGGTCACTATATATAAATGCTACTTCGTATTGTATGCCTTGCCCTATCACATCGTTGCCTCTGGGGTTTGTACGTTCAATTATTATTTCGTAGAAGGGCCTCCATGCAGTCACATTACCTTTCGATTGGAGCTCCTGAGCACCGAGTATCTTAAAGCCTCCTAAGGGTGCGAAGATAGGTCTTAACACGGAGTCCGCGCCCGCCTGACCCTGGCCAGCAGGAGTTGCTGATACTCTTGGAGCTAGGCTGGCACCTCCTCCGCCGCCTACAGGATGTATTACTCCTCTAGCGCTTTCAACAGCAATCATATAGTTTTCGGGGTTCGCTAAGTTGAACACGAGTAGTAGGCTGTCCCCGGGTCCTAGAGGTATCGGCTCGCCGCGTGGTGGAAGCGGGTCTCCTACTGGATTAGCTGGTGAAGCGTTAAGCGCTATATGCGATACAATGCTATTAACTGTACCTGCAACGTCTTGCCTAAGAATAGTAAGATCTAATATATAAACTATTCTATTTTGAGTTATATCTATGAGATAAGCTTTAGTTAGTTGCACTTCAACGGTGCCCCTGTTTACTATAAATACTCCAGGGATCCAGCCAAGTCTCCTGTAAATATCGTTTTCAGGGTCTACAGGAATAATCTCGAGGCGCTCGTTAGCCATCACGTTAGCCTCTGCGATGTTAGCGACACTTTGGTTAATAGTCCTAGCTGCCTGGGAGAAAGCACCCAGCAATAACGGTATCGCTAGCAAGAACAGCACAGTAAGTATTATAAGGCCTCCTATAATCTCCGCTTGGCCCCGCCGCCACAAGCCCCTTCTACCGTTAATGCCTCTCATCCCCCTCATAGTCATCACCCGTTACACCCTAATATTAATTTATCAAGTGGAAGTAATAACCCCTTGGAGAGCACCCCCCGTCGGCTAGTTTGAAGTTAAAACGGGGATTACAATTTTATATGGGTTCGGCCAAACTCTAATAAGTGAAAACGCGTTAACATCTTAAATACGTGTAAATAATGGGTGGGTGAAAGTACGATGATAAATAACGCTATATTTAGGGCTCAGGCAGCTCCAATAACGATTGTAATATTAGTTGCAGTCACAATACTACTCGGTCTAGGCGTCTTCACGCTATTCCAAGGAGAAGCTTCCCGGCTCTTAGAGCGCTTATCAATAAACCAGGTAATCGTGGGGGCTGCAAACTCTCTTAGGGTTGCTGTTGTTGCGAGTGAAAGTGATACTTCCACGCCTCCCTCACTTTATTGCTTCACAATAAGCATAAATAACGTGGCGGGAGGACCGCTCACGGTATATATAACAGCGCTTCCGTTGACCACACTGGGTAATAGCTTTATCACCGATTATCTTGCATCAGTGTACCCAATTAAATATAATGCTTTAAACGTTGAAGACGGTCTCAACGTTAAATTATATTTTCTAGAGGATTTGAATGGAGACGGATTAATAGATTTTGTGGGAAGTGACCCTCTTAATCCAGATACTACTATAATACTTTCTACCGAGTTACCTGACTGCAGAACTATATATAACACTCAATCAATATGGGATTCATATATTAGACCCTCTACTTATATCAACATAGATTCAATTTATATAATTGCAGAGGGGTTCACAGTCAAAGACCTTTACGACGGTTTCCAAGTGAACTACTACCCCTTGGCTCCATTGTGGAGGCTTCAGCTCCAACCCGGCGAATCGGTAACACTACACCTAGTAATAGCTCTCGAAGACCCCAATAACCCGAACAACCTACTCGAATTAACATCGGGCAGCCTAATAATAACTGTTAATATATCTAAAAATTATTATGTATCATTAAATATTGATTTAGTTAAATATGCCAGGTAAAAATTAAATTTTAATAAATATTTTCTTATAGCCCCAATGCCACTTAGCGCTAATAGAACATAGCCTATATCCTCTTATTTTATTATTTAATTTATTAATTAAATATACTAACAAATCTTCTATTAAGGCGCACTTCTTTTTTGTTATCAAATCTATATTTATAATATCCTCTCTAATAGACTCTGCCAGCATTTTAGCTATTTCCTCTACATCAACGTAATGTTTTATTCCCCCGCAATAACACACTTCGATTATCACATCATGCCCATGGGTGTAATTATAACCCATGGAGCAAGGTGCCAGGATAACAGTTATCTGTTTACTCGCACAGACTCTTACCTCCACGTTTGCCTGCACCGCCTAGTATTTTATAAATTGAGAGTAGTAGGCTTGCACCCAGTAAAGCTGCCACGACGGCTATAATGTAGGTGGTCTCGTGGGCTGCCAGCCACTGTCACCTCTTGCCCGGGATGAGGGGGAAGTCGCTGATCTTGGCCTCGCCCCTCCTACCCCTTACGTCTATTTCAACTGTTTCCTCTATTACGGCGTATCTAGTGTCTATGTAGGCCTGCGCTATTCCCCTGCCCAGGACCGGGCTATAGGTGCCGCTTGTCACCCACCCAACCTCCACGTCTTCCACGTAAATCTTGTATCCCTGCCTCGGCACTAGCCTAGCATGCTTCTTCTTCATTACTAGGCCTACTCTCACCCACCTGACCCCCTCCCTCCTGCAGGACCTCAGCGCCTTCTCGCCTATGAAGCCGGTCTTAGACCAGTCTATCGCTCCCATCCCGTATCTCAGCGAGACCGCGCAGGGCCAGCGGGTCGGGTCTTCCCCGTACTCGTGTCCTCCCAGCACGAACCCCATCTCTATCCTCAAGGTGTCCCTCGCAGCTATGCCTGCGGGCTTGGCTCCCTTCTCCACAGCCCTCCTGAATATCTCCTCAGCGGCCTTGGGTTTCGCAACGATCTCAAACCCGTCCTCCCCCGTCCACCCGCTCCTGCTCACTATATAAGCCTCCACGCCAGCTACCCTAACGCCCGTCCTAAACTCTAGGGGCTTCAGCTCGGCGAGCTCTGGAGCCCCCAGCTCACTCATCACTTCGGCAGCGCGCGGGCCCTGGAGGGCCAGGAGGGCGTAATCGCCCCTCACATCCCTGATCTCAACGCTCAGGCCGTGCAGCCTCGCAACCTCCCTCATATGCCTCTCCATTAACTCGGCGGCGGCAGCATTTGGCACTATAAGCCACTCGTCCTCTGAGAGCCTGTAAGCCATCTCGTCGTCCTTGACCCTCGCGTACTCGTTCAACGCCAGCGTAGGCCCCGACATGAAGCCCACCTTCGTCTTAGACATCCTCTTGGTGTAGATTATCTCTAGGAGATCCGTGGCATGCTCTCCCCTCACTAGCAGCCTACCCATATGGCTTATGTCGAAGATGCCGGCTGAAGTCCTCACGGCCATGTGCTCCTCTATAGTGCTCGTGTAGCTCATGGGCACAGTCCAGCCAGCGAATTCGCCCGGTGAAGCTCCCAGGGCTACATGTAGCTCCCAGAGGGGAGTGCGCTTCTCAGCCAACACGAGTGCACCGTTTAGGAATAGGCCCGCCGCCACATTAATCCCTTGAAACAATCGGCGCCTCACGGATCTAACGCCGGCCCTCTGCTTCCGCCTCGCCGAAGAGCGACTTTGCCTCGCTACACTCCTCGCTACCCCTAATTATCCACTTGCAGGCCCACCTGCTCAGCTCCGCTATAACCCCTCTAAGGTCCCGGCCCATGGGTGTCAGCCTGTACTTGACCCTTACCGGCGGCCCCGGGTCAACGATCCTCTCCACCACGCCCATGTCCACGAGCTCTGATAAGGTCTCAGACAGCGTCTTAGAAGATATGTTCTTGATGCTCCTCTCAAGTTCAGTGAAGGTTTTATCGCCCTCCATGAGGAAGTAGACTATGACCAGACTCCACTTTCTAGACAGTAACCTGCTAGCCGCTGTGAGAGGACACTTTTCCTCTCCCACAGGTAACCACCTTTATAGACGGATAGGAGAAGCATGAGAAAATAGTTATACAATTACTGTGCTCGCGCTGCAGTGTAACTCGTAAGTGCGCGGTTATGTCCTACTGTTTTCTACTATTTTACGCCTCTCCTATCCTACTTGCCTCCACAGCCATACCTGTGGCAAGGGCTACTGTGATTATAGCCATAGTAGTGTGTAGCGCGCTAAGCGGGGGGCTAAGATGGTACCAGACTACTACTGCCCCCAGCATGATCTGGGCTAGCAGGGCGAGCACGGTCGCAGCGGCCCACGCCTTAACCCTGCCCCCCACCCTGAACGCGAGATACGATGCATAAGCTATCACTATGAAGCCGAGCCCCGCGAACACTCTATGGAAGTACTCGAGCGCTGTGTAGAAGTCGAATGACGGTATTATCTCGCCATTACACGTAGGCCAGTCAGGACCGCAGCCCAGGCCGGCCCCGTAGGCCCTGGTAAAGGCTCCTATAGCCACCGCCGCTATCAGCGTGAAGACACCCACATAGGACCATAGCGCTACCTTGTTCAACTCTGCGTCCCACTCCATAGCCTTGCATAGACGAGAGTTAAATCACCTAGTAATATACCGTTCTTCGCCGCATATGCTGGAGGACTTGAGGACCTCGATGAGGTACCCCTCCTCCCCGGGTAGCCCCTCTATGATTATCTGCCCGTCGGCCTCCAGGTACACGGGGTGGCCTAGCGCTCTACACTCGTTCTCGGGCAGCTTAGCAGAGGATATCTCGACGCCGCCGCATGCCTCGTCCAGCAGCCATTTAACTTCTCGCAGCCAGCTCTCAAGGGTATACCCGTAGTAGTCGTCGCAGTAGAGAACCCTGAGCTTGAGAGCAGGCATTCCTAGTACACCCTCAGCCTCTCCCTGTTAATGAAGGTCCAAGCAGCCGCCGCAATCACAAGCCCTGATGCTACAGCTAGCGCCACTATGACCTCCTCGCCCGCGATCCTATCACCGCACACTGGCTCCGAGGCTAAGCTTAGCACAGCGTTATACAACACTGATACGTCCCTGAGGGTCACCCCGTTAGGCAGTGACAGCTCGCCTATATAGGCCTGCATCTCGACCTTAAGCGGAACCGGCGCCTCCAGCGAGTAGTACGCCCTACCCTGGAATACCATCTCAACAACCCTACCCCTATAGCTCATGGCCAAGGGCGCATAGGAGTCGAGCACGCACCTGTAGGGTATAGCCTCGCCCTCGACCGCGTAGATTAGGTCCTCGCTAGCCTCGAAGCTGGGCACGGGCCCCCTCAAAGCTCTCTCAAGCAGCCTCCCCACATCACCCGGGTCCATGTAGACCCCTGTAACCACGAAGTCTCTGACCCCCCCAGCGCCGGCGCCTAGACTATACTCGTAGACCACGCGCTCCCAACCTACAATGGAGCCCTGAGCCGTCACTAAGACCTCAACCACGTATACCAGCGTGGGGCCGAGAGGCTCCTGCGATAGCGCCCCTATCGAGCTACCGGCAGCTAGAAGGGCGAGTGCGAGAAAAGCAATAAGCGAATACTTAATCGTGTTCTTCAACCTCTGCCTGCCTCCCCCGAGGACCTAGCTCTCTCTATAGCCCTAGCTATGAGCTTCTTGGCCTCATCCGCGCCCCGCCACCCAGTGACTTTCACCCACTTACCAGGTTCAAGCTCCTTATAGTGCTCGAAGAAGTGCTTAATCCTCTCCTTAAGAGGCTCGGGTATGTCTGCTACGTCCTTCCAGGTAGCGTAGTACGGGTCTAGCTTCGGCTTGGGCACAGCTACAACCTTGCTATCCTTGCCCTCCTCGTCCTCCATCTCCAGCAGGGCTATAGGCACCACTTCTATTATAGAGCCGGGTGCCACGCTCTCCCTACTTATGACCAGCACGTCTACAGGGTCGCCGTCCTCTTCCAGGGTGCCCGGTATGAAGCCATAGTTGAAAGGATACACCATGCTCGTGTAGAGGAACCTGTCAACTTTTGGCAGGCATGCCTCCTTGTCAAACTCGTACTTAACACTGCTCCCCATAGGTATCTCCACGACGACGTTGACAACCTCGGGGGCCTTCTCGCCGGGGCCCACAGACTCCAGGCAACCCATAAGCCCGCACCTCAAGAATAGTGCTAGCAGGGTCAGGGTTAAAGGTCTTAAACTGTGTGCCAGCCGAGGCCCTCGGGCTCCCCAGCGTGCGAAACACCGGCTACCTTCATCTCAACTTATGCGAGTTTGAGGATTCCCTAAGTGTTAATGGTGCGGGCTGCCGCGGGGGATGAAGTATAATGAAGCCGCAGAGGAGAATAGCACGCCAGTTCCACATAGCAGCGCTGGAAGTTGAGGGCATAGTACTCGACATTATGCCTGACGGCAACCCCAACGACCCTCACAGGGAGCACCGGGAGCGCCCCGTTGTTCAGGTGCTAGGCGCTAGGAGGCTTCACCTCCTAGACGGGGTCCCGCTAAGCGAGCCTATAGACCCCCTCGATAAGGTCACCCTGGCTAGAGACGTCATAGAGAGGGTCGAAGCTGGCAAGGAGCCCCAGCCCCGAGGCTTTAGGAGGCCTAGCAGGGGCCACATGTTCTATTTGTCATGTCTCCCAGGCTACACAGAATCCAAGGAGAAGGCAATGTTCTGCTACATAGTTGAAGGGCCTTCTGGCAGCGCAGAACTAGTAGAGACTATAAAAAAGTACCTGGAGGAGACCAAGAAGGCTAAATACATAATAGTTGATAGCGTTGAAGACCTAGAGGATGTGGCTAGGAGGCAGGGGCTCCCGGACAAGATAGTCAGCGTCCCCCACAGCCCTATAACCTACGAGAGCCTGACCCCGCTTGCAAGGGCAAATCTAGCAGACGCTGTCAGGATGCTTCTCAAGGAGAAGGAGGACCTATTCATCGAGTTCTTCAGGATAGCACAGCCCATAAACGTTAGGCTACACGCAATAGAGACACTGAGGGGCGTAGGGAAGAAGACTCTGAGAAAGTTTCTCCAAGAGAGGGATAGAGGCGCTCTGCAGTTATCCAGTTACGAGGACGTGAAGAAGCACCTTAAGATAGACCCTGTAGAAGCTCTTGCAGAGAAAATCCTGGAGGAGCTATCTTGCAACGAGGAAGTAAAATACTACTTGTTCGTGGAGCCCTGCGATGCCTCAAAGCCATTCCTAGGCTACCTTGAGAGGATGTGGAAGAGTTATATAGAGAGGATCAGGAAGAAGGGCGGAGTAGAGGATGCTAGGGCCGATGAGGGCGGCGGCGCTAGCTCGTGAGGTCCTAAGGAGCGCGGGTTTTAGGCCCTCTAAGAGGCTTGGCCAGCACTTCCTCTTAGATGACAGGGGCATACTCAGCTTCGTATCCGCATTCAGTGAGATTAGACCGTCTGAGGCCTTAGAGGTCGGGCCGGGCCCCGGCTCCCTGACTTTCGAGGCTTCAAGGCTCGTCGACCGCATAGTTGCAATCGAGATAGACCCTAGACTTGTGAGAGCTCTCGCCGAGAGGGCGCCGCCCAACGTTGCAGTGGTCCACGGCGACGGAGTTGCAGCTGCCAGGTCCTGGCCTCTCAGCTTCGTCTACTCTAACACGCCGTTCAACCTCTCCTCTATGATCATCGAGGCTATAGCTAGGAACAACAACGTCGTGGCGGCAGTGCTGGGCGTGCAAAAGGAGGTAGCCTTTAGGATGACCGCAGAACCTGGCTCCCACGATTACAGCAGGCTTAGCATTCTCTCAACGCTAGTCTTCGAGGTCAAACTACACTCCGTTATCCCCGCAGAGTGGTTTACACCGCCGCCCAAGGTCGACGCCGCCGTGGTCATACTTAGGAGGAGGCGAAAGTGGAACCCCCTCCTAGAATTAACTCTCTCTATCGCGGCCTGCGCTTTCACTCAGAAGAGAAGAAAGGCCTTAAAAGTTCTAGCCCGCTGCCTAGCCCAGCTCAACTGCAGGGCCGACGCACTGGAGGGCTTGGAGGGTAGGAGGGTTTGGGAGCTAGCCCCGGAGGACCTGCTACGCATTGCGGAGACCTGCTCGCACTCGAGGTGCGAGTCGGCGGCTCGAACTTGAAGCTGCTTGTAAACGAGTGCACGTATCCACCCTCTGACGATACAGAGCTGCTCATAGAGGCTATGGAGGAATTGGCTTCGCGGGGGCGCGCTTATGATAGCGTGATAGATATAGGCTCGGGTAGCGGGGTCCTAGCCCTAGCCGCTCAAAAGCTGCTAGGCGCTACCAGGCTAGCAGCAGTGGATGCAAGCTTCTGTGCCGCACTCTCGGCGAAAGCCAACCTGGGCGCGCGGCACCTGGTAGCCGTATGTCCCAATGCCGCCTGCATCAGGGGTAGATGGGACCTAGCCATAGTCAACCCCCCATACCTCGACGAGGAGCCGGGGCATGTATCTCCGTGGAACTGTGAGCATAAGCTATGGTGGGCTGGCAGAGGCCTAATGGAAGCCATGGTATCAGCCGGGGCATCGCTGGCAAGGGAGGTTCTGGTAGCCTCGTCAACGCTGTCACCCGTCGACCCTAAGGTGATCCTCGCTTCCAAGGGCTTGAGGGTCGAGGTCCTAGCCTCGAGGAGCTTCTTCATGGAGAGGTTGGAGGCGGTGTGGGCTTGGAGAGGCTGAGGCTAGTCCTAGTGGGGGTCGAGGGGGCTATAAACCTTGGCATGATAGCTAGGCTCGCCGAGAATTTCGACGTAGAAGAGCTGGTTCTCGTCTCTCCTAAAGCAGATATCGACGAGGCTAGAAGATACGCTGCCAGGGCTGCGTGGAGGCTTGACAAGGCAGTCATAGTTGACAGCATGGACGAAGCCCTTAGAGGGGCCACGCTTAGCATATGCACGTCGTCTTACCAGAGCGAGGACGACCTCCTGCGCTCTCCCCTAAGCCCTGAAGAGGCTGCGTCTCTAGCTGTCGAGGCGCCGGGCACTGTTGCACTTGTTATGGGCAGGGAGAGCGTCGGGCTCACCCGCAGCGAACTCGAGAAGTGCAACATCTATTCAAGCATTCCGGCCAGCCCTAAGTACTCCTCCCTCAACCTCACAAACGCCACCGCGATCTACCTTTACGTGTTCTACAAGGAGAGGTTTAAGCCGGTCGTGACGCGGGGCGCCGTAGACGAACGCATTCTCAGGCTGCTTGAAGCATACGCGAGGGCTCTCTCGAGCAGGCTAGCCCCTCCAGATAGGGCCGGCGAGGTCGTACTAGCGGTTAGGAGGCTCGCGGCTAAGAATATAGCCTCTAAGAGGGAAGTCGAGAACCTGCTATACCTCCTCTCACGCGCATGTAGAAGCCTGGAGGGGTGCATGGATGAGGTTCCTCGCTACCTGCAACCCGGGGGCGGAGGAGGTAGCAGCGGAGGAGATTGAGTGGGAGGTGGAAAAGGCTAGAATCCTGGAGGTTAGGGAGGGGAGGGGTAGGGTAGTCTTCGAGTCGAAGGGCAGGGCCTGGCTGGTCATGGAACAGCTCTACCAGCTGAGGAGCGTCCACGCGGTATCTCTACTACTCAAGGAGGGTAGGATAAGCCTCAGCAGGTCTGGCCTCGAGGAGGCGAAGAGGCTGGCTATGGAGTCGAGGGCTCACATGTTCATACCGTTCGGTGGCACATTCGCCGTCAGGGCTGAGAGGATCGGAGAGGGCCACGAATACACGAGTATAGAGCTTGCAGCGGCTGTAGGCGAGGCTGTCCAGCTAGCCGCCGAAGAGGAGCTAGGGTGGAGACCCATGGTCAGGCTCAACTCGCCCTCAACTATAATCAGCGCTGAGGTCGAAGACGACCTGCTAAGGGTGGGAGTGCTAGTTACCGGCGAAAGAAGCAGGCATAGAAGGAGGTATAGAGTCTACGATCATCCGGCTGCGCTTAAAGCCACGCTAGCCTATACCATGCTGCGCATGGCCCAGGCGAAAGACGGCGACACCATACTAGACCCTATGTGTGGAGGGGGCACGGTTGCCATAGAGGCTGCCCTACTCTTCGAGAACAGCAAAGTCTACTGCATAGACATAAATAAGAGGCACGTGGAGGGCGCCAGGCTTAACGTCGAGAGCGCTAGAGTCCGTAACAGGGTAGAGGTCATTCATTGGGATGCCACCAAGCTCTCCGAGGTCCTCGAGGAGTCTAGCATAGACGTGGCTGTAAGCAACCCGCCATACGGTATAAGGCTTGGCGATCCCGTCGACGTGAGAATATTGTATAGGGAGTTCATGCCCGAGCTGTACAAGGTTATGAGGAGCGGCGGTAGAGCTGCGATAATAACAGCGGAGCCTGTATTCCTCGAGAGAGCTGCGGTTAAAGCGGGCTTCAAGGTTATGGGTAGGAAGCGGGTTAGGCACGGCGACCTATGGACAACCATATTTGTGTTCGTTAAGTAAGCTAGAACTGCTCCGATACGCCCTCCCTCTCAACCCACACAACGTCGAGTTCCACGCATTCAGCCCTCGAGCCTAGGACCTCCGCAAAGCTAGGAGACGTCCTGCCATCGTCGCCGCTCACAAGCTCCTTGATGTATAAGCCTCCTTCAGCCTCTATTAGACACTCCATAAGCCCGCCTACTACGCGAGAGCACCTCACGGAGTAGACTGTACGCCTCCTGACTATATCTGGCCTCCTATGAGCGACCCTCTTAGGAGTCCTCTGCAGCACTACACGGTTCCTGAACTCACTCTCAACTAGCTCTATGTCTCTTTCGTCAACCTCCCTATCCACAGCGACTAAGGCTCTGTAGATCTTTCTCACCCTCGCGGTCTCCTCCTTATATAGCCTTACCTCGGCTCTCCTAGCCGTTGACACGAACCTGAACCTTACAAGCCCCTTACCGCCCTTATTCGCTTCCTCCTCGAGCAGCCTTACGTCGAGCCGCCTCCTTCTCGGCCTCTTGACCTCGACTATAAGCGGCCTCCCGCTACCCAGCATCCTCGCGTCGACGTCCTCCCTCCCGGCGGCATGCACTACTACAGACTCTGCGCCCATGACCTTCAACAGAGGCCATAGGGCTTGCTCGACCGAAAAGTACCTCGGCCCCTCCGGGCTCGGCCAGTAGGCCTGGCTTATGTTCCTGGCAAGCTTCCAGTACACGCCCTTCACGAAATAGCTATTCACCTGTATATCTACTTCGCCCGAGGGCAAGTAGACCAGTAAGGTTGCCTCGGGCTCGGAGAAGTCTACCTCTGCTAGACCCGAATCTCTTATACGCTTACCTACCTCCCTCCTCACCTCGCTTTTTACAGACTCGCCGTAGCCTAAGCCGAACCTCCTCTTCAGCTCCTCCTCCCTCTCGATAATGCCTCTATCCTCGACTTTAACGCCGACCACGAACCTCCTAATATCGTATGCCTTTAGAAGCGAGATCCCGCTACTATAGGCCTTCTCTACGACCTCGTCAAGCACGCCACCACATATATAGCATTGCCTAGGCTGTAGCTCTCCTCCCTTGATAAGCTTAAAGAGGCCTCCGGCCTGAAAACCTATGTTCGCTAGGACCTCTTTCAACTCGTCATCGTCTATGGAACCCTCCTTAGAGGCCTTATGCAACTCCAT
Source organism: Acidilobaceae archaeon (assembly GCA_027051095.1). Taxonomy (GTDB): domain Archaea; phylum Thermoproteota; class Thermoprotei_A; order Sulfolobales; family Acidilobaceae; genus Aeropyrum. The sequence continues at coordinate 22,297 of JALUAM010000002.1, read as the reverse complement.
TACCAGCACGCGCTTTATCGCATCACCCCTCTCCTTATTGCTCCAACCATATCCTAACCTAGCGAAAAGCCTCCCTAGGCAGCGGTCGCAGAGCGGATAGCTCCTCAATACTTCAAGCGCCTTAGTTACAACCCACGGGTTCAACGAGGCCCCCGGCTATCAGCTCTGAGAGCACGGAACCTTAACTTTAACCTGCCTCCTAGGCCCCCCGCCGCACCTGGCCCCCTCTCTCACAGGCTTAAGATCCAGTAATAGAGCTACGTTTGACGCCAGCAAAAGAACAGCAGTTAAGGCGAGAGCCTCAGCAAATGACGGATTAAGAGACAAAGACGACGCTATGCCGAGGAAACCCGCTACACTCGATGTAAACGATAAGATGCCAGCAGCCGTGGCCTGAAGAGATCTGGGAAGCCTCCTAGACACTGATATGCTGGAAGCGACGTCCCTAAACGGGTAAAGCGGCGTCACCCAGAGCAAAAGCAGGTATAATCCGGACGCCGGTAAAGTCATAAAGGCTACTAGCCCGTAGGCAACGTTTACAATAGCTAGCAGCCTCTCTCCTCCAAGCCTGTCAGCCGCCAGACCCGCCAGAGGCCTTACCAGGAAGCCTGCGATGGCAGGCAACGTTGTCAACGCTAGCCCATACGCTATGTCACTCTCCACTTCCTGACTCAGCCTTATGCTGACCGCCCCATAGTATATAGTTAGCGCGGCCCAGCCAAGCGAGATAGACACAACCAAGAGCCATATAGACTTGAGCCCTTCAACTACGAGCCTAGCCGGCGGCGCTGCGATATCAACATCATCTTTCTCTCTATAAAAAATGTACACGTTCATGTAAGCTGCCGCCACGAGGATAGACGATGCAGTAAGGCCTACCTGACCCCAGGCCTCGTAGAAGAAGCCTCCCAGTAAGCCTCCTAGAGCCCATCCAAGGCTACCAAAAGATGTAATTATACTATATTTAATCCCACTCCCGTAACTTTCAGCTAAAATTATTCCTAGCAGGGACGAATACGCTAAGGCATATGCTAGAGCTGCGCCCGCCGCTAAAAACGGGAATAACTGTAAAGGAGCCCAGGACATTAGAGCTACCAGAGCGGCTTCTATGAGCCCTGCCAGCAGAACCCGTCTTCTGCCAAACCTGTCCGCCAGGTAGCCTAGTAGTATTGAAGCTACTAGGGGGGCCTCCTCGGCCCCCGAAAGCAGAATCCCGAAGGAGTAGTCTCCTCCCATCTGCTTCTCCACGAGCCTCCTAGTTATGACGTAGTAGCTGGCGTAGCCCGCCCAGAACAGGGTCTGAGACACAGCTAGGATCACCGCGACTTTGCGGCTGCTCGCTCCCATGAGGCGTGCTGACCCCCGCCAGCTTCTATACTCCTCTTGATACGTGACAATGCCTATCGGAGGGCGCCGGTTATGCTAGTCCTCGCAGGGGCCGGCTATAAAGCTGGGATGCTCACACGCGAGGTAGAGAACCTACTCAGGAGGGCGGATAAGGTTTATGTCGACACCTACACGAGCCCCGGAGCATCTAACATTCTAGACTATGTAAAGGCTATAGCCCGGAGCAGCGTAGTAGCGGCTAGCAGAGACGACCTAGAAGGAGGGTCTCAAAGGATTATAAGCGAGGCCTCGCGGCTTCTCGTAGTTATACTCGTCCCGGGAGACCCTTTGATAGCTACTACTCATGTAGCCCTCCTAGCAGAGGCCAGGAGGGCCGGCATAGAAGCCAGATACTACCCCGGCGTCTCAGGAGTCTGCGCGGCCAAGGCTGCAAGCATGCTGCACTATTACCGTTTCGGGAGGACAGTCACAGTGCCAGGCCCTTGGAGGGGAGTTAAGCCCTATTCCCTCGTAGCCTTCATTTACTCTAACCTCTGCGCGGGCCTCCACACACTAGCACTTCTCGATGTAAGAGACGATGGCTTGCAGCTAAGGCCGGAGGAAGCCGCCGAGACTATAATAACTTATGAGCGCGAGGTGGCTAAGGAATTAGGATTAGAACCTTTCCTCGGCGAGCTACCAGCCCTCGCAGTAGAAGCGGGGGGCGAAGGGGCCCATAGAGTCTATGGTTTCAACTTCTTAAAGGACCTAGCCAGAGCTAGGCTTCCAGAAGGAGTCTACAGCTTAGTGCTCCCCGCAGAGCTACACCCTACGGAGGCCTGGGCCTTAGAAGAAATATATAAAATTAAATTAAAAATGGATGTCTATTCTGCTATTGATTGGGATAAAGTTTGTTCGTCTATAAAGCACTCGCCGCGGGGACCTAGCCTTCCCGGCTAGACTCCTCAAGGGGCACCCACTCGTATGTAAGGTATCCTTCAGGCTCCCTCTTCACAACTTCAAGTCTAACCTTCATGCCCCTCCTGAGCTTCCTAGGGTCGCCCCTGACCCACGCTAACACGTTAACCCCGTTTTCGAGCTTACCGACTCCAACTACGTAGTCCTCGTAGTGGCTGAAACTGAAGGGTTTAACGTTTATAACTGTGAACGTCAGCAGTGTGCCCTCCCTGGGGAGCTCGATCCACTCCACCTCGCTGTTCGGAGCGTCCGGACAGTCGACCTGCGGGGGGAAGTATATCGTGCCTGTCTCCTTGCAGCGGGTAGCTAGTATCTTGCCCTGAGTTAGCCCCTCGAAGAACTTCCTTATCCTTTCTATACTGATAGTGAATCTCAGCCTTAGCTCCCTTTGGTCGTACCACATCGCGGCGCCCGTCTTCTGGTCAAACACTAGTGGTAGCCCCATGCTCCTCTTCATCTCGTTTACGAAGCTCTCAACCTGCTTCAGGAACTCCTCCATCTCCCGCCTCTGGCTCACTGATAATCCACCTCCTAGGCATTCCTAGGCTTGGATAGGCTATAGATCGTGACATAGGCGTAGTGGCCTGTGCCGCCTACATTATGGGCTAGGCTCCTCCCCACCTTTATGTCGGCCTGCCTTTCCTTCTCAACTCTACCCTGGAGCTGTCTCACGTGTTCTACAGCCATTCCAACACCGGTAGCCCCTATTGGGTGGCCCTTGGCTTTCAGGCCGCCGTCGAGGTTTACAGGTATGAGGCCTCCCTTGTACGTCTGCTCCTCCCTTATCAGTTTGTAGCCCTCTCCCCACTTAGCGAAGCCTAGGGCCTCGTAAGCTAGGACCTCAGCTATTGTGAAGGCGTCGTGGACGTTAGCGAAGTCGAAGTACTTGAAGCTCGACTCCCTGGGTATCCCAGCCTTCTTGAACGCTCTCTCAGCCGCCCACAAGCTAGCCCTATGTACTAGGAAGTCAGGCCTCTTGCTGAGGTTGCTCGTATCGCTCGCCGCCCCTATAGCCTCTATCCATACGGGCGAGTCTGTCAGCTTCTTAGCCACGTCCTCGCTGGCTAGTACTACAGCTGCCGCGCCGTCGCTGATAGGGCTGCTATCCAGCAACTTCACAGGCCACGCAACGTACCTCGACTGCATGCACTGCTCTACACTTATGCGCCGGGGGAAATGGGCTTTGGGGTTGAAGCTTGCATAGTAGTGGTTCTTCACTGCCACCATGCACAGATCCTCCTCTGTAGCACCGTACTCGCTCATATAAGCCGTGGCGTAGAGGGCGTAGTAGCCAGGGAAGGTTAGACCGAAGTTCTCGAACTCCCAGAAGTAGTTGCCAGCCCTACCTATCATCTCAACAACTATAGGCGTGGGCGACTCGTTCATCTTCTCGACTCCCACGACTAGGGCTATATCAGCCTCCCCGGAGGCTATAGCATCCCTAGCCGCCTTGATAGCGGCGCTCCCGGTGGCGCAGGCCGCCTCAACCCTGTAAATAGGCTTGCCGCTGAGGCCCGAATACTCAGCTATCACTATCCCGGGAAGGTACTCACTACTCCATCCTCCAGCGTTGCCCACTACGATTAAGTCTATATCCTTGCCCTCCACTCCGGCCTCGGCTAGAGCCTCCTTTATAGCCTCCCATGCCAGCTCTGCTATGTTGACGTCGTTCCTGACGCCGTACTTGGCTATACCTGTTCCCACAATTGCGACGTTTCTAGCCAAAACCCTGCCACCTTCAATGACTTAGTTAAGGCATAACGGGGATATAGGGAGCTTTTAAATACAGGATAAACCCCTCCATGCAGTAATGCTTAAAAAGCTGCTTTGGTCTTGTTGAATGCAGCAACGAACGTCAGCACAGTTGCAGACGCCGCCACCTCCTCGTCCATGCCTGCAGGGTCGACGCCCCACCCTGAAGCTTCCGCCAGCATCCTAACAGCCTCAACGTCGAGCCCCCAACCGTTCACTAAAGCCTTAACGCTACTAGTCAGAGCCCTCTCCAGCACGTCACCGCCCAGCGACAAGGCTAGATCGTCCAGGCGCCGAGCGCTTACAGTCTCCACTGCCTCCACAGCCTCCCTCGCCTTTAAGTAATACCTCAACTCGTCCAGCATTAGCTCCAAGTCGACACTGGCCAGCGCCAGGTATCTCTCCCGAGCCTCCCCCTCGGCTCTCAGCGAGGCCAAGAATGCTTCGAGGAAGCTTGAAGCGTAGAAAAGTGCGTCAAGCGATGTATCCTCTGCTGTGCCCACGCTTTTGTCAAAGCCTACAGCTTCCACTACTAGCACACCTCGAATACCATCTTCGAGGCTAAGTAAGATATGAGAGGGCAACCCCCGTAGCATCGAGAGTAAACATTTAAATAGAGACCGTCCACTCGCTAGCAACCTTTAATTTGATTGACCACGAATACCCATTATTAAACGGCGGGGGCCCGTAGCTCAGCCCGGTAGAGCGCCCGGCTGATAACCGGGTGGTCGGGGGTTCAAATCCCCCCGGGCCCACCACAAGCACCTTCTCACACGACGCTTTAACACCCCTGGCGTGGACCGTGGGGTTGCGTATACGGGTGTATACAGCCTTGGCTCCACGCCGTAAAGGCATAGCTGAGGTCCTCAAAAGGATCGACGGCCGCGGCTACAAGGCGTATAAGGAACTCGCCGGCGCCGAGGAACAAGTAGACGGCGTGAACGTCAAAGTTACCAGGGTTCAGGGCGACCCATACGCTCCTCCCAGCGTTGTAGAGGCCCGCTTCAACGTTGAACTACAGGAATGGGCTGTAAGCGGTGACAGAGTCATAGCGGTAGCCGATTTCCTAAACAGGCTAATATACGGCTTAGCGCGTAGGTACAGCCTAAAGGGCGTTGGAGAGGGCAATAGCGGGAGAATAGCTATCCCCAAGCCGTCACCAATAATGATCCCTCGCAGCTCTCTAGAGGTTAGAAGAGGGCGGGGCGCTAGGCTAGGCTTCGTAGCTAGACTCTGGGTAGGCCTCCCCGCTAGGCGCAGAAGGGTCCTATCTGATATCGCCGAGGAGCTACTACTCCATTCAGTGCCATCTATAATTAAAGAGGCCGTTAGAATCCTAAAAGAGCGCGAGGACAAGCTCAAGTCCCACGTAAACGCTTGGGTTGAGCAGGAATACATACGGAGTAGGCTTGGCGCTATGAAGCTTATAGCGTTCGTCGGCGACGGCTCCATCCTGCCAAGAAAGTGCGGGGGGTGCTGGGAGCCTCTCGAAGACGCAGTCCCCTTTGAGTCACCTAGCAGCCTAAGGGTTGAGCTGGAGCTGCCTACCGGCAGGATTGTCAGCGGTATGGGTATACCACGCGGGCTTAACGTGATAGCGGGGCCCGCGTTCCACGGGAAGACTACGCTGGCTGAAGCAATATCCTCTGGGGTGTGGAATCATGTGCCCGGCGATGGCAGGGAACTAGTCGTCACAGTCCACGACGCTTTCTACGTTAACAGCGAGAACGGCAGGTGGGTTTCATGCGTAGACGTCTCAAGCCTCATAATCGGCTTGCCGGGGGGTAGAAGCACCGAGTGTTTCACAACGCCCGACGCGAGCGGGGCTACGAGCCTAGCAGCCAGTATACAAGAGGCCGTAGAATCAGGGTCAAGCGTCCTAGTTATAGACGAGGATGAAGCGGCATCGAATATGATACACAGGGACCACTGGGCCGAGAAGATCACTGGTAAAAGAACGCTTAATCCTCTCAGTGACGTGGCTCCGTCCATGCGTGAGAGCGGCGTGAGCGTAGTGATTGTTGCTAGCGGCGCTCTACCTTTGCTAGCCGAGGCCGACTCGATAATCGTTATGGACGAGTATAGAGCGAGGGACGCGACGAGCTATAGGGACTCTGCTAAGAATGCGCTTTTATCTATCGGGTACGAGAGAGGCCCGCCATATAAGAGGCCCCGTGAAAGGCGCATAGTGGAGCCTCTCCTACTAGAAAAACCTAAGCTGAGGGGTAGAATGCTCGAGGCCAGGAACCTGCCCAATCCTGTCGACCTGAGGAGCCTCAAGCAACTGGAAGAGGAGCAACAGCTAGCCACCGCCGTGAGAGCTGCGCTGAGGATAGCGTCTAAAAGGGGGGCTTTGATCGCTAGGGAAGCGAGGGAGATATCTAGGAGGCTGTGGCAGTGGGATTACAGTTACATCACGTCGAGCCCAGGCCCCGATCTGGCCTATGTAAGGCCTCAAGACATAGCATTCGTTGTCAATAGGCTACCGGGCTTGAAGACCGCGCACTCCTAGAAACCATCAAGTCATATCATGGATGCCACGGCGGCCACAGAGAGAAGTACTCCTATGGCGGAGAAGCCCGTGTTAGCCAGAGGATCGTCCCATCTAAAGACGGGGTATCTCACGCGCCTGCCCGCAAGGAACACGCCGCCCGGGGTCAGCATGTCGAGGGCTAGGTGGCTTGCAGCTGAAGCCGCGAAAGCAAGCGACGCCCTAATAGCCTGAGCAGTCCCCATGCCTGAGCCTACTAGAAAGCCCGCGGCTAAGGCTAGCGGTATCAACGTTTCAAAGCTGTGGAGGAGCCTAGTTCGGTATACCCCCCGCCTCCCGCGGGCATGAGAGTACCTGTCTATTATTGGATGCATTCCGGCGGCTAACACGGATATGAATAAAGACTCCCCGAGGCTCCCACCGAGAAAGCTCATAACAGAGATTGCCGCCCCGAAGCCAAACACCACGTGGGTCAGTGTTTTCAACGCTACCAGCCCGGCCTATATGCGCCAAATCCACATTTTAGTAACAGAGAACATATAATATAATATTATAACATGTCACGTCACTTTTAACCTATAATTTCCTTTATACCGAATATGCTTCCCAGCACGTCGCCAAATATGTAGGCTGCTGCCGCGGTGCCGAATAATACTCCTAGGCTTTCTGCTAGCTCCCTCTTGAAGTCGCTATCATTTATCACGCTGCTGTAGTAGGTGAAGAAGGCCACCATTGCCACAGCTATTGCAACGCTGGCTATAAACGCTAGCACGTTGGAATGAGTTATGAAGTATGGAAGGGCCAGCATTACCACGGCGAAGAAGTACGCTATACCCGTCGCGGCGGCGGAAGCTCCCGGGTTCTCGTTACCCTCGTGCTTAGCCTGCAGGTACGCAGCTGCAGCCATCGAGATCGCAGCTGACAAGCCCACTATAAGGCCTGCAACGCCGGCTACAATTGTCGTGGCTGTCGCTCCAAGGAATCCTGCATGGACCCCAGTAATCTCTACTATGGCGTCTGCGAGGCCTAGAGCCACGAAGCCGAGATACCTCACTATTCTATCGTTTATCTGAGATAGCAGCTGCTTCTCGTGGTCTTCCTCCTCCTTTATTATCGACTCTAGCTCCTCCCTCTCGCGCCCCTGCAACTTCTCCATGTACTCCTTGTACGCTTTTATAACCTCATTTTCATGCCTCTCCAGAAGTTTAACGGTGAACGTGAGCCCAAGCACCCTACGTGCTAGCAGTATCGCAATGAGCGCTACCTTGGATACGCCAACACCACACTCTCTACCATTAAGCCTCTTCCAGAACTCGTAATGCCTGTACTCCTGCTCTGCCATAGTCATTAAGAGCTTTCTCCTCTCCTCGTCGGCCTCCCTCTCGGCTAAATATTTGTAAATTATGTAGTCCTTGTACTCGTCCCTGCAGAAAGCCTCCTCCAGGCTAGACGCAGTGCTACTCATAGCAACGCCTTCCCTGAAAGCATCCCACGGCGCCGCGAGACCATATTAAAGTTGCTGGGCGCCAGGGCGCAGCGGACAGTTCTAATTAAAGCCAAGCCGCTTCTATAATTAATGGCCCCGCGCCTCTAGTGAAGAGGCTAGACGACGCCGAGGATATATTATGAGGAGAAGGCGCCTCTGAGGGGGCGCGGGGCGGCTTAGACATGGCCGGCAAGTACGTTGAGAGAGCTGTTAGGGTCTTCCTAGACACAGGGACTAGGTTCCCCAGAAGGATAATATGGGCTATGGGTATGGTGAAATACGCGGCGGCCAAGGCTAACTACGAGCTGGGGCTACTCGACGAGAAGAGGGCCAAGGCTATAATGCAGGCCGCTATGGAGCTCGCAGAGGGTAAGATGGATGACAGGATCGTCGTTGACGTTTTCCAGACGGGCAGCGGGACCGGCCTTAATATGAACGTTAACGAGGTCCTAGCCGAGAGAGCCTCAGAGATAGCTGGCATCGACGTACACCCCAACGACCACGTCAACATGAGCCAGTCGAGCAACGACGTGATCCCCACCGCTATAAGGCTAGCGGCTTACGCCGAGGTAGCGAACAGCCTAGTTCCCTCCCTGAAGAGCCTGGCAGCCAGGCTCGGCGAGCTAGAGGAAAAGTACGCCGACGTGGTCAAGCCCGGCAGGACCCACCTGAGGGATGCACTGCCCGTGACACTCGGGCAGGAGATGGGGGCTTACAGGGATGCCATCGAGAAGGACCTGGAGTCTTTGGAGGCCGCAGCGAAGCAGGTCCTCGAGGTGCCTCTCGGAGGCACTGCCGTCGGGACAGGTGTGAACGCTCACCCAGAATACCCTGAGAGAGCCGTGAAGGCGCTAGCTGAGGCCTCGGGAATTCCTGTGAAGCCCGCAAGGAGCCGGTTTAGGGCCATGAGGCTAGTCACAGACCTCGCCCTCCTGAGCGCCGCGATAAGGAACGTAGCCATAGACCTGTGGAGGCTGTCCCAGGACCTCAGGCTAATGTACTCGGGTCCGTTCACGGGCCTCGCAGAGATCGATATACCCCAGGAGGTACCCGGTAGCAGCATGATGCCAGGCAAGGTCAACCCTGTCACCGTTGAAGCCGTGATGCAGGCCTCCAGCTATGTTATAGGCCTGGACTCTGCTATGGCGAACGCAGCCCTGCTAGGAGAGTTCGAGCTGAGCATGGGGCTACCACTAGCAGGCTACACAGTGGTGAGAGAGGCCTCTATAATGGCTGAGGCTGCCTCAAAGCTGGCGGAGCTGGTAATAGCTAGGGTTCAGCCTAGAGTCGAGAGGATGAGAGAACTCGCGGAGAGAAGCCAAGCCCTGATCACCCTAGTAAGCCCCATAATAGGCTACGATAAGGCAGCGGAAGTGTCGAGGATGTTGTATGAGGGCAAGCCGATAAGGGAAGCCTTGAAGTCAATAGGGCTTAAGGACGAGGAGATAGACAAGATACTAGAGCTAGAAAAGCTAGTTAAGCCTGGGATCCCCAGCCTTGATATCGGGAGAAGGAAGTGAAGGTAGTCGCCGTTAGAGCCGAGCACGGTAAAGTAGTCGAGTCCTATGTGTTTGAAGCCAACATAGAAGAGACTGTCAAGGATATTGTAAGGCAGATTCTAGACGAGTGGGACCCGGACAAGAGCGACCTGCTTATAACAAAAGAGGTGCACACCATAACTGTGGTCGGAGAGGAGGAGCAGGAGGTAATTAGGGAGCTGGAGGAGAGGGGGCTCGTGGAGCGGGAAGGGGGCAGCATAAAAGCTTCAATACCAATATACTACATAAACTTCGACGTAGACCTCGAGGAAGAGGAGGGGATGGTTATAAACAAACTTTACATAGTAGCTCCCTTGATTTCAAAGGAGTTTAAATACGAGATCGAGAAGGAGGCTGCGAGTATAACTTCTCCTAGCGGAGAAGAGGGGCCTCGCGGAATCGAGGTCGAATAGCGAAGCTTAAACCCGCGGCTTGAACTCTACCTTATAGTCCGGCCGTGAAGACCCGCGAGGGGAGGATGAGCCATGTCTAAGCCGCCATATGTGAGGTTTGAGGTGCCCGAGGACCTAGCCGAGAAGGTGTATGAGGCCGTAAGGATAGCCAGGCAGACCGGCAAGATAAAGAAGGGTACTAATGAGACCACGAAGGCCGTTGATAGAGGCCTCGCGAAGCTAGTTATAATAGCTGAGGACGTAGACCCGCCAGAGATAGTGATGCACCTACCCGTCTTATGCGACGAGAAGAAGATACCATACGTCTATGTGCCAAGCAAGCAGAAGCTCGGGGAGGCGGCCGGGATCGAGGTGGCAGCTGCCAGCGCAGCCATTATAGACCCTGGAGAGGCTGCCCCACTAGTCAACGAGATAATAGAGAAGGTTAAGGAGCTTAGAGCTAAGGCTGGTGTCTAGACCCGCGCGCTTCGACCTGAGCAACGCAACACCTTTTTAAATTATTAAGTAGTAGTGTTAGTGTTTCTTGAAGCGGAGAGCGCCTCTATGGGTGACCCTTAAGCCTTGAATCCAGGCTTAGACTCGCCTTGCAGGCCTTCGGGTCTTGAGGCCCTCTATGGTTTAAACGATAGTACTCTGCCCTCGAGCCCGGAAGCCGTGATAGACTTCCCCTACGGGTTCAGGGTTTATGAATCCCGCGTGCTCGACGAAGGTGAAGGATACTACATTTTCTACGTTAAGAAGCTCGGCATTAGTAGCGTGAGGGCTGCTATCGAAGTTGCTAGAGCTACCAGGTGTTCTTCGCCCTCGCTAGCGGGCTTGAAGGACACCTGCGCTATTGTATACCAGCATGTTGCGGTTAAGTGTAGAAGCGTGCCTCCCAGGACGCTAGAGGGGAGAGGCTTTAAAGCGTGGCTTGTAAGGCGTGGAGGCCGTCTTAAGCCCGGGGGCCACGAAGGCAACATGTTCTTGATCAGGATTTACACGTCAAGCTCCTACCAGCTCTGCAATAGGCTTGCAAGACTTCAAGGAGTACCTGGATACTTCGGGCCTCAGAGGTTTGGCGTGGATAGGCCTAACTCCCACCTATACTCTCTTCACATGCTCCAGGGGAGGCTCGACGCCTTAATTAATGAGGCTCTGTACAGGTATCCCTCCGAGGAAAGGCTTAGACCCGGAGACTATGAAGAGAAGCTTATACATACGCTAGACGCTAGAGGATCTATGCCACGCGTTGTAGCCGAGGCGCTACAATCCTTTCTCTTCAACCTGGCCCTTTCCAAGGCCCTATCCAAGGGCATAGACCCCGGCAGCCTGGCCGAGCGCAGGGTCCATGTGAAATGCCCAGGAGGCCGCATATTAGCTGTGCCCGCGGCTAGACTACCCCATAGAAGCCTCGCTAAGAGCTCAACTTCCTGGGCGAAGATTGTTAGCTCTGCGGCTGCGGAAACTGGCGTAGACCTCTCAATACTCTCTTACGATGCCGGCCTAAGACCCTCTCTCAGGCCCTTACTGTTCCCTGTATGCCGCAGCTCGTGTAAACCCGTGGAAAGCGAAGCCACCATGAGAATATCGCTGCCACCAGGCGCCTACGCTACAGTAGCTGTCAGAGCCATCGCTTGGGTTGACTGGGAGGAGTCATACAAACCGTGTACAAGCTCCTAGCGGGCGCTCTCAATCCTCTATGCCGCCCAAGTAAGCCCTCAGCGCCTCATGAAGCCTCTGAAGAGCCTTGAGCTTGTCCTTGTCGCCCATCCTGGCACGGCTTATAGCCTCTTCCAGCGTCAACGTAACCCTCTCCACCAGCCTCCTCGAATACCTATACGGGACTCCATCCTTACCTCCCACCGCGTAGGCATAAACAAACGGGTTAAGCGGGGCTGTGACGGGATCCCTAGTAGAAGCCGGCACACTATATATGACGTCCGCTACGAGAGCTAGAGCCCTCACGACCTTGGGAGTCACGCCTGGAGCCCTTAGTAGGTCCTCCTCGTGATTAAGACCATGCTTACCCAGTTCTTCCAGAGCCTTTTCTAGCCCGCGGTCGATGGTTACAGGCCTGTAATATGAAGGCCTCTGAGCCGAAGTTGCAGCCCTCCTACTCCTCCCTCCCATAAAGTCCAGAAGCGAAGGCCTGCCCTCCACGATCCTGTTTGCCTCTGCTATCAGCCTCTTAAGCCTTCGATTGCCCTCAGACACAAGGTCTATGAATAGCCTGCGTGCCTCTCTACTTTCCCTCGCGACTATGTTGAGCACCCTGTCCTCAGCTACGCCGGCTACGCCCGAGTGCGGCTCCTCGACGCTAGCCCTATCTATATGGTACCGCCTCGCCATACCCTTGCCCGCGTTCATGCCCTGCTGGACAACCACCATTAGCCCGGATCTCGATGCTATCACGGAGTGATGGTAGAGGTCATAGCCGTCTTGGAGCAGCGATGAGTCGATCCTAGCGGCCGCCCTACTGAAAGCCTCTATCTCCCCCGCATCTAAATCTAAGATCCTAGCAGCTTCACGCGCTTCTTCGGGGACTAGCCTCATACGGCCGCCCTTACCGCCTAGCACTAGAAAGCCCAGCTCCGGGTTAGACCAGCTCACCCTTTTCAAGATTGCAGTGAGCACCGTCGTGCTGCCACTGCTATCCCAATCCATGCCTATAACATTATTGAAAGCCTGGAACCACACGGGGTCGCTGAGGCCCCTAACCAGCGCGTCCTCTCCGTGTATCTCAACTATAGCCTCCACTATGGCCTTAGCCATCCTCTCCATATACCTGATCATCCAAGCTGGCACATGGCCACCATGCAACGGCAGATCGGCTACGCCGACTCCCATAATCACGGTCACCCTTAACCATTTAACTTATCCCGTCTCCCGCGCCTTATAAGGGCGTGAGTCTCTATCATCGCGTCGCGTAGCGGCCGAACTGCAACAAGATACCCATCTTTATTCCACCCTCAAACATCGAGGCTAACGCTTAAAGCTACCAGTCGCTACTCCTGGAGAACGACTAATAGAGCATACGCGAGGAGCGCAGAGGTGGAGCCGACATGGCCTGTGAGGGCGCCCCCGAGATCAGGATCGGCAGGAAGCCCGTGATGAACTACGTGTTAGCCATACTAACCACGCTCATGGAGCAGGGAACCAACCAGGTAGTAGTCAAGGCTAGGGGTAGGAACATAAACAAGGCTGTAGACGCCGTCGAGATCGTCAGGAAGAGGTTTGCCAAGAACGTCGACATTAAGGATATAAAGATTGACAGCCAGGAGCTAGAGTTCACGCCCCAGGAAGCGACCGCTGCTGGAGGAGCAGAGGCCGCCCAGCCCAGGAGGAGGAGGGTCAGCAGCATAGAGATCTGTCTCGAGAAGCAGAGCGAGGCTGCAGCCTAGAAACAGCTATGAACGAGTTTAAAGGTTAACATAGTTTTTTACCAGCCAAGCACGGGCGCGCTGCGCAGACAAACGCCGCTGGATAATGCCGAGACGCTGGCCATACTAAAGCATTACTCAACCCGCGCCATAACCCACTTGCCATAACCCACTAGAACCCTTATATAACCCCTAAGCTCCTCATCAAGCAACGGGTCCCCTGTATCCACTCTCAGAACCCTCAGGCTCTTCATCTTGTCCCTAGAAGCAACCACTATAACGTTATCCCTGCCCACTCTCTTTACGACTTCAGCGCTGATTTGCTGGTTTCCCCTCCCAAATATGAATCCCTGCCCGCCCACCGGGCTCACAACTATTTTCGCCCTTCTATACTTCGCGAGCAGGCCTAGGATCCCCCTCTCGTCGAGGTCCCTCCCTACTAGCTCGCGGTTGTGCACAGCGTCTACGCCGAGCAACGTCTTCTTCACGCCCATCTTCTCTGCTATCCTGGCTATGGTCGAGCCGGGGCCTAGTATGTAGAGTGTGCACTCCTCTAAAAGCTCGTCTACGAAGTATTCCGCTATCTCATCTACGCCTTCGCCCCTTGAAGGCGATTTTGGAGACTCTACTACCCCCTCAGACACGGGGACTAGCAGGTATCCGTAGGTCCTGAGCACTAGCCTACCCCTCCTGAACTCGTCCTCGTCTACATCCATTACGGGCCTCTCTTCAAGGACGGCTCTACCCTCCAACGCGTCGGCTACCACCCCCGCCGCGGATTCAGGGTTTACTGCGAAGACAGCGCTATACATCTTCACGCCCGCGGGGACTCCCAGCACTGGTATGCTAGTCGAGACGGCGTTGTATATGTCCCGCGCCGTGCCATCACCGCCTACAAAGACCAGCAGCTCAGCAGCGCTCGACAATGCCTTAGCACATCTAATCGTGTCGTGCGCTGTAGTAGGCCATATCTTGGGCGGGACGCATCTCACCTCGCTAAGCCTCAAGTGCCTAGCTCTGAACCCAGCTACACCCATCTTGCCGGGAGGCGTGAGGACCTCGACTTCCAGCCCCCTAGCCCTAGCCTCCGCGTCGAGAGCAGCGATAAACCTGATAGCCCTTTCCGGGCTTACCAGGGGAGCCCCCTCCATGACCGCTCTTATGCCGTAAGCCCCGTCGCTACCCTTGAATCCCAGCCTGCCGCCCACACCTGCTATCGGGTTAACGACGACGCCTATCCTCCTAGGCCCGCCCACAACCGCGCCCCCCAGACTTGCCGCTATGCCCCCGCTAAGCTCCAACCTCCCCACACGATAATATAGTGTTTGAATATGAAGACCGCCTTGCGGGAGCTACATATGACTCCAAGCTTCAAGCTGAAAGGATACGCTCTCCTCCCAATCGGCTGAGCGCTAGGCGGTGATTAAGGCGTGGTAGGCAAGCCAAGGCTTTTCATGACTCGTCAAGTCTTTGATGAGGTCATTAAGAGGCTTGAGTCTAAGTACGATGTGGAGGTATGGGATAAGTACCAGCCGCCGCCCTACGAGGTCCTCTTGAAGAAGGCCAAGGAGAGCGACGCCCTCTACACCCTGCTCACAGATAAAATCGACTGCAAGCTAATCAGCGAGGCGCCCAGGCTCAGGATCGTAGCGCAGATGGCCGTCGGATATGATAATATAGACGTCGAGTGCGCGACTAAGCATGGCGTCTACGTCACGAACACGCCGGGCGTTTTAACTGATGCCGTGGCTGAGCTAACATGGGCCCTCATCTTAGCCGTGGCCAAGAGGATCGTCGAGGCCGACGTATTCGTTAGATGGGGGGAGTGGAAGAGGCTTCAGACAGGATGGCACCCTATGATGATGCTTGGCTTCGAGCTGAAGGGTAAGACGCTGGGCATACTAGGTATGGGCAGGATTGGTAAGCGCGTCGCGGAGATAGGCAAAGCTTTCGGCATGAGGATTATATACCATAGCAGAACCAGAAAGCCCGATGTCGAGAAGGAGCTGGGAGCCGAGTACAAGAGCCTCGAGGACCTATTAAAGGAGTCTGACGTGCTCAGTATACACGTGCCTCTAACCAAGGAGACCAGGCATCTCATAGGCGAGAGGGAGCTGAGAATGATGAAGCCGACTGCTATACTCATAAATACTGCTAGGGGCCCTGTAGTCGACACAGAGGCCCTTGTCAAAGCGCTGAGAGAGGGCTGGATAGCTGGCGCGGGGCTGGATGTTTTCGAGGAAGAGCCTTTAGACCCTAACCACCCCCTCACAGCATTCAAGAACGTTGTCTTAGCACCCCACATTGGAAGCGCCACTAAGGAAACCAGGATGAGGATGGCCATGATTGCCGCAGAGAACCTGCTGGCATTCGCCGACGGCAAAATACCTCCCAACTTAGTAAACCGTGATGTGGTCAAGGTTAGGCCGCCCGGCTTCGGGCAATCATCGTAAAACTCCTTATGACATAGTCGCCATTAACTGTCTCATTCCCTCAAAACCCCCGTCTTAAGGTTGCGGGAGGGACACTGTGAGCCCTCCCATGCCCCCCTGCGGCGAAACCGCTATTGAATCCATGAGCGCGGGCAGTGTTGCTAGACTTGCCTTAGAGTCGGCACTGAGGGAGAGGGGGAGAAGGGAAGGTGTATATGACGCTTTCAAATGGTTCGGAAGGCGTTTCGCCTCGATGATTAGAGGGCTTATAGCTTCGTCTGTGCTCGAGTCGGGCGCTGAGGACCTGACGCTTCAGGCTGCGAGGACGCCCATACCCAGTGACGTCTTTGAAGCCTCTCGCGGCCGTAAGCTGCTTGACGCATACTCGGGCTCCGGGATAGCGGCTATAGAGGCCGCTAGGCTCGGGTTCACCTCCCTCGGCGTAGATATAGACCCGGCGGCCTACTATACCGCCGCGGCCACGTGGAGGCTGGCGTCATGCAAATGCGAAGCGATAGCTTCATGCCTTATTAAGGCGCTCTATTCCGCGTGGAGGCAAGCCAGAAAGCTGTGGTGCACCAGCGGAGAGTGCATCATCCACATTCTGGCGGCCAAGTGCCCTCCCTGCACAGCGCCCGTATGGGTATACTCTAGGCGTGTTGGAGGCCTCAAGGTGTATGGGGTCATCGGTGAGGACGGAGAGATAGTTGAGCTACGTGAGGCCCCTTCGCTGAAGCCGTCAGAGCCCCGGATAAGCCTTAACCGTGAGACTCTGCCCGAGATAGCGCCCGGCTTCTACGCGTACGCGGCCGAGGTATACGATGAATCCAGCGGTGAAAGGAGGTGGGTTAGCCTTATATCGGGGGCTAGCAGAGCGGCCGAGCTGAGAGAGTTTATAAAGGAGAGCGCCGCCGAGGCGGAGAGAGAGTTCAACGGGATCGAATTAAACGAGATAGCTGTGCCCCATGGAAGGGAGACTAGAAAGCTCCTACGGGCAGGTATAACCAGCATAGCCAGAATAGCGACTAGGCGCCAGCTAGTGAGCCTTTACAGATTCGTGGAAGCCAGTGGCCCTGAGTGCAGAGTAGAAGCCGCGCTTATAGTTGCCAGCGCCTTGAGGTCCTCCAGCCTCCTAGCTTTTTACTACCAGCCCAGCGGTAGGGTGAACCCCGGGTTAGTAGTAAAGAGTTACTGGATCCCATTGAACCCGGTTGAGCTAAACCCGCTCGCAGGCCTCTACCGCGGAGGCGTGGTCAAGCCCCTGGGAAGGGGAGGTGTAGCCGGCTATGTACGCAAATATGCGAGGCTCTGCTCGTCTTGCAGTCAAGCGCCTAGGGGCCACGCGTTATTCATTCTAGGAGACTTATCAAGAATATATCTTAGAAGGGCGTTCGACGTAGTAGTAGCAGACCCCCCCTACCCCACTGGTTTCAGGTATAGCGAGCTACTCCTGCTCCACCGCCAGGCTTTAGCGATGGCAGGCCTACGCTACGAACCTATCAAGGGCCTCTACGTTGACGGCCTCAGAACAGTCAAGGAGTATATAAGAGGGGTGAGGCCCAGCTTCGTCAAGTCGCTGAGAGCTCTGCGTGACCGCGGAACGCTTATATTAATCTTCGGGCTCTCGGGCGGAGAGTCGGTTGAGGCCCTAGCCGGCCTCGCATCAATTGCGGCTAGCACTGGAGTAGCTCCTACAGCACTCTACCCCTTCCTAGGCGAGGCGCCGGGCTCGCTGGGCAGGGGTAGGAGCAGGCTCGTAGCCGTTATGGTGGGCAGGAAGGGCTGCACGGGCCAGGACTTAAAAGTAGTAAAGCCTAGCTCTGTGCTGGGCCCCGACTTCAAGGGATTCGACGGGTTAGTGGCTGATCTAGCGGAAAGGCTTCAATCTCTAAGCGGTAATAGATAAGCGTTCCGGGGGAACATGGGGCGCGAGATACTAGTAGTCGACGACGTGTACAAGACCTATCCGGGCGGCGTCAGGGCGTTGCATGGTGTCTCGCTCTCCATTAGGAAGGGCGAGGTAGTCGGCCTAGTCGGGTCCAACGGGTCGGGGAAGACTACCCTGATAAAGGTCTCCCTTGGCCTTCTCTCACGCGACAAGGGCCGCGTTGAGCTTAACGGCGTTGACCCATTCAAGGATCCTAGGGCACGCGAAAACGTGGGCATTGTGTTCGAGAGGCCTACACTCCCCTCTGGCATACCTGTCAAGAGGCTCCTGGAAATAGCTGCTAAGATCTACGGCGCGCCGCGCGACGCTGTCGATGAGGCCATAGAGCTTGCCGGTCTTAGAGGCCACGAGCATAAGTCGTTTCCCCAGCTCAGCGCCGGGTTGAAGCAAAGGGCTGCAATAGCCCACGCGCTCATAGCTCAGCCCGATTTCATAGTAGCCGATGAGCCTACAAGCAATCTTGACCCGCTAGAGAGGGTGAGAGTGATAGAGCTGCTATCGAGGCTTAACAGAGAAAAAGGTGTCACGCTACTCATATCGAGCCACATAATCTACGAGATTATGAGGGTTGCCGTGAGGGTTGTAGTGGTCAGTAAAGGTAGAGTGGTGCGTGACGGCAGGATAGACGAGATCCTAGGCTCAAACGTTAAGGCTAGAATAAGAGCTACTAAGCCGTCGCTTGTCGCCGAGGTCCTACGGCGCCGCGGGTTTAAAACCAAGATCCTGGGAGCTACTGTATACGCTAGCCTCGACGGAAGGAAGGAGGCTTTAATGGAAGCCTTGCTGGAGGCTGAGAAGCTTGGAGCCTATATAGTCTCGTTCGACGTCGCCGAGCCTAGCATCGAGGAGGTGCTATCTCTTGACTAATAAGTCATCGTCGGCAAGGAGGCTACTGGCAATTATATCGCTTGACCTCTCGGACACCCTTAGGCCGCCGGGCTTCGACGCGATGATACTCTTGCTCGCCGCTCTGGGAGGCTCTCTAGCGGTTATACAGCCGCTGACCGAGGGCTATGTAATAGTGTTCAGCGTCCTCGAGGTCACAATTATAGCTGTCACAATCTTCCTCGCCTTGAGAGGGGCAGCCGGCATAACCTCCTTGATCGAGAATGGAGTCATGAACGTGTACCTATCGTACCCCGTCTCCAGGGAGGGAATAGCCCTAGCGCTACTGGTTAGCAGGGTTCTAGTGCCCAGCATACTACTCCTGGGGGCGCCGACGCTCGTAGCTTCTGTGATCCTCTGGAGGAACGTCGTTGAGAGCTTAGCCGAGGTCCTAGCCATGTACACGGCCTACCTGGTCCAGGCCTCCTTTTATGGGTCTGTGTTCGCCCTCATCTCGCTCAAGGCAAAAACGCCGGGCACTAGCGGCGTTATCAGCGTAGCGTTCTACTTCGTCTACAACGTTGCTGCCATACTGCTAGCTCAGGTAGGGGCTTCGAGGGGGGTCGAGGAGCTCACTCAGATCGCTAATAGCATGGTGCTGCACATAGCACTCTACAACATGTATTCGGGCGCTTACAATCTGGAAGAGTGGAATCTAGCCTTCGTGCCCCTGGCAGCTGGGATAACAGCCTCGCTCTTCATAGCCTACTTTACGGCGAGGTTCGAACCGTGATGGCAGCTTCGCTGCCAGTCTACACTAGGATAGCCCTTGCCGTCGCCGTGGGCATAGTGCTAGCCTCACTAATTGGAGACCTATTCGGCGCCAAGACCGAAACAGCCTTCAACGGCGCTATAGATGTTTCAGAAGCCGACGCAGCCCTAATAGCAGCCCTCTCCACAGCATCCTCGGGCACGATAGAGGTCGTGGTTGAGGGAGCTAGGAGCGTCTACTACCTGGAGATCGCGGGTAGCCCCCTCACCGCACTAAACCAGGTGACTGCCCTCGGCGTCCAAGTGGAACGGCAGAGGTTCCTCTACGACGTTAGAGCCGGCTTAGGCTACGGCGACGCGCTTCTAAAGGCGGATCCAGCGCTCCTCGCGGTGCTACCCCGCGTATCCGCTAATGTAGAGGAGGCGTCTAAATATGGGGAACTCTATGTTATCAGGGAGCCTATAGAGGCGGGACAAGGCCTAGCCGTAATAGTTCTGCCCGCTGATGACGCGTATACAATAGAATACCGCGGGTCGTTTGAGGTCTCAGGCTACTATCGCATGGGTTTCGATACAGCTGTGATCGCCGCCGTAATAGTTGCCATGGCAGGGCTAGCCCCCTATCTGGCAAGCCGCGCACTTCAAAACATCCGCATCGTGAAGAGTTAGAGCCGGGCTCCGGGGTGGGTGAAAGGTACAAGGAGTCTGGGAGGGTTAATAGGGCTGAAAGTGGAAACGTATATACGAGGGGATTGAAGGCTTTGGGTGAGAGGAGCGAGAAGAAGCCTCTAGATATAAGTGAGCTCCCCGGGGTAGGACCTACGACCGCCCAGAAGCTGATAGAGGCCGGCTATACGACGGTCGAGGCCATAGCCGTGGCCACGCCCCAGGAGCTAAGCCAGGTTACCGGTATCCCCATAGTAACCGCCCAGAAGATCATAGAGGCTGCGAGGCAAGCGCTCCACATAGACTTCAAGACCGCGTATCAGCTTAAAGTCGAGAGCATGAATAGGAGGAAGATCACTACTGGAAGTAGAAACCTCGACGAGCTGCTGGGCGGCGGAATAGAGACTAAGACCATAACGGAGTTCTTCGGCGAATACGGTAGTGGGAAGTGCGTAGTAGGAGACACCCCTCTCCTCTACATTGGCGATGGCGGCGTGCTAGTGGAACCCATAGAGCTTGTCTACGATAGGCTTGCCTCAGCCCGCGGCGAGATGAGCAGCGGCGAAGGCTTCATAGTGGGCGCCGCCGGCTTAAGAGTTCTGGCCTTGACGTGGGACGGCCTTAAAGTGGCCCCCGCCAAGCTGCTCTACAGGGAAGCCGCCGACGAGCTGGTGGAGGTCAGAGGCGCTAGGGGTCTCTTAGTCAAGGCAACTCCCCGACACCCACTGCTAGTGCTTAGAAGCGAGGGCCTCGGATGGGCGAGCGCAGGCCTTATAAGGCCGGGCGACTTCGTAGCGCTAGCAGCCGGGTTCAACGCATCTACCTCTATGCCCGCGACGGGGCTTGATGCCCACGTGCTAGAATATAGGGTTGCCAGGATGCTTGAAGGCGAAGGGTACATTGAGCCGCCCATTGGCCTCAAGCTCGCCTCCCTCTTATCCTCAAGGCCTGAAGAAGCCGCTGCCTTCGTGTCTAGCCTCTTAAAGGAGGTTGCAGGCCACGCCGAAGACAGCGTAGTTGAGCTTAGCGTTGACGAGAAGCAGCTGAGCTTAGTGACCTACCCTCTAGCTAGGCTAGGACTATGGTATGAAGTTGAACGTAGAGGAGGCCGGGCTGTAGTGAAGGTTAGGGTTGCCGAAGGCTCCGTTTGGGAGGAGCCGCCTGTGCCCTCAGCCGTGCTCTTCCTCCTCGCACGCAGGTACGGAGACGTGCTTGAGTCAGCCGGCATAGATGCCTATGCTCTTGAAGACCTTGCAAGGGCTAGGACCTGGGTTCCAAGGGCCTTAGCCAGAGCCCTTAGGGACGCCTTGGAGAGAGTAGCTGTTTCCGCGGGCTCTAAGGCTACAAGGGCCGCTAGGGCCAGGCACGCGGCTAAGCTGTTAGATCTCGTCTCGAAGCTCGACTGGGACCTAGTAGTTTCGGTTGACAGAGTGAGTTATCATGGCTATGTATACGACGTGGTTGTGCCCGACCTCCATTCATTTGTTGCCGGCAGCATGCCAACGGTAATGCATAACACTCAGATATGTCATCAGCTAGCAGTAAACGTGCAGCTACCCGAAGATAAGGGAGGCCTTAAGAGCAGCGAGGATGAACAGGTAAGAGTCGTGTACATTGACACAGAAGGCACCTTTAGATGGGAAAGGATCGAACAAATGGCCAGAGGCGTCGGCCTAGACCCAGACGAGGTTATGAAAAACATATACTGGATAAGAGCTATAAACAGCCACCACCAGATAGCCATAGTTGATAAGCTCTTCGACATAGTAAAGAAGGAGAATGTGAAGCTCGTCATAGTCGACAGCGTTACCAGCCACTTTAGAGCGGAGTTCCCCGGCAGGGAGAACCTAGCTATGCGTCAGCAGCTGCTTAACAGGCACTTACACCAGCTCATGAGACTTGCAGACATATTCGACATAGCAGTAGTAATCACTAACCAGGTCATGGCCAGGCCCGACGTGTTCTATGGAGACCCGACTCAGGCCGTAGGAGGCCATGTGCTAGGACATGCGCCGGGAGTCAGGGTGCAGTTGAAGAAGAGTAGAGGTAACAAGAGGATAGCTAGGATAGTGGATGCGCCCCACCTACCCGAGGGCGAGACCGTCTTTGTCATAACCGAGTGGGGTATAAGAGACCCTGAGTAGCCCTGGTCTCTGCGCGGTGCAGCTAATGCTCGAACCCTTAGGCCCGCTGCTAGCCCAGCATGCATTTACCGCGGCGGTTCTTTTCGCGGCCGCGCTAATGGATATAGCGTATAGGGAGGTAGACCCCATCTACTGGTATATAGCTGGCAAGGCCGGCCTAATCCT
>JALUAM010000001.1 GCA_027051095.1 Acidilobaceae archaeon | reverse complement strand
ATAGCCCGCGGGTAGAAGTAGAGCACTACTATCCTGCCTCTCAGGTCGCTCAGCCTAATCCTCTCGCCCGTGTGAGCTGTGGCCTCGAAGTCAGGCGCCTCCGAGCCGGGCTCGACAGTCATGGCGGCGTCGCCGTAGACGTGGCTATGCCTGCCAGGGTGGATAAGGCTGAGGTAGTACCTCAGCGGCGCAGGCACCCCGCGGCTTCCCTAGCCGCCTCCACGGGGTCCACGGCTACAGAGTAGACCTGGAAGCCCCTCTCCAGGCCCCCAAGCTGCCTTGAGGGGGCTAGCTCCACCCACCACGGGCCGCCCCGCCCTCTAGGCGGCGTCCAGAGCCAGGCGTTGTAGTCCTCCAGGCCGAGGCATTCCACGTAGAACCGGGTCGCCAGCGCTATCAGCTCCGCTACCCTGCTCAGGATATCCCACTCCTCCTCCCAAGGCCTCGGGGCGGGCTCTAGGGGCCTCACGGCCAAGTGGTAGTCGGCCGCCGGGACCGGGTGGGCTTGTAGCACGGCGCCGCCCAGCCTGGCCACCGCTAGGTCCTCGGAGCCGCCCGGCCCGGGCGGCTCGCATGGAGGCTTCACAGAGAGAGCTATGACCTGGCTGTGCACGTGGTCTATAGAAGCTCCGGCCCTACCAGCGTTCTTGAACCAGGCCACGAAGGTCCAGCCCTCTCCCCAGAGCCGCTCTAGAAGCTTGACTGCGACTAGAAACCCGGCCCTGAACGAGTCTACGTCCTCGTGGGGGTGCCTCACGTGCCTGGGGGACTCGACGACCACGTAGTGGGCCCCCCGGGGCCTCGTCTCGCTCGACACTATGGGGTACTTGTTAGGGAAGGCCCTGGCCACCCAGCCCTCGGCCTCGCCCTCTACGAGCCTGAAGCCGCCGGCGGCCGGGGCAGCTGAGAGCACCGCTGGCGGGGTCTCCCCCTCCATCCCCCTGCAGAAGGGGCATCCGCGGGGCCCCGAGACCCTGGGCCTAGACCTCCGCCACGGGGCCACTATTGAGGCCCTGCACGCCAACCCCGGCACCCGCCAAGCCGGCGTGGCTGAGGACCTGCAGGGCGAACCTGTCAGGGTGGAAGAAGAGGCTAGTCCTCCTGGCCCTCACCGCCACGGGCCAGAGGCCCTCGACGCCCCTCCCAAGCAGCCTCTCAAGCACCGCCGCCACCTCGTCGATGCTGGCCTCCTCCAGCAGGAACCCGTTGAACCCGTCAACTACCAGCTCCGCGAGCCCACTCCTCCTCGGTATGACGGGCACCGCGGCCTGGCTCATAGCCTCCACCGGACTCATCCCGAAGTGCTCCCCCACCCTCAGGTGCACGTAGACCAGGGCCCTCCTGTGGATCTCAGCTATCTCCGACGGCTTCATCGGCCTCACTATCAGCTCCACATCGCCAGCCCTAGACGCCAGCTCCTCCAGCCGCCTCCTATACTCAGAGTACCTAGGGTCCTCGACCCCGACTATTACAAGCCTCGCTCTCACCCCCCGGGCCCTGACCCTCGAGAACGCCTCCACGAGCCTATGGAACCCCTTCTGGGGCACCAGCCTGCCGACGCTGACCACCAGCGGCTCCTTGTCGCCAGGCCTAGGCTCGGGGCCCTCGAAGTACTCGCCGGGGACGGCGGGGTACACTACGCTCGAGTCGAGCCCCGTAAGCCTCTTGAGCGCCGAAGCCGTGTACGCGGAGTTAGACATCCTAACGTCGGCCAGGCCGAAGAGGCCCACGTGCTCGTTGGGGAACCTCAGCATAGAGTAGAAAGAGCTCCTGCGCGCCTCGTCGGCCTCCTCCTCCAGGGGGAAGTGAATGTAGATGGCCGCGGGCAGCCTAGGGTTGAAAAGCTTCGCGGCCGCGACGTAGACGGGCTCCTGTATCATGATGAGCAGGTGCGTGGGCTCGAACCTCTCGAGAGCCCTCCAGACGCCCTCCACGGCCAGCCTAAGAGCCTCGCCCCTGGAGGGGCTAGACGGCCTCTCCAGGCTTAGGACCTCGGCGCCCCTGACCCTAGGCTCGTGCAGCTCGTGGACGCTCGACGTTAGCAGCCCAACCTCGACGAAGCCCTTAACCCTCTCTACGAGCAGAGATGTGAGGACCTCGCTACCCCCCACAACATCCATGTGGGGGTGGACTATGAGCAGCCTCAACCCGGGGCCCCGGGATGGCTAGGCTAGGCCCACTCCTCCTTAAGGATTCCCGGCCCTACGGGCTTCCAGCTCTAGGTCCTCCATTATGGCCTCAGCAGCCCTCCTGTCCAGCCTCCTACAGAACTCCTCCAAATCCCTCCTCACTATCCTCAGCCCCATAGCGTTGGGTCTGGAGGGCGTTATCAGCGACGAGACCTCGACCAGGATGGGCTTATCCACCTCCAGGCTCGCCGAGCCGTGCTCCGGGTGCGACGCTGCCAGCGTCGAGCCGGGCGCTATGATCGCTGGGAGGGGGTCCAGCCTGGGGGTTAATAGGTGTGCTAGCGCTAGCCCCGCAGCAATCCTAGCCTCCCTAGCCCTCCGGGACCTGGAGGACCTCAGGGCTTCAAGCCTCTCCCTGAGGCTCCCCTCCCTCCTAGCAGTCTCAGCCGCTCTATAGATGGCTAGCGAGAGCGCTAGGGCCCTGAACGACCTGAACATCCTCTGGAGCCTGCCGGTAAGGGCTATGCCCTCAAAAGCCACCTCGTGGTCCCCCACAGAGGCCTTCACTATAGACGGCTCGGGCGGCTCGCCAAGGCTCTCCCTTAGAAGCCTCCACGCCAGGCCGCCTCCGCCACTCCCCCTCAGCGCGTCCCTAGCCAGCCTAGCCGAAGCGACGGCAACGAGTACATCCAGGCGGGGTATGGACGCTATGAAGCCTCCCAGCGCTAGAGAGCCCACTGTGGCGTTGAAGGCTTCGAGCGGCCTGGAGGAGCCCCGCCCGGGCAGGATAGCCGCTGCGAGAGCCAGGTGGGAAGCGTAGTAGCCGGCAGCGAACTGGGGCGTGACAGTCGAGGCTAGCACTCTAACAGCCTCTACAGGCCTGCCACCGCCGGGACACTCGTTAGAGCCGCCTGCCTTGGCCAGAGCGTTCTCAATCACCGTGCAGGGCCTGCCCGGGGGAGCCTCACCTCCTTCGCGCAGCCTTGCTCCCAGCCCCGCAGCCCTAGCAATCTCGTCCATAAGACCTTCAACCTCGTCGGCGGCATCCTCCTCGAGCAGGTCACTCGCTCCACGCTCGTAGCGCGAGGATGCTACGTGGACCGCGAGATCCGCTATAGCGTCCGAGAGAGCCTCCTCTACATAACCCCTGGGCGTGAACGACCGCGGCACGCTGCTCGCAGCGTCGACGGCATCTCTGAAGATTAGGCCCCCGGGCTCCAGGCCGAGTGCATCGCCCATAACATAGGTTGTTAGGTAAAGCCTAAGGCCTGCCAGAGCCGCAGGGCTCGATGCATTAAGCTTGGAAAGCGTGGATAGGGTAGACGCGGCATCGCCCACCCCGCGGGCAGCCGCGGATACGGCCGAGGAGCCTGCGGCCCAGGAGGCCCATGCCAGCTTAGCGATAGCTCCGGCCTGCTCCCACGACGCCAGCTCTAAGTACACGTTCAACGCTAGGTCGCCCTGAAGCCTGACAAATCCGAGGCCCCCGCCCCACTCGCCCCTATGCAGTCTAAACCCCATGACCGCCCTGACAGCGTCCTCCACGCCGGCCCTGAGATCTTTCTCTAGAAGATAAACCGCAGGGCCCACGATTCGGGGGATTGGGTGCACGAATAGCTTTCCCGAGTCGGGGTCTACACCGACCACAATGCCCTGCGCTAGAGCGTTAAGTAGGTCCGCCCCGAGCAACTCCAGCGCGTCGATCGCAGCTGACTCAACAACGGCCGCAGCCTCGCCTTGGTACAGCAAATCCAGCTCGCCGAGGCTATCCATCGAGTGCACGGCGTCCTCTACAGAGTCTATTAGACCCTCTACGTCGTCCCACGCAGACTCGCGGTCGGCAAGATAAGCTATGACATAGCTTCCAGCCCTAGAAACTATAGCCCTACCAGCGCCGAGCCCGCCGTCCCCCACCCACCCATAGCACACTACATATGCGAGCCTGTAGACGTGGCCCCTCAAAAAGACGCCTGCGACCGCAAGCTTCTCCAGCAGCTCCCTCCTCTCGCTCTTCCTCCTCGAAGCAAGCGCCTTATAGACTAGCTCTAAGGCTTCACCCGGGTCCAAGCGCGGGCCCTCCGGGCCCTCAGTCCCTCAGCCTGGCGGCAGGGGCCAGATAGCCGGCCTCAACCCTAACCTCAACGATCCTGACGCTTACGTGCTCCACCTCATCAATGTTTACAGGCTTTATGTGCGAGATCACGGTAGCTCACCACCTATAGGAGACTCCTATGTAACACTACTTAAGAGTAATTATCCGGGTTCCAAGAACCTTTGCCGCAAAGCCCAGGCTTAACCTGGGGGAGCCCTGAAGGCCCGATAAAGTGAAACATTTATATAATAGTACACAACTTATATATAATTCTTTGAGAATTATTTAGTTATATGTGTTGTGTTTCAGGATAGAAGTCCTAGTATTATCGCCGTCGCTAGCATTGCTATCACGGAGCCTGTCAGTACCATTGTAGTCCTCGCTATGTAGTCCAGCCGCTTCGCCATCTCGTCTATCCGCTTGTCTAACGAGTCGATCCGCTTGTCTAGGGCATTAATCCTCTTGTCCAGGGCGTCTATGCGCTTGTCGAGATCACCTATTCTAGCTTCAACGCTTCGCTCTAGAGGGTCAAACCTTCTCTCAACAGCGTCGATTCTCTTGCCCAGCGAGTCTATGCGCTTGTCGAGATCACCTATCCTGGTGTCGATGCTCCTCTCGAAGGAACCGAGCCGGCTCTCGAAAGACTCAAACCTCGACTCGACGCTTCTCTCTAGCGAGCCTATGCGCCCCTCGAGGCCGCTAACGCGTTCGGCTAGGGACTCGAAGCTAGCGCTAACATGCTGTTCCAGGGATTCTAGGCGCTTCTCGAGCGATCCCAGCCTAGCGTTAACGTTCCTATCGAGAGCCTCGAGCCTGGCGTTCACGCTTTTCTCGAGAGACTCTAGCCTCGCACCCACGCCCCTATCCAGGGCTTCCATCCTCTCGGCTAGTTGCGAGAGGGCCTCGTCGACGCGGGAGAGTCTCTCCCTGATGGAAGACGCCTCCTTCTCTAGGCCCCCGAGTCTCCCCTCTACAGCGCCTAGCCGGGTCTCGAGATTCCTAGCCTCCTCTCTGACCTCCTCGCGCAGCTCCTTAACGTCTCCCCGTGTCGCCACGTCACGGAGCACAGCGTTTATCACTGCGAGCCTCACGTCCGGCTCGCCCACGAGGAGCTCGGCCAGCCTCTTCCTAGCCCTAACATCCTTCTCGAAGAGCCTCACAATATCCTCTGCTGAGAGGCTCGACACCCTAAGGGCCCCGTTAACGTTAGAGGAGGCTCTCTAGTATATGAGATTTGCCGCCGGGTCCCTAAGCAGGGAGGACCCGCCTATGCCGTCCTCACGGTTTTAGCCGTACCCCACTATGCCCGCGTCATTGCCGCTGCCAACCGTAAATTATATATAATTAATATTACAGGCTCCCCCCGCGGCGAAGACGCGCTGAGCTTCAAGCCGTTTAACAGCTGGGGAAGCCCCCCGGGAGCTAGTTGCAGGGGAAAAACCGTGATGCCCTGGGTTCCGGTTTAACTAGCTTCAACGCTCAGAGCCACGCCACTATGATTGTGTCTTCGTCTATGCTCCACTGCGGCCACTGGTTGGAGCCCACAGTCCTCCTATAGAAGTCTATTAATGGGGCCGCTGGGCGGCCCCACGGGGTTGACTGGTACTCCTCGCCCGTGACAGTCTTCTCGTTGACGCCCCAGGCCTCGGTTATCCCTGTTATTATCGCCGCCGTGGGCCCTATGAATATCAGCTCGCCCGCTATGAGGCTCTCCGCGTCCACGGACTCGGTGGATTCTCGATACGTCGCTGTGAACGGCCAGAGCCCCCTAACCCTCAGGCTCTGTTCGACGCTGGCGTAAAGCTCGAACGTCGCGGGGACGGGGTTATCTGGTGTGGCCTCCGCCGGGTCGCCCTCTGGGTCCACTGTGAACGAATAGTCTATCACAGTGTTGATCGTTAGGGTCCTGGACCAGACGGGGGGTCCTGGGAGCAGGCTTGAAGCCTCCGAGCTGTAGCTGGCGGCCACCGCGACCTCGAGGCTTAGGTCCTCGCCCGTGGACTCCTGGAAGCCCTGTAGCGACACCTCCATGTGAGCGGCTAGGGGGGCTTCAACCAGCGCCCCCGTCTCGGACCTGAGCAGCACTAGCACCTCGGCGGTCAGAGAGGCGGAGTACAGGAACCTGTACGCTGAGGCGCCATCACCCGCTGAGCCCTCCGCCCTCACCTCGGGTATATCGTAGCTCAGGGATACCAGCTCGTGGCCTACAACCCTGTTATCCGTGTAGACTAGGAGGGCTGCGAAGAGCATCCAGTAGTCCCTTATGCCTAGGGCTTCTACGGAGAGCTCCCCGCCCCCAGCTATCAGCGGGATTGCGTGAGTCACCTCGACCAGTATGGGCTCGAAGGAGAGGGTTCTGACGCCGGGGACGGGCCTCCACAGCAGGGGGTTAAGGCTCCCCGTGTACATCCACGGCATCGGCGGCACTATGGCTACCGGCTCGCCTGCAGCCTTGAAGACGAATAGCCTAGGCGTCGGCATAGATGCATACCAGAACTCGTCGTAACTGGCGCCCTCCACGTAGACGAGGAGGAAGGCCCTGGCCGCGTGCTCAGGCAGCTCCACCGCCTGGGAAGCCCCCGGAGAGTCTGAGGTGAGCCTGGCGGCCGCGACGCCCGGCCACGGGCTGGCGCCGCTCTCGTCGAACAGCGGTATCACGGCGTCGGGCGCCCACGAGGGCTTCGGGCCGGGGTAGTATAATAGTGTAACGTCGACCTTGAAGGCCCCTGTCAGGCCCAGCTCAGGTATGACCCAGTTGGGCAGGGCCACGCTGACCACCGCCTCCCCGGGGCCCACCAGGAGCGGGTATAGGTGCGTCACGTCTGCGAAAGCCGTGTAGCTGTACCTCTGCGTAGTGGTGCCCACGAAGGCGGGCACCCCGTTGACCCATATCCAAAGCGGCCTGTCGTACTGGACCGCTGGTCTACCCTCGACCACGCTCACAAGCTCCACGTCAACCCTTAGTATTATCCGCGAGAACTCGCCCACAGGCCTCTCGAACTCGAAGCTAACAGGCCCCCTGAAGTCCTCGGCCAGGAAGCCCTCAACCACCCTAACGGCTAGGGGCTCCACGCCGGGCACCCAGTAGGGGTAGTCCTGCCAGCTCCAGGCGCCCTCGGTCGAGAGGCCGGGCCTCGGGTCGAAGCCCCTATAGACGCCCCGCGCCTCTGCCGAATACGCCGCCGCCAGAGGCGCCGCCAGGACAAGAGCGGCTAGGATGACCGCCAGAGGCGCGCCCCCGCGCCTCCATCCCACTGGAAGCACACCTCTATATTTACACGTCTGCACAACTACTACGTGTATAAAACGCTTAACGTGGGGCTAGCTGATGTCAACCAGCCTGCCCGGCACTTAAGTAGAGCAGGGATAACATTTAAATATTAACACATTTAGACATATGTCAAACCTTTATGAGTAGCCCTGGTAGCCAAGCCCTATACACGGTATCATACACTGTTTAAGAAGGGATTTATGGCCTGCGGCAGGCTAAAGAGCCTGGATGCCTGGAGGCTCCTCGAGGTCCTAGGCGACAGGTACTCGCTGATGATCATAATCGAGGCGCTTAAGAGGCCCGTGTGTGCCCCCAGCCTGGCAAGGCTCGGCATACCGCCCGCTACGGCCTACAGGAGGCTAGAGGCCCTGGCCAGGGCAGGCCTCTTAGAGCCCCGGGGCTTCACGTTCACGGGTAAGGGGAGGTGGGCTGCCTGCTACACTGCCAGCTTCAAGTCCATGACGATTAGGATATCAGGCGACGGGCTTAAAATAGAGGTCGAGTAAGCAGCCCGGAGGAATAAAAGAGGAAGGGAGATGCAGCGGCTTCCCGGGCTAGCCTAGCCACGGCGTCTCTACCCTCCAGGCGGGGAATATGCCCGTGGGCGTGACAGCGTCGAACACTTTTACTATCTTGACCTCCGGCAGGGCAGTGGCGTCGAGCACTATAACCTTGTTGTGGTCCCAGGCAGAGACCACTAGGTACCTCCCGTCGTAGGTGTACTCCGGGTGTATGATCCGGCCTGGCTTGTCGAAGCCTAGGTCCTTCCAGGTTATCAGGGCCGCCACGGGCTCCTCGCCGAGCCTGCCCTGGGCCACAAGCTCCCTATCGACGAGTATCAGGGTGCCCTGGTGGGGGCCGAATACCACGTCGAAGACTATGTACTTCACGTCCTCTGCTCCCGGCGGTATCGGCGTCGAGAATAGGCCCCCGCCCGCGGAGGTGTCTATGCCGGGCGGCTCTATGTAGCCCAGCAGCTTCAGGCTCCTAGCATCGATCACCGTTATCACGGCCTCCTTCACGCTGTTAGCGTACCACAGGCCGTAGACGTAGTCCAGGGTCGACTGGCCTGGATGCGGTATCTCGGGGGTCGGTATCCTAGCGACTATCTCCATCCTCTCCAGGTCCAGTACGAGTATAGTGTTGTCGGCCTGCGAGGTGACCGCCAGGTACCTCTCATCCCTGGTTATAGGGTTCACCTCGTGGAGTATCCTGGCAGCGTCGAGCGTAGCGACAACCCTGAACGGGGGCTTAGCCTCGACTACCCATACCTGGCCGAGCTCCTTAGCGCTGAACACGAAGTAGCCCCTAGCGTATACGAGGCCCGCAACCCTGGACTCAACGCTCTCCCCGTCCAGGTTGACACCGTGGACCTTTATCACCTTGAGGGGCTCTAGCGTGTAGGCGTCTAGTATGACCAGGGTCGGCGGGTCGTAGTTGCCCACGGCCAAGTACCTACCGTCCTCTGAGAGCGCGAGACCCCTGGAGTCGTAGCCCACCTTGACTTGCCTCACCACCTGCAGCGTGTAGAGGTCGATCTTAGATACTAGGCCGTCCCTGGATATGGAGTACGCCCACCTCCTGTCGACGTGGTTGAACTCGACAACGTGCACCCTGAGGCCGACGCCCTCAATGTTCCCTAGGTCCTCGAGCGTCCTAGTGTTTATGACCTTCAGCGCCCCGCCAGGGTACTCCCTCTGCACCACTATCATCAGGTACATGTAGTCCTCGGGCCTCCACTTCACAGGCTCGCCTGGCAGCTCCTCCTCGGGCACCAGGACCTTCAGCGTCTTCCTTATGTCCTCGACGTTCGTGAGGTCTAGCTTCTCCACCTCGCCGCCGCCCCTAGGCTTGACTATGAGCTTGCCCTTCATGCCGGCGTGGCCGACGCCACAGTACCTGGCGCACTCGAACGTGAACTCGCCCACCTTGTCAGCGACGAACTCTATCCTATACGTCTTCCCGACCTCAAGCAGCTGGTTGATCCCGAACTCGGGCAGCGTGAACGTGTGGTACCTGAAGTTGGGCTCCTTGTCGGCAGTCACCTCGACTATGTCTATTATGACCCTTGTGCCCTCTTCAACCTCTATGACGTTAGGGTCAAACCCGTACTGGAACACCCTCATCTTTATCCTAACGACTTTCTCCCCGCCAGCCCGCTCCTCGGGCTCGGCTGTCACGGTCACAGTGACTGTCTCGGTCTCGGTCACAGTCTCCCTGGCCGGAGCCTCTGCGGCCTCCTCGGGGGCCTGTAGCGAGTAGCCTAGCAGGACGCCGACCGCGAGCCCTAGGATGAGGGCGGCGACCGCCAGCCAGGCCGCTCTCCCCTCAGGGAGCGACACCCTCACTCGCCTCCATTTTAAATGTAAAATATATATTTCAGGGTTTTGTATGTGACGATTCCTATCGCCGGTGAGAACGGCCGCACGAGGTTCCTCCTAGTCCGGTCCTCGGGGCTGACCGCTACCCCTCCCCGGCTATGACCTCGGCTACATCCACAACCCTGCCTCCCCGGGCTTCAACCTCGGGCTCCAGGTTGGCGAGGCATATAGGGCACATCACCAGCACGGTCCTGGAGGTCTTGACAAGCTCTTCGGCCCTAGTCGCAGCTATCTTCTTTGAGAGCCTGGGCATTATACCCTCGATGGGCCCCCCGCAGCAGTACGTCAGCCTGCGGCTCCTGGGCGGCTCCTTCAGCCTAAGGCCTGCGGAGGAGAGCAGCCTCCTCGGCTGGTCAACCACCCCCTCGAACCTAGCGTAGAGGCATGGGTCGTGGATCGCGGCCTCGAACCCCCCGGACCTCGGGGGCTCCCAGCCCAGCCTGTCCAGGACCTCCAGGTAGCTCTCGACCTCCACGCTGAACCCTTCGACGTAGCGGGGGATCACCGCCCTGAGTATCCTAGTCGTGTGCGGGTCCACGGTCACTACCCTCTCCACGCCAGCCTCCCTCAGGGCCCTGGCAACCCTCTCAGCCTGGACCTGGAACACGTCCTCAAGGCCGTACTCGTAGGCTATGGTGCCCGGGTAGAGGTCCCCCTCGTATACGTAGGCCAGCCCGTCGACAGCCTTCGAGAGCGTCCTAGCAATCCCCCTAAGAATCCTCCTAGACCTCTCAACCTCCCCCCGCGGGGGCCTCGAGAGCAGGTGCAGAGGCACCCTCCCCACGAGGGCCTCGCCGGCCCTAGCAGCGAGGCCCCCCAGCCTGCCCATAGAGTAGAGCATCTCGATCCACCTCACGCTGCTCCTGATGTAGGGCGCTAGCTGGTAGAGCCCACCAGTGTACAGGTACACCCTCCCCCTCCTCGGCAGACCCGAGCCCAAAGCCCACGAGTAAGTCACATCCCTAGGAGCGGGCACCGGCAGCCCAGTCCTCAGGATGCTCGCCCTCACAAGCCTGAGAACAGCGTCAACGATCTCACGCACAAGCCACACCCAGACTCTCTAGCATGCTGCCCCGGAGTAAAATAGCCGGGCAACTACCGCGGCGGCGACCCAGGGTCATAGCATATATGTGATGATAGCAGCTATAGCTACAGTAGCGCGCGGCTCGTGCTTAAAAACCTTAACCAGTTCACTATTCAATTTTAAATGGGTGTGATGAGGGACGCCCTTTCGCGCCGAGGCCCCTGTTGGGGGCCTCCGGTGAGGCTCCTCGGCGGGTCTGACCCTCCCCTCTTAGAGCCTGTCTATGAGGGGCTTGACGGCCACGTAGGCTGCTATGCCGGCTATGAGTAGGGCCCCGAACTGTGTTACCAGCTTAGCGGTCTGGGGGTCGAAGTCGACGGGCGGGCCCCGCCTCTCGGCCTCGGAGACTAGCTTCAGGGCTGCTGGGAGGCTTAGCAGGGCTGCGAGGGCTGTGATGGGGAGTATGCCTATAATAGCCATGGCAGCCACCATCGCATATGATATAAATATCATGTACTTGTAGAGCTTCATGCCCCTCTCCCTCCCCAGCACCACGGCTATCGTAGTTATCCCGGCCTTCCTATCCGTCTCCACGTCTCTAAGGTTGTTGGCTAGGAGTACGGCGGCGATCATCAGGCCTAGGGGGAGGCTGGCCGCGGCTGCCCTCCAGTCCAGGGCCCCCGAGGCTACATAGAAGACTCCTATGAACATTAGGGGGCCGAACGCTAGGGCTACCGCGGGCTCGCCGAGGGCCCTGTACTTGAGCGCTATGGGCGCGGCCGTGTAGGCCCAGCCTATCGCCGCGCCAGCCAGGCCTATTAGTATGGCGTAGGGCCTCCCGGCGAGGCTGATAAGGGCTCCTATGGCGAGGCCCGCGGCCCCGAGGAGGGCCGCGTAGGCTAGGGTCTGGCCGGGCGTTAGTATACCGTGGACTATAGGGTGGGGCCTGTACTCTGTAGTCCCCGTGCCGGGCCTGTCTACCCCGCTCCTAGAGTCGAAGTAGTCGTTGGCGACGTTAACGCTCGCATGGACCAGTATCAGGCCTATGATCGCGGCCAGCGTCAGGACCGGGTCAACCCCGTAGCCCAGGTAGGCCGAGTACGCCGCCGCGGCTAGCGAGACTATAACGGTCATTATGAAGCTCCACGGCCGGGTAACCAGGATCAGCTCTTTGAGGCCAGCCAACGGAGCCCTCTCCGGAGACCGGCGCAGGCTAGCTTAAAAAAGGATAGTATAGGGGTGCTGGCCCTTAGCCCTTGACTACGAATGCATCGTCCAGCCTCATGAGCCCGTGGCCCCAGCCGCAGAACACCGAGCAGTAGATGTCAAAGGAGCCTGGCCTGTCGGCGACGAATGTGACGGCTACCGGCACCCCCTTGCTAGCGTCTAGGTTGACTAGGTCCTCGTAGCCCTCTATCGCCAGCCCGTGGGGCAGGTACCTAACCCCAAAAGCCTCGGAGCCCAGCTCTTCCTCAGCCTGCTCGTGCAGCTCCTTCAGCTCCTCCGGGCTAACGCCCATCTCGGCCGCTCTCTCAGCGAAGTACTCCTCTATCTCCTCGTGGAGGCTCTCTGGCACGAAGGGCTCAGGCAGCAACACTATCGTCACCAGGTCACCCCTCTCCACGACTATCCTATCAACCCGCTCGAAGTCCTCGTTGAACACTGCGAAGCCCCAGGCAACGGGGACCACGTAGTAAATGTGGCTCTCAGCGCTCTCAGCAGCCTGCTGCTGGGCCAGGTAATAGTACCCTGCCGCTGCCGCTATGGCCAGCAGGGCTGCGAGGGCTACCGCCCTCCAGGGGGCTCCTGCAGCCACGCTCCCACCCATACTGTAAATCAAACAGTTAACAGTTAAAAAGAACTCTGAAAAATATAATGATTTTTGTTTAAAAGTTAACGTGTCAGCCCCTCATTCACTGTTAAACAGGGCTTTCCCGGGCAGGACAAGCGTGGCTACGCGCTACCAGGTTTACCCTTCCCGAGCACTTAGTCTTAGGGGGCGTGCAGGTGGGCATCGGGGAGGATGAGTTCTTCGAGGCGCTCGCTAACCCTATTAGGAGGCGGATAATAGAACTGCTGTACGATAGGGTCGAGCTGAGCCACAAGGAGCTTATGGAGGAGCTCGGCGTCTCCAGCGGCCTCCTCAACTTCCACCTGAGGAAGCTGGACGGTCTAATTGCTAAGACTGAGAGGGGCACCTACACTTTGACCCCGGAGGGCGCGGCTGCTTATAGGATTATGAGGGAGGCTAGGAGGAGGCTGGGGGAGCCTCATGACGCCCTGGGCGGCGTCGACACGGGGCTGGCCCTGAGGAGGGCTCTCGCCGCTCTGATAGACGTCGCCGCGATCTTTACTGCCACGGGCGCCCTCCTAGACCCCCAGCTGCTCTCCCTATCAGCCTCAGCCCTGAGCCACTTGCCCTCGCTGCTCCAGGGCCACCCCTGGATGTTCCATGCAGATCACGCAGCCGAGCTAGGCTCTCTTGTGGCCAGGCTCGTGGCTGCCTACTCCCACGTGTTCTTCGCCCTCTTCATAATCCTTACGCTCATGGAGGCGTACAAGGGGCAGACCCTAGGCAAGTACGTCATGGGGATTAGGGTTGTGAAGAGGAGCGGGAGGAGGCTAGACCTCACAGAGGCCGCTATAAGGAACGCCGGAAAGGTGTTCCTGCTCCCGATAGACCTGGCCCTGGGGCTGCTAGTGCTCAGGAAGGGCTATCTAAGATACACCGATTACTACGTTGACGCGGTTGTCGTGAGGGTGGAGCGTGGCTAAGCGTTGAAGAGATGCCTGGACCTTGCTAGGAGGCTCTCGGAGGAGGTGTCCAGGGCGGCCCGCGGCTGCGACTGCTCCCTCCTCTCGGGCGGCGTGGACACTACATTCGTGGTCGCATCACTCAGGGATAGGAGGGGGCTCACGGCGTTCACGGTCGACTTGGGCGGCGCCGACGCTGGCTACGCTGTCGAGGCCGCGGAGAGGCTTGGCGTGGGCATCCACCTAGTCGTGAGGCCCAGCGCGGATAAGCTCCTCGAGGCTGTTAGGTGGGTGGTAGCGACGCTTAGAACCGTGGACCCCGTCGAGGTCGCGGCTGACGCTGTGCACTACTTATCGCTCTCGGCGGCGAGGAGGTGGGGCTGCAGCTGCGTGCTCTCCGGCGATGGCGGCGACGAGCTGTTCGCCGGGTACACGTTCCTTCTATCCATGAGCCCCGGCGAGGTGAGGCGCTGGGTCGAGGAGATGGCTAGAGGCGACGCCTGGCTGCCGACGGTTGCCATAGGGGAGAGGCTGGGGGTCAGGGTGGAGGCGCCCCTCTACTCGCCGGCAGCGAGGGAGATAGCTCTCGAGGCGCCCGTGGAGTGCCTCGTGGGGAGGGGCCACGGGAAGCTCATGCTTCGCCTCTACCTCGACTCTATAGGCCTGGGCCGCCTGGCGTGGAGGCCTAAGGCGGCCGTCACAGAGGGCTCTGGCTCCCTGAGGGCGCTCTCAAGCATAGCGTCCAGGGTCAGGCTCCTGCCGCCGGGCGAGCTGGAGAAAAGGCTGGGCTTCAGGCCTCCCAGCAGGCTCCACCACGCTCTCATGAGCATGATCGTGGAATCCGGTGTTGAGCCTCCGCCCAAGGGAGACGGGCTACAGTGCCCTGTGTGCGGGAGGCCCCTGAAGAGGGGTTATTGCAGGTTCTGCGGCGCGTACGTCTCAGGCGGTAGGTTGAGCATGCACCTAGGCGAGGAGGCCTAGCTCCCGCGAGTATGCGCCCCTCGACAGCAGGAAGCCTAGGACCTCGAAGCCCTCAGGCTCCAGGCCCTGAGCCGTCACTGCTATCTCGCAGGAGCCGCCCCTGCACCTCACCGAGACGGATAGGGGCCTCCCATCGGCGCATCTCTCCAGGCCGACGGCCTGCTCTGCCGCCTCCACGACGCCGTCTATCAGGGTCTCCGCAGCCCTCCTTTCCACCAGAGCCCGGTAGCCCCCCGCGCAGGCGGCCTCGACGACCCTCCCATAGGCCCCAGGCCCCAGGACCTCCTCTAGCTCCTCAGCGGGGACGAGGCTGAGACGTCGAAGCCCCGGGCCGAAGTCGATGCTCAGCTCGCCGACGCCCTCCATGTAGAGGCCCCTCTCGTCCATGCTCATGCTCAGGTCGTACACGCTGTAGACGCCGGCGTCTGAGGGGCAGGAGAGGTCTAGCATGGCTGCGCGGCCTAGCGCAGAGCCGATGAGGGAGCCAGCCTCGTCGTCCTCATAGGATAGTAGGTATACCTCCGCGTGGGGGCTCAGCAGCGGCGCCAGGAGCGACACAAACGACGGGTTTACAGACTCGACCACGACTGCGTCGAAGGGGGGAGCCCCTAGTAGGGGCCAGGGGCTAGATGCGAACAGACACGCCCTCGGGGAGGATGCAGCGGCTAGCAACCTCGCCCAGTCCCTCCGGGACCTGGGCCCCGACGCTAGCAGCGGCTCCGCGCCGAGCCCCTTGCAAACGCTGGAGACCGAGAGGTAGAGGGACCTGGCGGCAGGGGCGCTGCCCACGGCGACTAGGACCCTCGAAGCACCCCGCCTAAACGAGTCCTCTAGGACCGATGCGACGTCGCCGGCAGCGGGGGCTCCCCCAAGCCGCGCAGTCTCGACGACCTCCAGGAGCAGAGTTCTGCACCAGGGAGGCCTGCTAGCCCCGTATAGGACCTCCACCTCGCCCCCGAGGCCCAGGCTCTCGAGGTAAGGGTGACCGCGGGGGCCTGGCCACCAGATCACCAGCCTCTCCCGGGCTTCACGCCCCGCACGCCTAACCACCTCCCTCACAAGAGAGGGGGGCGGGGCGGAGAGGAAGACCACTGCGGGGCCGTCCGCGGCCGAGGCGACCAGCAGGCCTGCCTCCACTGAGGACCTAGCCAGGTGGGCCGGCGGCCTCGCCGCCCCCGCGACCATGGCCGGCTCATATATCACCACCGCCTCGGCCTGCACCCTGGCCCCGGCGGCGACGCACTCAGCGGCGTCGTAGAGGTCTGCGTAGGCGCCGCCCTCCAGCCTGCACCCCCGCGCCCTCGGGGCGCTGGGGGGAGCCTCGCCCGCCGTCACTACGTGAAGGGCCTTGCGGCTGCTAGCTACCTCGGGGAACGCCGTGAAGGGGGCTAGAGCTAGCACTAGCCTGCCCCTCCACTCGCCGGGCCTCGCTAGGACCTCGCTGGGCAGGCTCATCGGCGGCGCCACTCCAAGCCGCATAGTATTATTGAATAATAAAGTATGTCATATATAACCTGATTTGGCCGCTTAAACGTCTACTTCACGTATAAGCCTGACGCCCTGTCAAGCCAGCACAGGCTCCCGGCCCGCTCCAGGTCCTCCGGGGTGTCAACGTCTATCAGCCACTCCCCGCGCATGACTATGGAGGCCCACTCCCCGCCCATCGACTTGAAGAGGCTGATGCCCGTGGGCTCCCCATCCTCGCCGGCCAGGTTGACCACGTCGGCCGGCTCCGAGAGCGCCTTCTCGAGGAATGCCTCAAGCAGGCGCGGGTTCAGGAAGGGGATGTCCGAGGGGGCCACGAGGGCCGGGAGCCCTGCTAGCATCAGGGCCTCCTTAAGGTCTTCCACGTAGCTGCCCCTGCCCTCCACGCACTCCACCATGGGGGGTAGGGTGCGGCAGAGGTCCTCGACCCCCCGCGTCCAGGGCGAGTAGGCCACTACCACCCTTGCGCAGGCATGCTCCAGCGCCCTCAGAACCCTCACCAGCATCGGGGCCCCGCAGACCTCGAGTAGAGGCTTCTCGATGCCGCCCAGCCTCGAGCCCCTACCCCCCGCCATGACCACGCAGTTTATGCGGCGCGTCAAGCCTAGGGGCCCCTCTAAGCCTGGGCTTCAGAGTAGATATGTGCGAAGCGTCACAGGGAGAACCCCAGCCTCATCCCGTCCCAGGCTAGGATCGTTCTCTCGAAGACGCTCCTTGCCTGCGCCAGCAGCCGCCGGGCCTCCCAGCCCTCGTACCTGCCGCTTACGTGGGTGAGCACCAGCAGCCTGGCCCCCACGATCCTGGCAGTCTCCGCGGCTTGAACAGCCGTCGAGTGGCCCCTCTCCGCTGCCTCTCCCTCGAGGCCCGCCTCTAATGTAGAATCGTGTATGATGACGTCAACGCCCTTCAGCCCCTTGGTCAGGGGCCTGCAGGGCATACGAGTGTCGCCCGTGTCCCCTACGCTGAAAGCTCCCGCTCCCCTCGAGGCCACCATGTCCAGCGTCACCCTCACGCCCCCCACGAGAGCCTCACCCTCCTCCAGCACCCGTCTCACCCACGGGCCCGGCTTCAAGCCCAGCGACTCGAGCCTCCGGGGGTCGAGGCGGGGCCTGAGCCTCCAGTCTAGCCTGAAGCCGACCGCCTCCACGGTATGGCAGGCCGGGAACCAGCTGAGGACCAGCTCGTCCCCGCCGCTGGAGGCAACCCTCATAGACCCCTCGCCCCGGGCCTCGACCAGCTCGACCTCGAACCCCAGCCTCAGCCTGGTGGCCTCGAGGGTCTCTGAGACGAACTCCAGGGTATCCCTCGTCGAGACAACCCTGAGAGGCCTCCGCCTGCCCTCGAGAGACATCGTCATGAGGAGGCCGGCCAGCCCGTTGACATGGTCGCCGTGGGGGTGTGTGATTGCTATCACGTCGAGCCTAACGGGGCTCACGCCGGCCCTGGCCAGGCTAACCTGGACAGCCTCGCCCGCGTCCAGGAGCAGGGTATTCCCCATCCAGTCCCTGACGAGCACCGCCGGCTGCATCCTAGCCCTGGGCACAGCACCCCCGGTGCCCAGAAAGACCAGCTCCACCCGCCTATGGCGCCCTAGCAACTACTACACCCCTCGTCAGCGACCCGTGAACGTAGGTCTCAACGTAGGATACAACCTCAAGCCCGGCCCTCTCAGCCAGCTCCCTGGGCCCCCTATTCCAGGGCCCCGCGAAGACTATGTACCCCCCGCTCCTCACGGCATCCACAGCCCTCTCGAGGAACATGGATACGAGCCTCCGGTACCCGACCCTCCTCGTCGTAGTCGACCTCCCGTAGGGGGGGTCTGTCGCCACTGCGTCCACAGAGGAGGAGGCCACGGGGAGAGAGGCGGCGTTCCAGGCGTAAACGCTCCAGGAGCCCCCGCGGCAGTACCTCTCCAGGTTGACGGTTGAACCCCTCGCCATGGCCCAGTCTACGTCGCCGCATAGTATCCTCGATGCGCCTAGCAGGCACGCCTCTATGGCGAAGCCGCCCGTCCCGCAGAACGGGTCCATGTAGACGTCGCCCCTCCTCAGCCTAGACAGGTTGACCATGGCCCTGGATAGCTGGGGGGACAGCGGGCCCGGCTTGAAGAAGGGCCTCCTACCAGGGCTTCTCTCCTGGAACCCCCTGGTATCGCTCCTCCCCATAGCGACCCCGATAAGCGCGACGCCCTCTGTGACGAAAATCCTTACAAGCCGAGGGGACCTCGGCGAGAGGCCCGCACCCCCCGCAGCCAAGCCCTCGAGCGCCGCCCTAAGCGCGTCGCTCTCGCCTAGGGAGTGGCCGTGGGAGCCGTAGACCCGGGCCTCGACCCTCCACACGCCACCGCCGAGCATCGCCGCAGCCTCTTCGGAGGCCCTCCTAATACATGACGCCCTGGCTTCTGCCACCGCGAGGACGACACCGGACTCCTTGACGAGTCCTCCGCGTGAGGCAGGGGTGGAGGGGTCCAGGTCCTCGGCCTCGTAGACGGCGAGCCCGTCCAACACGTCTATGATCCTGTAGCTGGAGGACTCCACCTCAAGTATAGCCTTGAGCTCCTCCAGGGCTAGGGCGGGGTACTCGCCGCTCAGCAATGAGTAGTAGAGCCTCGGCAACCCACCTTAGGCCTCCCGCAGGACCTCGGCTATCAAGCCCGACACGTCCACGTACTCCACTATATCGTCCCGGCTCCTGGGGAGCGTGTTAGCCGCGTACACCCTAGAGACTCCCGAGGACCTAAGCTTCTCCCCCGCCCCCGGCAAGCCGAGGTAGTGCGCCACCAGGACGGAGACGCTGCGGGCCCCCGCGTCCAGGAGGGCCCTGGAGGCCAGCGCTATGGTGCCCCCCGTGCTGACTATGTCGTCGATTATGAAGACCCTGGCGCCCGAGGCGTCCACCCTAGCCCCCTTCAGCCTGACCTCACCCGTGACCCTGTCCCTCTCCTTCACTAGATGCCCGTACCTGCAGCCCAGCGAGGAGGCGAGCTTCTCCGCCCTCCTCAGGGCGCCTAGATCGGGCGCTACTATCACGTCGCCCGGGCACTCCACGCCCCCCGCCTTCGCCAGCTCGATGTAAGGGTACACGTTGTAGGACCTGCCCGGGAAGAATCTAAGGCTCTCCTCCTTGTGTATCTCCACGGTGACCAGCACGTCGTAGCCCGCCGCGTAGAGCGCCTTGAGAGCGGCTCTAACGCTGACAGGCTCGCCCTCCAGGAACACCCTATCCTGCCTCGCATAGGCCATGTACGGCGCCACGAGGGCCACCCTCTCGGCGCCGAGACCCCTCACCGCGTCTGCAAGGATCATAGCTGTCACCAGACTGGACGACTGCGGCTTAGCCATGGTCTGTACCACCACGGCGTCGGACCCGCGGAGACTGCAGCCCTCCACCCTAACGTACTCCTCACCGTCAGGGAACCTCTTGAAGTGGACGGAGCACAGGCTGGCCCCGAGCCTCCCAGCCACTCCCCTCGCTACCTCACCTGACGCCTCGTCGACCCCCGGCACGACTGCGCTCCAAGAGCCGCCGGCCACAGCGCCATCCCCGGGCGAGGGAGGCTCAGCCCTGGGCCTCGGCCTGCTGCCTCGGCTTCCTGAGCACTATCTCTATAGCCGTGACGCTCCTCTCCCTGTTCCTCTCGTCCTGCAGCTTCTCACTGTAAATGTTGACCTTGCCCACCGACACGTTCCTGTCGAAAACGTTCCTGAGCATCTCAACGGCCTCTACAGCGGTGCATATGTTCTTGCCGCGGGCCCTCACTATCACCTCCTCGAAGCCGTCCTGGAAGAGCTTGATAATAGCCATCACGTACTGGATAGGCTCCTTCTTGCCCACGAGGACCACGTTGGGCCTCTGGGGCTCTATGGACATACCCTTCCCTCCCCCCGCGAATACCATGTTACGCGGGGTAGCGTAAGACTTTAAAGATACTCTGAGGAGGGGAGGGCTCGGTCTAGGACGCCCTCAACAGCGCCGCCAGGCCCGTTAGGCCTAGGCGGCTTCAGACCCCCGCGTCTCCTCACCGCCCAGCTTCTCGGCGAACCACTCCGTCAGGGTCTTAAGCCTTGCAAGCCTCTGCCTGGGCCTGCCGCTCCTCGAGAGGTCGTGGTTCTCGCCCGGGAAGAGCACTAGCTTGACCTCCTTGCCTAGGACCTTGAGCGCGGTGTAGAGCTGTAGCGCCTCGCTCGCGGGGCACCTGTAATCCTCGAGCGCGTGTATTATGAGGAGCGGCGTCTCTATCTTATCCGCCTTGAAGAGGGGGCTCGCCTTTATGTAGGAGTCGGGGTTCTCCCAGGGGGCACCCGTGGCCAGGAGGTCGGGGGCGAAGTACCAGCCTATGTCGCTCTCTCCGTAGAAGCTTATCCAGTTGCTGCAGCTCCTCTGCGTCGCGGCGGCCTTAAACAGCTTTGTCTTAGTCACTATCACGTTGGTCATGTAGCCGCCGTAGCTGCCCCCTGTCACTCCCCCCCTCTCGGGGTCCGCCTGAGGATAGACGCTCTCTAGCTCCTCCACGATCCTCATTAGCTCGTCGAAGTCGACCTCGCCGTACCTTCCCCTCAGGTCCGCGAACTCCTCGCTGTAGCCGTCGCTACCCCTCGGGTTTGAGTACACGACCGCGAAGCCCATGCCGCTGTAGACGTGGAACTCGTGTATGAAGCTGTAGCCGTAGCTCGTCTTGGGCCCCCCGTGTATGTAGAGTATCCAGGGCACGCACCTATCGCACTCGGGCTCCCTGGCGGGAGGCAGTATCCAGAAGTCTATGAGCCCGCCGTGCGGGCTCTCCACTGTGAAGTGCCTGGGCTCCGCGAGGAGCCTGCCCTCGACCCACGCGTTATGGGAGGTCAGCCTGACCCTCTCCCCCCTCTCCCTCCTGTATATGAAGACCTCGAGGGGCCTCGTGGGGGTCATGCTGGTGAACGCTATGTCCTCCCCGCTCC
Source organism: Acidilobaceae archaeon (assembly GCA_027051095.1). Lineage (GTDB taxonomy): Archaea > Thermoproteota > Thermoprotei_A > Sulfolobales > Acidilobaceae > Aeropyrum. The sequence goes on along the minus strand of JALUAM010000001.1, from coordinate 7,425 downwards.
TGGACGCGGAGAACTCGTCTATAACCTCCGCGTCAGCCTCTAGGAGTGGCTGCGGCTCGCCCTCACCCTTCACCCTGTACACGTGCACCTTGCCCCCGTCGGATACGGGGAAGAGGATCTCGCCCGCCCGGGTCCACTCGAGGAGCTTCAGGCAGCTGGGCCCCCTGACGTCGCTGTTCACAGCGTTGGCGGTGTTCCTGTCTAGCTCGCAGGTGAGGCACTCGTACTCGCCGGTCGAAGCGTCCATAACGTAGACCTTGAAGTGGGTTGTGAAGCCCCTCTCCCTCCTATGAGCCCTCAACGCTATCCTCGACCCGGTGGTGGGCTCCCACCTGAGGGCAGCCACGGTGAAGCCCTCGGCGAGCAGCCTCTTCTCGCCGCTCTCCACGTCTATCACATAGACCCTGTGGCTGTAGGGCCTGAGCATGTCCTCTGCGACCGCGACTGCCAGCTGCCTGCCGTCGGGGCTCCAGTCGAAGTCTACTACCTCGACCCTCCCGCCCACCACTAGCTGCTCAGAGCCCCCCGGGTAGCTGATTACGTATAGGTGATTGAACCTGTCGAACACCCAGCCCTCCCCGTTGAACCACACGGGTATCCTATCCACGACCATCCTGTCCCTATCATTATACGGCTTCCACTTATCCCCGTCGATAGGCTCTCTCACGGTGAACGCTATCGAATCGCCTGTCGGGCTCCACTGGATCCTCCCAACGCCCCACTTGCTGTAGTGAAGCCTCCACGGCTCCCCTCCCTCTCGGGGGACGACGTATATCCCCGAGCCCTTCTCCTCCCTCCTTACAAATGCCACCAGCCTGCCATCAGGGCTCCAGCAGGGACACCTGTCACCGGGGCCCCCCGTGAGGGGCCTGAAGCCCTCCTCGTCAGCCACCCATATGGAGTACCTGTAGCTGTTTGACTCCAAGTCGGCCCTGCCAGCCACGTAGGCTACCAAGTCGCCCTCAGGAGATATCTGAGGGTTGCCTATGAAGGTTATCCTTAGAATGTCCTCGGCCTCGAGGGGCCTGTCCTTGGGAGGCCTAGAAGCCACAGCTCACACCCTTCCCCTGGGGCCGTTGAAGCTAGGGTTTTACCTTCGAGATTTAAACTATCTTATGGCGCTGCCCCTGGGCCTCCTAGCCCTTATGAGACCCCTCCTCAACAGTTCCTCGAGCGCCCTCCTAAGGGCCCTCCTAACCCTGAACCTCCTCTCTATGGAACCGTAGAGCCTTACCGCCGTGGAGCGTATACTGTTGGTCCTCGTCAGGTCCTCCAGGATCTTCACTTCCTCCTCGCTGAGGTCCTCCCTGAGGTATCGTAGGGCTAGCCTCGCTATGTCAGCGGGCTCCAGGCCCAGGTAGGGGTCGTCGCTGTCCAGCTGGTCAAGCCTCTGGGTGACCCTAAGCTCTATAATAGTTACCGGGTCGTCCGGGCCGAAGTCGCCGTAAACCTTCCTCAGGGCCTCCAGCAGCTCCTCAACACTGGAGAACCCATCCCTCCTAGCGTCCTCGTCGCTGAGCTCCCTAACCTTCTTAACCTTGACCCCCACGATCTCCGCTTTCGCCAGGGGCCTGCCGTGGCCGTGTATTATCACCTCCCTATACCTGGGCTTCACTATCCCTAGGCGTATAGTAGTGCTCTTCCTGCCCTCGAGTAGCTTGTCGGCGAAGACACCCTTGATCATTATATGCCTGCCGAGGTACTGCACCCTCCTCCCAGTCACGAAGATGGCACCCTTAACCCTCCAGGAACGTCCCTAGAAGTGATGGAGGGCTTAAACTGTGACCGGCTGGACTCTAAGGTGCATCGAGTGCGGCAAGACCTGGACGCTCAGGGTCAGCTTCAACCTGGAGGACATGGGCAGGCTCTACCACTACTGCCCCCACTGCAGGCGCAACACATTCCACGTCGTGGAGGGTAGGGTTGACGAGGAGGAAGGTGGGGGCGGTTGAGCTTCGTCGACGCTGCCCCCGAGCTGGGAGTAACAGCTATGGCCCTGGCGGCCCGGGGCCTCGAGAGGCTGCGAGGAGAACCCCTTCTCAGGGAGGGCTTCCCCGGCGCCGGCCTCCAGGTGGAGCCGCTGATAGGTAGCGAGTGGGAGTGCGAGTACTACGTCGACCTCGGTAGCAGGTGGGCCAGGGACGAGAGGAGCGGGGTTGAGGGCTTCATAATCAAGGCTGCGGTGGTCGAGAGGTGCGACCGCGGGGGCAGGCTTGTTGAGAGGGTCCTGCACCCCGTGACTGGGTCCCGCGGGGGGGTCATGCCGCTCCTGCCCGTGGTGGGCGATGAGAGGGCTAAGCAGGCCGCCAGCTACCTGGCTGAGCTTGCGCTAGCCCTAGCCCTTGCAAGGCGCGGGGGGCCCAGTGGCGGCGACGCGCTGGTCGTGAGGCACGGGGCCCTCCTACAGCAAATAGGCATCTACTTCAACACTAGGGTCTACAACGTGGACTGCGACGAGCTCAGGGCTGTCCTGCTCTACTCGCTTATGGACAAGGGCGAGGCGTCTGAGATAGCCGCCCTCTCCGCGGTGGCAAGCCCCTCCGACCCTAAGAGGAGGTGTAACGCTGGGATAGCCGCGGCCCTGCTGCTCGAGAGAATCAAGGAGGAGGTGGGCGGCGGCTCCTCCATAGTAGCCGTCGCCGAGGACCTGGAGAGGACTAGGTACATGACCCTCCACCTGGCCGCGCTCGCCGCGGAGGAGTACTCTAGGAGAGACAGGCTCACGGCGGCCCTTCTCTTCAGCGACGTGGTGGAGGAGGCGAGGGCCTGCATGTCATGGTGGGGCGTCGACATGGCTGATGTGAGGTATGGCCTGCCCAGGGTCTTCGAGAAGGTCCTAGCCCGCTCGCTTGACCCGGGAGCCTCCGACCCCCCCGAGGCTCTGAGGGAGGCGGCCAAGTCCCTCGGCTATGGGGGGCTTGTGGGGGCCTTCTACAGGAGCCAGGTCCTTGACAGGCTGGGCGTCTCAAGCGACGTCGAGCCGCTCATGATGTACAGGTTCCTCTTCGGCCCCAGGGTGGACGTGGCCACCAGGCCCATAGACAAGGGCGGCCTCGTGGAGCCCCCCGCCCTGGAGTCGTTCAGGCTCAACATAGGCGACTCGAGCGTCGCGGGCATGGACGAGGAGAGGGTGGGCAGGGCGGTGAGGGGCTTCATGATGTCGTATATATTCCTCGACCCCACGCCCACCTGCGAGGACCTGAGAGCCCTTGCATCCAGGCTGGGAGGCCCCTCCAGCCTGCAGCTGGTAGCCGAGATGGTCAAGGTCAGGCACCCAGTGAAGCTGGAGTACGTGGAGGGGCAGAGGTCTGTGGAGAAGATAGTAAGCCACATCTACACCCAGGCCCAGGCCACGCTCTACGGCGCGCCCGCCCCGCTGATAGTGGCAGACCAGTGGAGCAGGGTCACGGGCTGGGACGTCTCGGCTCTGAGAGCCCTCCTCGAGAGCCTGGGCAGGAGGGTAGTGCCCTACTCTACGTTCCTGAGGACCTTCTCGCTAAGGAGGAGGCTGATCAGCTAGCGTCCCGGTTTTAGACCCGCCGGGCCCACCCTAACGGCTGGGCCTACTGGGAGGCGTGGGCTCTTTGCAGAGGGCCGACCAGGGCGTTACTGGGTTCACAACCAGCATCAAATCCTACAGCGTGGTCGAGGGCGTACTCCTGAGGCCCGCCGACGCCGTGGTCAGGTACGGCACGCTAGTGGCGATCAGAGACTACACCAGCGGCTCGACGTACCTAGCCATGGTCTCTAACGTCAAGGAGGAGACCCCTCACCCCGCCCTCGACGTCGAGAGGCTAAGGAAGCTGCTAGAGGGCCTCATGGTCCAGACTTCTAGGCTTGAGGACGCGCTGAGGGTGTTAGACGAGATCACCAGCCCCACCCAGGAGCTGGTGAGGTGGAGTAGCATAATGAGCGTCGAGTTAACGGTACTCGGGGTGGTATCGGACAGCGGGGGGAAGCCTCTCCTCGAGCCCTACGACAGGCCCCCGAGGCCCTTCAGTAGGATGTCCTACCCTGACCCCGGCTGGCTCGAGAGGCTGCTCCACGGCAGGTTCCAGGGCGACTACAAGTCCTCGGGCCTCTACGTGGGGAGGCTCAGTTACAACCCGGAGGTGCGGGTCTACATGGTGCCTCAGAGGCTCACTACGCACCTAGCAATCCTGGGGCAGACGGGGGCGGGTAAGACTGAGACCGTGAAGAGGCTGGTCTTCGAGGTCTCGCGGCGCAGGTCATCGATAGGGTATCCTAAGGGCGGCATAGTAGTCTTCGACGTGGCCGGCGAGTACACAGGCTACCCCTACTCGAGGGAGGACGTCGTCCCACTAATAGACGCTGTATTCAACCCCCAGGCCTACGCAGCCGAGCCGCCCCACGAGAGGCCGAGCAGGGTCACAGTGCTTATACCCTACGAGGCGTCCCGCGGCAGGGGCACAGGCAGGGAGGACCTCCTCTCGGGGGTAGCCGAGCTGGCGTGCAGGCTCTCGGAGAGGCTGGGGATGGCTGTCGACGCGCTTGTATTCACGGACTTCGAGAGGCTCCACTCCAAGGCTGAGCCGGGCTGCGACCCGCGCTCCGTGAGGGTAGCTTTCAGGGGCGTCAGCTACAGCGGGGCGTACAGGCTGGTCGGCTCCTCTGAGGTCCTAGTAGCCGCCCTACCCCTCCCTGCCTTCATGGACGTCGACTCGATGATTGAGCTCAGCGGCACGAGGAGCGAGTACTTCCCGCTGCTGATCACAGAGCTAGCCTCCGCCCTGGACCTCTTCCACGGCGACGACGTCTACGGGATAAAGCTGCTCATACACGTCCTCAGCGCCTGGCAGCAGAATCCCAGCGCCTTCACAGCAAGGATGGCGCAGCTGGCGAGGGACCAGGGCAAGGGCGGGCCGCCTAAGCAGCTCGCGGACGCCCTTGAAGCGCACAGGCGCTACTGTGAGGGGGCCGCCCGTCTAGAGGACGCCGCCTCCAAGTGGGCGGCCTTCCTGTACCCAGAGCACATGAGGGTCTCGCAGTCCAGGGCGAGAGACCTCTTCTTCGCCCTACAGAGGTACATGGCCTGGGAGGCCTACCGCTACGGCCTAGCCGACCCCAGGGCGGAGTCCGAGAAGGCCGCAGCCTGCAAGATAGTGGCGGGGAGCGGCCTCGACGAGCTCAGGGAGAGGATTGAGGGGCTGGCTAGGGCCGTCTTGGACCTCTCCAGCATAGCGACTCAGACCCTGACTAGCGCGCTCAACGCTCTCAGGAAGATAGACAGGCTCACGAGCGAGATGGTAGACACCGTCATATTCGACGAAATGATGAGGAGGCTTATGACGGGCTTCACAGTAATCCACCTGGCGCCTCCCAGTAGCGGCGACGTCGACGTGTTCCTGGCAACCCTGGTGAGGAGGCTCTTCGCCCTCCACGTGGGCAGGTTCGAGGAGGACAGGCTAACGGTCCTGGTGGCAGAGGAAGCCCACAACCTCGCGCCCTCAGACGAGGACAAGGCTACGAAGAGGGCGCTCCTGAGGGTAGCCAGGGAGGGGAGAAAGTGGGGCCTGAGCCTCTGGCTAGTTACCCAGAGGCCGGCCTTCATAGACGCGGGCGTGCTCAGCCAGGCCGCCACGAGCATACTCCTGAGGACTACGAACCCGGACGACCTATCGACGATAAAGAGGGGCGTTGAGAGCGTAGCGGCCGAGATAGTAGAGAGGCTACCAGACCTGGAGCCCGCCAGGGGCGAGGCCCTGATAGCCGGGCTGGCTGCGCCCGAGAGGAGGGTGCCGCTTCTAGTGATGGTCGACAAGATATCAAGGCATAAGCATGGGTAGGGGGTGCCTGGCTCCTTGGAAGAATTCGAGGCGTGGCTGGCTAAGAAGAGGAAGCTCAAGAGGTACTATTACAGGAGGCTCTACTACGGCGAGGCTGAGGGGGCAGAGCAGCACGGAGAGCACGAGGGGAGCCAGCAAGAGCGTGGCGAGGAGCCCGAGAGCGGGGGCGGCTAGGAGCCCTCGAGTGCTGTGGCAAGCCTGCCCAGGTACCCCTCTATCGCGGCCACATTAGCCTCGATGGTGGTGTGGGCGGCGTAGACGCTCCTCCTCCTGAACATTATCTCCGCGAGCCAGCCGCTGGTGTCAACGCTGTGCACCAGGCGCGTGAGGCCCCTGCGCGCTATGCTCCTCAATAGCCTAGCGCCTGCCCCGAAGAGGTGAACCCTCACCCCCAGGCCAAGCTCCTCCACCGCCTCGAGGAGGCCGGTGACGTAGCCAGCCCTCCTCCTGGCCCCGTCTAGGCCCCCCAAGCCCACCAGCCTGCCGCCGGGGACGCGGGGTGCCCTATCCAGGAGCCCCTCGCCAGCCAGCCTTTGAAGCTCGCCGGCATGCGCCCTGGGGTCAGGGGCCCCCCTGGGGGGCTGCGCCACCGGCACGAACTCCCCGGGGTATAGCCACGAGAACTCCAGCGTCCTCCTGAGGGTTTCGCCGGGGTCGCCGGGTACGTCCGGGGCGACCACGTAGCCTGCCAGGCCCTCCCTCGCCAGGCTCCACGCCATGCCAGCGTAGCTTCCCACGTCGACGCTCAGCTCCCCCCGCGCATGGTGATACGCCCCGCTGTCAAGCATTACAGAGCCCAGGCAGCCGCTCCGCCAGGCGCCCCTCAGCCTCTCCAGCGTCACGGGCTTCCACAGCAGGGTGCTATAGCTTACCAGCACGTCGGGGGCGCCCGCCTTGCAGAGAGCAGCCACCTTGGCGGGAGAGAGGTCCGGCATCACCAGGAACACTCTCACCAAGACCTCAGCTCACCCCGGCACCCCGCCAGGAAGGGGCGGCTCCTGAGAGGGCCAAGTGGTAGTACCTGGCCCTCGGAGCTCTAGAGGGAAAGCTCCGGGCCTGGCGGGGGTAACGTTTAAACGGTAAACCCGCCTAGGCTCGGGAGGGCTGCCTAGATAGGAGGCCTAGGACCTCCTCCTTAAACTCATCGAGAGTCACTGTCTCCTGCCTGCCCGGCTCCCAGCGGCGCCTAACCGTCACGGTGCCCGTCTCCGCCTCCCTAGAGCCAACCACCGCCACTATCGAGGCCCAGGACCTGCCCGCCTCCCTTATCCTCTGGCCTAGCCCGCCCTCCTCTAGCAGGACCGCCCTGGCACCCACAGACCTAAGCCACCGGTACATGCTCCTGGCGGCGTCCTCGCCGCCCCTCGCAGGCACCACGGCCACCTGCGTGGGGGTCATCCAGAAGGGGAGCCTGGGAGTCACACCCCTCTCGGCGGCCCTGAGCCCCTCCTCTATGAGGAGCAGCGCTATGCCCGCAAGAGGGCCTACACACGCCCTCGACGGGGACGCGGCCCCGACCAGCCTCCCCGAGACCCTCGCCAGCCCGTCGCCGCCCACCTCAAGCCTTGGCTCCCCGAGGCCGCTCTCGGAGTACAGCCTGCCCATGACCTCCCTGAGG